>DASXHM010000162.1:0-29608 GCA_036488495.1 Myxococcales bacterium | reverse complement strand
CCTTCGCTGCCTCGCAGTTGATCTTGGTGATGGTGTCTTCGAGCGAAGCGCCGGCTCCCTTCTTGCCGACGTAACGGCCGGAGTTCACGTCGATGGCGACCAGCGCTTCGGTCTGGTCGATGATGATGTAGCCGCCCGACTTCAGCCACACCTTGCGGTTCGAGGCGCGGATGAGCTCCTGCTCGATTCCGTACTCGTCGAAGATGGGCTCTTCGCCGCCGTAGAGCTCGACCTGGTTCTTCAACTCCGGCGCCACCTGCTCGACGAAGGAGACCACCCGCTCGTATTCGGCGCGGTCGTCGATGACCAGCTTCTCCACCTCGTCCGAGAAGAGATCGCGGATGCTGCGGAGGATGAGGTCGAGGTCCGGGTGCACGCAGGCCGGCGCCTTCATCGACTCGCGCTTCTTGCCCACTTCGTTCCAGAGGCCCAAGAGGAACTTGATGTCCGCGGTCAGCTTCTCCGACGGCTCGTTCTCGGCCACCGTCCGGACGATGAACCCCGTACCCGCGGGGCGATACTTGTCGACCAGCTCGCGCAGGCGGCGGCGCTCCTTCTCGTTCTCGATGCGGCGCGAGATACCGACGTGGTCGACCGTCGGCATGAAGACGAGGTGGCGGCCCGGAAGCGAGATGTGGCAGGTGATGCGCGCGCCCTTGGTGCCGATGGGGTCCTTGACCACCTGCACCAGGACCTCGTCGCCCTCTTTGAGCAGATCCTGGATCTGCTGGCGCTTGTGGCCGTTGCCGCGCTTTTCGGAGCCGTTGCCCTGGCCGCGGCGCTGGTCGTGACCGTTCCCGTTGGTGCCGCTGCGTTCGTTCCGCGTCGGCGGCTTTGCGTGGTGCTCGCCCGCGGGACGCGGCCCTTCGGCGTTTCCGCGACGCCTTCCCCGGCCGCCGCGCCGCCGTCCCCGCCGGCCTTCGCGAGCCGCCGGCCGCTGCTCTGCCGGAACCCCGCGCGCACCCGCTTCGGGAAGCTTCGTGCCTTCTTGCGCGGGCCCCGCGTCGCTCGAGCCCTCGCCGGCGCTTTCGGCTGCGATCTGCTCCTCCGCCGCGGCATGGGCGGCGTCGGCTTCGTCCAGCTCTTCCTCGTCGTCGTCTTCGTCGTCGTCTTCGTCTTCGAGCGCGTCGTCGGCGCTCAGCTCGACGACTTCCGCATCCGACGGCGTCGGTGCGACCGGCGCCGGGTCGATCACCGGCGACGCTTCGGAAACGGCCGCGCCCGACTCGAGCCCGACCGCCATCGCCACCGACGCTTCCGGAGCGCGTTCGCCGGGCGGCTCGACGTGCGTCGCGGAGGCCGTTTGCGAATCGTCGCCGCGCGAGGAGTCGGCGCGGAACGGCGACCCTTCGGCGAACGTCCCTTCGGCCGAGCGATTGGCAAACACGCCTTGCTCGCGGACCGAGCTCGTCTCCTGCGCAGCTTCCGCTTGCGGCTCGCCTTGCGCCACTTGCGCGGGACCCGCGTGCTCCTCGCCGCGCGCCTGCTCGAAAGACTCGGACGGCGCCGCGGAAGCTTCCTGCCCCGCGCTGGTGGACGTCAGCTCGTGCGGCGGATGATCGTCTGCTGAAGAGTCGTGCGAGGGTTCGGAGTGCTCATCGAGCCCGTGGTCGTGCTCCGCCGATGCGCCGTCTTCCGAAGGCTCGGGCAGATCCTCCGCGTCGAGCGGGTCGCCAAGGGCCGCGCTCGCCTGGATGTCCATTTCCTCGGAGAAGCCGGGGAAGGTCGGGTCGGCGACGATGTCGCCCACATAGAGGAAGGCGGCTTTCTCGAGCCCGATGTCGACGAACGCAGCCTGCATGCCCGGGAGAACCCGGACGACCCTGCCTTTGTAGATGTTGCCTACGATCCCTTTCTCGTTCTTGCGCTCCAGGTAGTACTCAGAGATGGTTCCCTGCTCGATCAGCGCGACCCGGGTCTCCTGACCCGAAGCGTTGATCACCAAGATGTTGGACATCGAAAGTTCCTTTGCCGGCCCGCGCGAAGAAGTCGCGCGACGGCCAGAAAGCGCCAGCCTGGCGCTCGATTGTGATTCCCGAAAGTGGACCCGGAACGGTCACTCGAATCCTCGCTCGTGGCGCCTTGTGAGGGGTGCGCGGCTGCGCGCCGCCCCTCGAAGCCCGAGCGCCCTGAGGCTCCGGCGCTGCGCACGCGCACAGTCCGGAGCAATCGAATGCAGCGTAGCATCGCACTTTTGATCCCGCAACCAGCGTTGGCCGGTCCGCAAACAACGAAACAGATCGTTCACGCGCAGTAGCGTGGCCAGCCTTGCAGACCGCTCGCGCCCTGGCGTCACGGCCGCTGCGCGGGCGCGCCGAAGACGACTTCTTCACGGCTCAACATCGCCACTCCGGGCTTGACGCACTCCGCTCCGAACAGGGCGGTGAGCAGCTCGGAAGGCCGGGCCACCGCCTCCGTCTCGCCCGCCTTGAGGGTGAAGCGGAGCGTGCGCGGCCCCGCCGCGACCAGGTTGTCGACGCTGCGCTTCAAGTCGACGCGGACCGGATCCTTGCCTTCACGCATCCGAACCACGCTCGCCTCCGGCTGGGCCGCGAAGCCCGCCAGCCGCTCGGGAACATCGGGAGCGGAATCCGGCAGCTCCACCAGATATTCGATGCCCCGGATGCTCTGGTTCAGCGCCGGCGACTTCGGCAAGAGCGGTTCGCACTCGATCAGCGCGAATCCCTCCGGCAGCTCCTTGCGGATGCGCGCCGCCACCTCTTCCGGATCGAGCGCGCCGAAGAGCTCGGCGTCGAGATACTCGGCGCGGCTCTGGGTCCCGACCGGGCAGGCCGGCCCGAAGCTCACCTTCGGCTTCGGATGGAACCCTTGCGAGTGCGGGATGCCGAGCTTGGCGCGGCGGAAGGTCCGCAGCAGTGCGGTCATCGTCTCGAGGTGGCTGAGCGCCGTCGCCCGCCCCTCCTTCGCGTAGCGCATACGGAGCAGCGTCCGCTCTTTCGGGAGCTGCGCCGCCTCGCGCGGCGGCTGCTTTTTGTAGTCGCTCGGCTGGTAGACGATGGTGTCCACCACTTCGTAGTCGCAGGCCCCGCAGGCGGTACAGATCTCCTCGCCGTAAGCGCAGTCCGGAACCTGGCTTTCCGAAAGCGCCGCCATCCGCGCCTTCCACAGGTAGGGCTTGGTCACTTCGCAGTCGATGTGATCGAAGGGCAGCACCTCGTCCTTGCCCTTCTCGCGGTGGGCGAAGAAGGCGAGGCCCACGCCGTGCTCTTCCTCGCACTTCGCGAACGCGCGCTGCCAGACCTCGAGCCGGAAGTGCTCGGTCCATCCGTCGAGCCGCTGCCCTTCGCGATACGCGTGCAGCACCGCGGTTGCGAGCCGCCGGTCGCCCAGCGCCAGCGCACCTTCGAGGGCGCCGGCCTTGGCGTCGTGCGGCTTGATGTGCAGCTCGCGAAAGCCCTTGCCGAGCTTGCGCAGCTCGTCGCGGAGGATGCCGTGCTTCCGCTGCGTCTCGGACAGCGAAATCATCGGGTCCCATTGAAACGGCGTGAAGGGCTTTGGGCAGAAGGTGGAGACGCCGACGTTGATCTCGGCCCGCGGGTTCTTCTTGCGGCCGCGGCGGAGCGCTTCGGCACAGACCTGCACGATGGCGCGGACGTCCTCGTCGCGCTCGGTGGGGAGGCCGATCATGAAATAGAACTTCACCAAGTCCCAACCGGCCGCGAAGATGGTGTCGACGGCGTGGAGCAGGTCCTTTTCGGCATTGCCTTTGTTGATCACCCGGCGCATCCGCTCGGTGGCGGCCTCCGGGGCGACGGTGAAGCCGCTCTTTCGCACCCGCTTGATCTGCTGGGTGAGCCGCTCGGACATGGTCTCGGTGCGGAGCGAAGGCAGCGAGATGCCGACGTTCTCCGGGCCCAATTCGTCGAAGAAGTCTTCGAGCACGCCGTCGATGCAGGAGTAGTCGCCGGCGGAGAGGCTCAAGAAGCCCACCTCCTCGTAGCCGGTCGCGTCCAATCCCTTCTCGGCGATCTGGAAGACCTCGTTCGGGTCGCGCTGCCGGGTGGGCCGGGTGATCATTCCCACCTGGCAGAACCGGCAGCCGCGGGTGCAGCCGCGTTGAATTTCGAGTGGCAGCCGATCGTGCACCGTCTGCATGAAAGGGACGATCGGCTTTTCCGCCTGCGGAACCAGGTTCAAGTCGGGAACCACGCGCCGGACGATGCTCTCGTAGCCGGGCTTCAGCGGCTCGTACCGGGCGATGGTCTTGTCGGCGTTGTAGTGCGGCTTGAACAAGGACGGCACGTAGACGCCCGGAATCTCGGCGAGGAGCCAGAGCAGATCCGCGCGCGGCGCGCCCGCCGCCTTCCACTGCGCGACCGCGTCGGTGATCTCGTGGACCACCTCTTCGCCCTCGCCCACCACGAACGCGTCGAAGAAATCGGCGACGGGTTCGGGGTTGTAGGCGCAGGGACCGCCGCCCAGGATCAGCGGATCCTCGCGCTTCCGGTCGCTCGAGCGCAGCGCGATGCCGCCCAGATCGAGCATCGCGAGCACGGTCGTGTAGCAAAGCTCGAACTGCAGCGTGAAGCCGGCGACGTCAAAGGCTTTCAAAGGCGCGCGGCTCTCGATGGAAAAGAGCGGCAACCGCGCAGCCTGCAGCGCTGCTTCCATGTCCGGCCAGGGCATGAAGAGCCGCTCGCAGGCCACGTCCTGCCGCTCGTTCAGCGCATGGTAGAGCAGCCGGAAACCGACGTTGCTCATGCCGACTTCGTACGTGTCGGGAAAGGCCAGCGCCCAGGTGACGCGCGCTTTCGACAGGTCCTTGTGAACCGCGTTCAATTCGCCGCCGGCGTAGCGCGACGGCTTCTGCGCGCTCAGGATCAGACGGTCGAGAGGTGTGAAGATGGGAAGCTGCATGGGGCCCTTCGTCTAGGCGCGCGGGGGACCTTGGTCAAGCGCCACGGCTAGCCAGCAGGTCCGAGCCCTCGCCCGCTTTTCGGCCTTTCCACGATCGTCTGCCAGGGAACTGGCCGATGCCTAGCTTCGTTGCCGGGGGACAAGCCATGCGCGCTTGGGGAGCGGCAGTCGGTCTCATGTTCGTGTGCGCGTGCACGTCAGGGGCGAGCCATTCCCCGGCGGCACCACCTCCAGCGGCAGCCGATCCGTCCGACGCCGGCAGCGCCTCTTCCACCGACGCTGGTGGCGCGCCGACCACCGACGCAGGCACAGCGTCCTCTGACCCGGGCGGCGGATCGTCGCCAGCGCCGGACGCAGGGGCGCCCGCGGATGCGGGGGCGGCCGCGTCGAGCGCGTCCTGCGCGCCCGCCGCCTACTCCCTTGAAGGGACGGAGCCCGTCAACGGACCGGTTCCGTGCAGCGGCGGCTTTTGCATGGAAAGCACGCCGTCGGGACTGACCTCGGGATTCGTCGCCGGCGACGAGCAGGGGCTCTGGGTCATCGCCGACGCGTCGGGTGGCGCGCCCGGGGTCTTGCGGCTCTCCGGCGGCCGCTGGGAACGGCAATGCTTGCCGGTCTCGGGGACCGTGGTGACCGCGGCGTATGGAAGTCGAGATGACGACCTCTGGCTGGCCGGATCCGGGACCCTGCTCCACTGGGACGGTGCCGTCTGGACATCGGCGGCGTCTCCCCTGCCACAGAACGACTTCGTGAGCGAGATTTGGGGCGACGGCCCGGAGGCGTTTGCCGCCAGCCAGCGCGGCACCCTTTTGCGCTGGAACGGTTCGCAGTGGTCCACGGCCGGTGCGGGCCACTCGCCGTGGGGAGACGGGAAAGGCCATGCGTGGGCGCTGACCCCTGGCGGCGACCGCGTCCTGCAATGGGACGGGACCGCCTGGCAGGACATCGGCGGACCTCCGCCAGGAATGTTCGCGACGTCCCTCTGGGCGTCTGCGGCTGGAGAGGTCTGGCTCTTCGTCGCGACCGCCTTCCGCCCTGGGCCGGGCCAGCCCGGCGGCACACTCCACGTGCTGCGCGGAGGCGCCGGCGGTTTCACCGATGCAGGCTTTTCCATCCCGACCACCGGCTTCCCGCGCTGGATCCGCGGCTCGAGCTCGAGCGACGTCTGGATCGCCCTCGATCCTGCCTTCTTCGACGGGCCGGCCCAGGTCCACCATTGGGACGGAACGCGCTGGAGCTTGCAGCCGGCGACGAGCTCCGCCTTTCACGCGCCGCACGTGCTCCCGGGCGGAAAGGCGCTGGCGTGGGAAGGCGGCGCGCTGAAGCGGCTCGACGGCCAGCCCTCTGGCAGCGACCTCCAGGTCGCCCCCTTGGACGTCACAGGCGTCGCGGCGACGGCCGGCGGCAGCGTCTGGATGACGACCTTCGCCGGCGGCCTCTGGCATCTCGACGGGCAGACTTTCCGGCGCATGCCGTGGGCGCCCGGGTTCGTCATCGCGGTTGCGGTGACGTCGGATGACGATCTGTGGACGATGGACGAGATCGGCGCCATCGCCCACTGGGACGGGACGTCGCTGCACCCGATCGCCGCGCCGAGCGGCGGATGGGAGCTCATGCACCTCGCGGCGGGCGGTCCCGGTCGCCTGTGGACCGTGGGTTCGCTCTTCTCCAGCCAGGGTCAGATCGATTGGACCGCCTGGCGATGGGACGGGCAGTGGACGCCGTTCACCGCCCCGCCCGACATGACGTTTCCCACTGCCATCGCGGCCGGCCCGGACGGCGACCTGTGGGTGGTCACCGCCCAGACCCTCTGGCATCTCCAAGGCCAGAGCTGGGAACGGCATGACTTTCCCGGCGCTCAACTGGGAAGCATCGTGCAGAGCGGCGGCGGCGAGATCTGGGTTTCGGGCGATCGCCTGCTGCATTTCGACGGCGTCCGCTGGAACGACGCCGGCACGTTCACGTTCGCGACCATGTCCGCGCGCGGTCCGGACGACATCTGGGCAATGGGCTCGCCGAAACCCGACGGGACGAACTTCGATCTCTGGCATTGGGACGGAACCTCGTGGACGCCGCAGCACGCGTCCATGCTGCCGCTGTCGCTCGTCGCGCTGGATCGCGGCGAGGTCTGGGGAGCGACGACCAACGGCGTGCTGCACCGCCGGCCGCGGTGACCCGGGTCGCGTCCCGGCCGCGGACTCAGCGGCCGACGCGAAAGCCGCGGTGGTTGCCGGTGGCCGGCGTCCACTCGACCTGAACGTCCTCGACTCGCGCCGAGGGTGGGCCCTTCCGGCACCAGGCGATGAAGTCTTCCACCACCTCGCGCGGCCCTTCCACCACCGCGTGAACGCGGCCGTCGCGCAGGTTGCGCACTTCGCCGGAGAGCCCCAGCCGCTCGCCTTCCTCGCGCGCACTCGCTCGGTAGAAGACGCCCTGCACCAGCCCCTTCACGAACAGCTCGGCGCGGATCATGGCCGAACCTCCACCGAGGCGGCCTTCATTGCAGAAGCTCCGCGAATTGATTTTCGTCCACCACCTTCACGCCCAACTCCTGCGCCTTCTTCAACTTGCTGCCGGCCTCTTCGCCCGCGACCAACAGATCGGTCTTCCTGCTGATACTGCCGGAGACCCGGCCGCCGCGGCGCTCGATCTCGGCCTTGGCGTTCTCGCGGGTGAAGCGCGACAAGGTTCCCGTCAGCACCACGGTCTTGCCGGCAAAGGCTCCGGCAGCCGCGGCAGCCGCTTCGGGTGAGGGCTGGACGCCGGCCTCGAGCAGCCGTTCAATCGCCGAGCGATTCTCCGGCTGGCTCAAGAAGCCGAAGATCTGCGCCGCCACCTCCGGCCCGATGTCGCGCACCGACTGCAGGTCCTCGAGCGATGCGGCAAGCAGCGCCTGCGGGGTCTCGAACTTTCGCGCCAGCGCCAGCGCGGTGGCTTCCCCGACCATGCGGATCCCGAGCGCAAGGATGAAGCGCCGCTGGCTCGTCTTCTTCGAAGCCTGAAGGGCGGCGAGAAGATTGTCCGCCGACTTCTCGCCCATCCGTTCGAGCGTCAGCCATTGCTCTTTGGTGAGGCCGTAGAGATCCGCGGGCGTGCGCACGAGCCCGGTCTGCACGAGCCGCATGCAGGTCTCCTCGCCGAGACCGCCAATTTCCATCGCTCCGCGGCTCGCGAAGTGGCGCAACCTCCCCACGAGCTGCGCCGGGCAGCTCAAGTTCGTGCAGCGAGTCACCGCTTCGTCCGGCTCGCGGCGCACTTCGGCGTGGCACACAGGGCAGGTGCGCGGCATCTGGAATTCGGGCAGCCCCTCGGGAGGGCGCGCCTCCACGATCACCCGCACGATCTCCGGAATCACGTCGCCCGCGCGGCGCAGGAAGACGCGATCGCCCTTGCGGACGTCCTTGCGGCGCAGCTCGTCCTCGTTGTGCAAGGTCGCGCGCGCAACCGTCACTCCGCCGACGTAGACCGGCGTCAGCGCTGCGACCGGCGTCAGGGCGCCCGTGCGCCCGACCGAGACCAGGATGTCCACAACCGTCGTCGCTTCCTCTTCGGCGGGAAACTTGTAGGCGATGGCCCAGCGCGGAGTCCGGGACACCGCGCCCAGCCGGCGGCGCTGGTCCTCGGAGTCGACCTTCACCACGCTGCCGTCGATCTCGTAGGGCAGATCGTGCCGCTTCTGCAGGAGCCGCGCATACGCCGAGCGGACGTCCTCGAGCGACCGGCAGACCTGGTTCTCCGGATTGACCCGCAGCCCCCACTTGCGCAGGTGTTCGAGCTTCTCGATGTGCGAGCTGAACTCGGCAGTCGTCTCGTAGAAGTAGATGCTCAGAGGCCTTTGCGCGGTGATGCGCGGATCGAGCTGCCGCAAGGCCCCGGCGGCGCTGTTGCGCGGATTGACGAACGTCGGTTCGCCCGCCTTCTCGCGGTCTTCGTTCATCCGCACGAAGTCTTTCTTGTTGATGAACACCTCGCCGCGCACTTCCAGGCTCTTGGGCGCTCCTTCCGCGAGCTGCAGCGGCACCGACTTGATGGTGCGCAGGTTCTGGGTCACGTCCTCGCCGATGAGACCGTCCCCGCGGGTCGCGCCGAGGGCGAAGCTCCCCTCCTCGTAATGGAGGGTCACCGCGAGCCCGTCGAGCTTCGGCTCCACCACGTAAGTGACCGGCTCTTCGCCCAAGAGCTTGCGGACCCGCGCGTCGAACTCGACGAGCTCCTCGTCGTTCATCGCGTTCGCGAGCGACATCATCTGCTTGTGGTGGGTGACCTTGGCGAACTTCTCGCTCGGCGCCGCCCCGACGCGCTGGGTGGGCGAGTCCGGCGTGGACAGCTCCGGATGCTCCTTTTCCAGCTCCTCCAGCTCGCGAAAGAGCCGGTCGTATTCGGCATCGCTCAGCGTCGGCTGGTCGAGGACGTAATAGCGATGGCTGGCCTCGCGAATTGCCTCGCGAAGCTCGCTCGCGCGCTGTCCAAGGTCAGTGGGGTTGCGGACGGCCTCTTTCACGTCGACGGCCACGCGAAAAATCTACCGCATCCGCCGCGACGTTGACACCAAGCCGGCACTTGGTTACGGTCCGCCCGCGCTAAACACCCAAAGCGTACGATGGGCGAGAGCGCCCGTCCCACCACGTTCGCGCGCCGCCCGGCCGGGCAGGCTGCGCCCCTCGGTCAAGAAACGCCCCTGATGAACCTGTCCGAACTGAAGGAAATGAAGATCCTGGCTCTCGCCAAGCTCGCTCGCGAGCTCAACATCGAGGCGCCAGGCGCCCTGCGCAAGCAGGAGCTGATCTTTCACATCCTGCAAGCGCAGAAGGACGACACGCCCATCAAGGCGGACGGCGTCCTCGAGGTCTTGCCGGATGGGTTCGGGTTCTTGCGCAGCCCGGACTTCTCCTTCGCCCCGGGCCCGGACGACATCTACGTCTCGCCCTCGCAGATCCGCCGCTTCAACCTGCGCACGGGCGACATGATCGAGGGCGAGATCCGCCAGCCCAAGGAGAACGAGCGCTACTTCGCCCTGCTCAAGGTCGACAGCATCAACTTCTTGGAGCCGGTGGAGGGCAAGCAGCTCCTCCTCTTCGACAACGTCACCGCGCTCTACCCGACCCGCGCGATCAACCTCGAGCACAAGAACACCGAGATGTCGACGCGCATCATCAACCTCTTGAACCCGATCGGCTTCGGACAGCGCTGCCTGATCGTCGCGCCACCGCGCGCGGGCAAGACGGTGCTGCTCCAGGACATCGCCCACGCCATCACCGCCAACCATCCGGACGCGTTCCTGATCGTGCTCCTCATCGACGAGCGCCCCGAGGAAGTGACCGACATGCTGCGCACGGTGCGCGGCCAGGTGGTGTCGTCCACCTTCGACGAGCCGGCCACCCGGCACGTCCAGGTGGCGGAGATGGTCATCGAGCAGGCGAAGCGCCTCGTCGAAGGCGGCCGCGACGTGGTCATCCTGCTCGACTCCATCACCCGCCTCGCCCGCGCCTACAACTCGACCGTTCCCCCTTCCGGCAAGATCCTCTCCGGCGGCGTCGACTCGAACGCGCTGCACAAGCCGAAGCGCTTCTTCGGGGCCGCCCGCAACGTCGAGGAGGGCGGGTCGTTGACCATCATCGGCACCGCGCTCGTCGACACCGGCTCGCGCATGGACGAAGTGATCTTCGAAGAGTTCAAGGGCACCGGCAATTCCGAAATCGTCCTCGACCGCAAGCTGATGGAGAAGCGCATCTTCCCCTGCCTCGACATCAACCGCTCCGGAACCCGCAAGGAGGAGCTCTTGATGGACGAGAAGCAGCTCAACCGGGTGTGGATCCTCCGCCAGCTCTTGCATCCACTGAATACCATCGATTCAATGGAATTTCTGCTGAGCAAGATGCGCGGGACCAAGTCGAACAAGGAGTTCCTCGACTCGATGAGCCGGTAGCGGCTTCAGCGCTCGCCGAGGAAACGCAAGAGCTCGTCGTTCGTCATCCCCGGGGCGACGCTGTAGCGCGCAAGCTCGAGCGGATCGCCGCTCCCGTGCACGTAGCCGGAAACGCCGATGCGGTAGCCAGCCTCGGCGGCGGCCTCCAGCATCCACACGCGGACCGAGTTGTACGGATAGGCCACCGCCTCGACCGGCCGCCGGAGCTGGTTGTCGAGGAGGCGCTTCGACTCGCGCAGCTCCCAATGCACCTTGGCAGGAGCGAGGTCCGGGAGCCGAAGGTGATCGACGGTGTGCGAGCCGATCTCCATTCCCGCCGCCTCGAGCGCGCGCACTCCGTCCCAAGTGAGAAACCCCGGCTGGCCGGCGAAATCCGTCACCACGAAGAACGTCGCCCGCATCCCCCGCCGCTGCAGCATCGGCAAGACGGTGGTCAGCGCATCGGCAAAGCCGTCGTCGAAGGTGAGGACGACGCAGCGCCGGTCGAACTTGCCGAGCGCGAGATCGTGGAGCGAGATGGTGCGAAACCCACGATCGAGGATCAGGTCTAGCTGGCGTTCGAGCTGCGCCGTGGGAATGGCGAACTGGTCGTGGGTGGTCCCCACCGAATGGTAGTCGAGGATCGGCACAGGCGGCTTGCACGCGACGGCCGAGAGGAACCCGAAGGCCACCGCGAAGGCCCGGAACATCACCCGCGCACTGTAGTATGTACGCGCGGCTTGGACCGCCGCCGCATTGCCGCGCTGCTCGTCACCGTCGGGCTCGTCGGCCACGGATTCTTCGTTCCGATCTCGATCGCCGGGATGCAGATTGCGCTGGCGGTCGCCGCGCTGGGCCTCTTCCTCGATCCGCCGAGGCCGCTGCGGACGCCGCTCGATCTTCCTGCCGCGGCTTTCGTACTGGTCTGCATTCTTTCCGATCTGGTCTCGCCGTTCGGCGCGCCGCCCTTGGCGTTCGCCACGCTCTGGCGCGCGCTCTTTGGATACTTCGTCGTCGCGCACGGCCTGCGCAAGCAGCCAAGAACGCCGCTCTTCGCCGCCGCCGCCATCGGGCTCTCCATTGCGGCCGTGGTCGGGCTCGTGCAGTACCGGACTGGCGTCGATCTCGTCCATCTCGCCGGGCTGCGTTCGCAAGCGGCGCTGGTGCAGGCGCCGGGCGTCCCCGGGCGCTACGGCGCGATGGGATTCTTCATCTCCAGGCTGACGTTCGGGCACATCGCGACCATCCTGACCGCGCTCCTCGCGGGGTCGCTCGCCTCCGGCGTCATCGAAAAGCGGCGCTCGCTCTTCGCCATCGCGGTGGCTCTTTCGCTGTCCGCGGTGGCGGTCACCTTCGATCGCGCTGCATGGCTCGGCCTCGCCGTCGCCGCGCTTGCCATCCTCTTCATGACCCGCAACCGCCTCGTCTTCGGCGCAATCCTCGCCGGCGTCCTCCTGGTGGCGGCGCTCCAGCCCGGCGTGCGGCAGCGCTTCCGCAGCTCGTTCTCGGCGCAAGCGAATGGGGACCGCGTCTTCATCTGGGCACGCGCGCAGGAGATCATCCGCGACCACCCTTTGCGCGGCATCGGCTTCGGCAATTATCCGCGGGTGTGCGGCGCCTACTACGACCGCGTCGACAAGACGTTCCCGATGCGAACCTGGGCGCACAACCTCGAGCTCTCCACCTTGGCCGAGACCGGACCGCTCGGGCTCCTCTGCCTCTTCTGGCTCTTGGGCGCGGCGGCTGTGATGCTCGTGCGCAAGCGGTCGGCCGGAGGGCTTGCCGCGCTGTTGGCCTTCGTCGCGGTCGCCCAGGCCCACGATCTCCTCTACGACAACAAGGTCATGTACGCGCTGTGGCTCGCCGTAGCGCTGGCAGCGTCAACAGGATCGCAGAAGGCCAAAGCTGCATGAAGAGACGGTCGGCGGAGGACTTGAAGATCCAGTGCAAGGGATACGGCACGCCGAGGTAGATGCCGGCGCAGGCCGCGTACGAGAGAAACAGCGCCAGCGCGAGCGGCGACCTCCGCAACTGCTTCCGCGCCACCACCAGCGCAGCGATCCATGCCAGGAGCCAGAGCCCGAAGGCTTGGAAATAGACGAGCCTGCGGGCGACGTCCGCGAGAAGCACCAGCCACCGCTGCGGATCGACGAGCCGTCCGAGAAGGCCCGGCTCGGTGAGCGGGCTGGGCGGCGCGACCAGGAGCTTGAAGGCGACGAGCAGCGCGAAGCCGGGCAGCGCGCCCAGCCCGAACGGCACCAGCGCCTCGCGCCGGAAGACGAAGAGGCCGAACCCGAGGCACCCGACGAAGATGGTGCCCTCGTTCTTGGTCCAGGTGCAGAGGCCCGCTGCAAATCCGGCCAGGACCAAGGTTTGAAAGCGCCCCCGGCCCAGCTCCAAGAGCGCCGCCGCGGCGAAGAAGTAGACCGCGAGCGGAATGTCCGACTGCTGGTTTGCCGCGAAGGAGGGGAAGCACGGCGTGGAACAGAGGACCAGGCCAGCCAGCAGGGCGACCTTTCGCCCTTCGAGCTGCGCGACGAAGCTGACCACCGTCCCGACCAACAGCCCGGCGAACGCGAAGGCCACCAGCGCCGGAGCCGTGTACGACTCTCCGAAGAGCAGGAACACCTGCGCGACCACTCCCGGCAAGAGCCACGGGTACTCCTGGTGCGCCCAATACAGCATCCCCGGCGAGAAGGCGTCGCGGGCATCGGCCGCGCGCACCAGGAACCGCGCGCGCAGGTTCCAGGTCATCCACGCGTCCCAGCCGCCATCGGGAAGCCGCCAGGTGTGCTCGACGAACGCTGCGGCACAGACCACGCAAGCGACCGCGAAGAGCACCGCGAGCCAACGCCCAGCCGGCTCCGCCGCTTCGCCGCCGACCGCCTGCGCCCCCTCGGCGCCGGCCGTCTCCGCCGCCTCGCCGTCGGCCGTCTTCGGGCGCTCGCTGCCACCCGTCGCCAGAACGGCGCGACGAACCCCGGAGCCCTGCGCGGCGGTTCCAGCGCGGCGCCGCGCAAACAGAAGAAGCCCGACGCCGAACACGCCCAGCGCGGCGTCCTTCCACCCCGTCCCTCGCGCGCCAAACGCGATCCACTGCGCTGCGTACGCCGCAGACCAGGTGCCGAGCCCGAGCGCGAGCCCGAGCGAGATTTTCAGCGGCCGCGATCCGTGCGGGATTCCGGCGGCAACCAGTCCGGCCCCCGACAGGCAGATGGCGCAGACCGCGAGCGCAATCATCGGCGCAAGATGGCGAGGTGGGGACCGGCGGTTACCGCGATTCGAAGGCCATGCTCGCGAGCGAGCCCATCCAGATGGTCGGCGTCGCGAACCTGCGCGACCACGACCGGCCTCGTGTCGTCCCCGTTGCGCAGGATCAGGGGCGCCAACGCGAACTGCGCTTCCTCGTAGAGCTGCGTCCCCGGAGGCGACGGATCGTCGGTCGGGCGCGCCGTCGGCGGGTCATCGCTCAGGTACCCGATCTCGCCCTGCGCGGGCAGAAGCACCCGCAGCTTCGCAAACCGCGCGTCGATGTGCGGGCGGCGTGGCTCGTGGAGCGGCTCGGACACGAAATGAAACCACGCGATGCGCAAAACCCCGACCAGGGACAGCACAACCACAGCTCGGTCGAGGCGCCACCGCACGGGCACCGGACGCTCGTCCGGCTCCCCCTCGAAGTCAAGCGGGTTGCGCGAAAGCGCCCTTTCCGCTATGCACTCACGCCCTTTACGTCCGGCGGAAGACCCCGCGCAGCTCGCGCGAGCACTCCGCGGACCCGTTCAGAGAGAAGACGATGCGCGAGAACATCCACCCGGCCTATCCCACCGCCAAGGTCCATTGCGCCTGCGGCGCGCAGTGGGAGACCCGTTCGACCAGCGGCGAAGTGCAGCTCGACATCTGCAGCAACTGCCACCCGTTCTTCACTGGGAAGCAGAAGCTCCTCGACACCCAGGGCCGCATCGACCGCTTCAACAAGAAGTACGCGAACTCTCCGAAGCCTGCGGACAAGCCGAAGAAGGAAGCCGCTCCCGCAGCCGAGAAGAAGCCGAAGGCGGACAAGCCGGCCAAGGAGAAGAAGCCGAAGAAGGACAAGGAGCCGGCCGCCAAGGCCTGAGCGCCGCACTCGCGCCACGCGAGCTTTTGGTCAGGAGCGAAGCTGCGAGAGCTCCGCAGCTCCGCGAAAAGCTGAAAACGAGAAGGGCCGCCCTAAGGAGCGGCCCTTGTCGTTTGCGGAACCGAGGGGACTTTCGGGCGAGCAAGAAAAATGGCGGCAGCGACCAGCAGGTGCGAGGGGGGGATCTCGGACCTGGGGGTCGCCGCCGCCCGCCCGCTACTTCTCGCGAGCGGCAACCTTGCTGAGGCCTTCCTCGTCGCGGAGGACCAGGAGCCGTCCCTGGTTCGCGAGCAGGCCATCGCGCTTCATCTTGTTGATCAGGGTCGACACGAACGAGCGCGAGGCGCCCACCAGGTCGGCCAGATCCTGCTGCGTGATGCCGTGCAGGCAGAGCTCATTTCCGGGGGCGATGCGCTCGCCGTGGGCCTGCGCCAGCGCCTGGAGCATCTCGGCAAGCCGGGCCGGGACGTCCTTGCGGGTGAGGCCGAGAACGCGCTGGCGGAGCTGGCGGACGCGCTCGTTCAGGGCGCGGATGACGTCGACCGCGAGGGCCGGACGCGCCTCGAGCAGCGCGCGGAAGTCGCGGCCCTCGATGCTCCACACTTCGCACTTGCCGGAGGAGACCGCGAGGTCTTCCATCAGCGAGCCTTCCGGCCGGAGCACCTCGCCGAACAGGTCGCCCGGCTTCAGGATCGAGAGCACCGAACGGCTCTTGCCCTTGCCCTGGCGGAGCAGCCGGACGCGGCCGGAGCGGAGCAGATAGACCTTGTCCGCGGGCATGCCGGGCCGATAGATGACGGCGCTGTGCCCGAAGGTCTCCACCTTGAAGTAGCCGCGGAAGTCGACGACGTCCGCAGGCGGCAGGCTCGGGGAGGCGAGGGGCTGGAACTGCTGCTGGTAGCGCGGGTCGGCGATTTGGGGACGCATGCGGGAGGCTCCGAGCGAGAGTGGTTGCGGAGCCTTGCTTGAGCACTACCCGTGCCAACAGGTGGACATCCGGAAAACGCTTGTTGTTTCGCGATTGTGCACTATCGCACCGAAAGCCTACGGACGGGTCGGTTGAACGGAACGTTCACAAGCAGGCGCCCAAAATGTAAAAACGATTGAACGAAACGTTCAGGAACCTTCCGCGGACAGTCCGTACTTGCGCAGCTTCCGCTCCAACGTTGGCCGCGAGATACCGAGAAGCTGGCAAGTCTTCCCCCGGTGTCCGTTCGTCAACGCCCAGACCCGCTCGATGTGCTGCCGCTCGATTTCGTTGAGTGTCTGGATTCGATCGTTCTCGGGCGCTTTTACCGCCGCCGTCGCCGCCTGCGCCCGAGCCGCGGCGCTCGGCTGCTCGACCAGATGTTCTTCAAGCAGCATATCGCCTTGTGAAAGGACAGCCGCCCGGGTGAGCACGTTCTCGAGCTCGCGCACGTTCCCCGGCCAGGCGCGCCGCTGCAGCTTCTCCAGCACCTCGCGAGGCACCCGCCGCAGGTTCTTGTGCAGGCGCTGGTTGATCTTCATCAGCAGGTGCTCGACCAGGAGCGGCAGGTCTTCGGGCCGCTCGCGCAAGGGCGGAAGGGACAGGGTCACGACCTTCAAGCGCTGGTAGAGGTCCTCGCGAAACCGGCCTGCGGTCACTTCGGTTTCCAGGTCGCGATTCGTCGCCGCGAGGATGCGGGCGCGGATGGCGATGCGGCGCACCCCGCCCACCCGCTCGACTTCCCGCTCTTGCAGCGCCCGCAAGAGCTTCGCTTGCAGGTTTCCCGAGAGCTCGCCGATCTCGTCGAGGAAGATGCTGCCGTCCTCCGCCAGCTCGAACTTGCCGGGCTTCGCCTGCAGGGCGCCGGTGAAAGCGCCCTTCTCGTGGCCGAACAGCTCGCTCTCGAGGAGCGTGTCGACGATGGCGGAGCAGTTGATGCCGATGAACGGCTTCGAAGCCGCGGAGTAGCTGTGGATGACCCGGGCGATCAGCTCCTTGCCGGTGCCGCTCTCGCCCTGGATCAGCACCGTCGCCCGCGAGGCCGCGACCCGCCCCACGTCCTTGAAGAGCTGCTGCATCGACGGGGACGTCCCGACGATGTCGTCCATCTTGAAGCTGCGGTTGCTCTCGACCGACAGGTAGTCGCTGCCCTTCGAGAGCCGGCGCACTTCCAGCGCGCGATCCAAGGCGACGTCGAAGGCCTGGATGTCGATCGGCTTGTGGATGTAGTCGAACGCGCCCGCCTTCATGGCGAGGATGGTCGTCGCCATGTCGTGGTGGGCGGTGATCATCAGGACCGGCGCTTCCGACGCGCGTTTCTTCAACTCCGGGATCAGGTCGATGCCGGAGGCGTCGGGAAGCCGCATGTCGAGGACGATGGCCGAAGGCGCGCCTTCGGTGGCGAGCCGGAAGCCCTCGGCACCGGTCCCTGCCGCGATGACGCCGAAGCCGCGCTCCTCCAAGTGCATCGAGAGCAGCTCCCGGATGGACCGGTCGTCGTCGACGATGAGGATGGAGTCCATGCGATCACGAGGCGGCGAACGTCACACTGATAACATTTCCGCCGCCGGATCGCTCATCGATGCGGGCCTCGCCTTTGTGCTCACGGGCGATGCGCAAGACCACCGCCAGGCCGAGGCCGCTGCCTCGCGCGCGCTGCGGGGTGAACGGGACGAAGGCCTTCTCGCGAAGCTCCGGCGGCAGCGTCCGGCCGGTGTCCGCGACCGAGATTTCGAAGCCCTGCCCCATTTCTCTGACGGCGATGTCCACTGTCCCACCGCCCGTCTCGTCGACCGCGACCGCCGCCTGGCGGGCGAGGATCTTCACCGCGGTGCGCAGCCGGACCGGATCGAGCACGGTGGGCGCCATCCGATCCGGCAACCGGCGCACGAAAGTGACTCCGCGGGTCGCCCACTCCTGCTCGACCCCGGCGATGGCCTCCTCGATGGCGGCGCGCGGATCCGCAGGCACGAGCGACAGCGAGGGCGGCCGGGCGAACTCCAGCACTTCGTTGAGGAGCAGCTCGATGTTGAGCACTTCCCGCAGCGCGATGGAGGTGCGGCGCAAGTCGTTCTGTGCGAGCGTCCCGTGCCGCTCGAGCGTCTGCAGCGCGATCTTCACCGCGCTGAGCGGATTGCGCACCTCGTGCGCGACCAGGGACGCGAAGCGCGCCAGGTCGTCTACCCGCAGCCGCGCGTCGGCCTGGCTGTGGCTCACGGTCAAATCGCGGACGATGGCCACCACCCCGCCCGGCGATCCGCGCAAGAGGAGCTGCGCGTCGAAGGGGGCGCCCGCGCGCAACATCGGACGCTGCTCGGTGGCGGGCGCGGTCTGGCAGAGCAACGCCAGGTCCCTCGCGGCACGCTCGCCGCCGGCGAACAGCGAAGACGCCGGCTGACCGAGGAGCTCGTCCGCGCTCTTCTGGAAGACCGCGGCGAGCGCGCCCTGCGCGAACACGATCGACGGCGGCGAGGCGGAATCCCACGCGAGGATGCACATGTCCTTCGCCGCGCCGACGGTGCGGAAGAGCTCTTCACAGATCTGCTGCACCTGCTTGTTCTTGCGCAACGCTCTCCCGCTGCTGTCCTATCGTCCTGCGGCCGACCTGAACCCGGTGCCGCTGTCCACCCGGAAGTTGACCGATGGGCGCGGCCCGGCACCGCTTGTAGCCTCCCTTTCGTCGCGAGCCAATCGCGGTTCGCGCAGGAGGACATCGATGCGGCGTTTCGTTGCGGATAGGTTTTCGTTGCCGAAGTGGATGCGGCGTGTGCGCGGGTCGCGCTTCTTGCGCTCGGAGTCCGGGCAAGGAATGACCGAGTACTTGATCATCGTCGCGCTCATCGCCATCGCGGCGGTGGGCGTCGTCACGGTGTTCGGAAACGACGTCCGCCAGCTCTTCAGCGCGGCGACCGGAACGCTCAGCGGCACGTCGACGACGGCCAACACCACCAAGGCCACGGTGACGAACAAAAACCTGAAGAATTTCGGCACCTTCAGTACGAGCGGAGACTGACGGCCAACCGGGCGCCTGCCCGGCCGGTGTGCGCCAGTCCGGCGTCACCGTTCCGGGCAGATCGCGTCACCCGTTCGTGTTATCCAAATAGCATGGCGCGCGACACCAAAGGCCAGGACAAGACCGGGCGGTCGGACGAGCACAACTCGCGCGGCATCGAGCTCGCCGATCGCGGGTGGCTCGACGAGGCCATCCGCGAGTTCCGCAAGGCCATCGAGCTCGACCCCCTGTCCGCCCACGCGCATGACAATCTCGCGACCGTCTACGCGGAAAAGAAGCAATTCGCGCTCGCGCTGGAAGAGTATCTCACCGCGCTCAAGCTGGAGCCGGAGAGCGCCACCGCTCACTACAACCTGGCCTGCTTTCTCGCCACCCACGCGCATGAGATGGCGATCGAGCAATACAAGGAAGCCATCGAGATCGACCCGGAGTATCCGGACGCGCACCTGAACCTGGGCATGACCTACGCGGACCTCGACCAGCGCGACGAGGCGAAGGCGCAGTTCAAGGCCGCCATGGAGCTGGACCCGAGCGACGCCTTGGCCCGGCACGAGCTTGCCGCCATGCTGATGGACGAGGCGGACTACCGCGGCGCGATCACGCTTCTCAAGGACGTGGTGCGGCTCGAGCCGAACAACTACGAAGGCTGGCTCGATCTCGGCATCTCGTACGCGCAAAAAGGCTTCTATCAGGAGGCCGAGCGTTGCTACGGCAAGGCGCGCGAGCTGAACGCCGACGACGTGCTCTTGAACTACAACGTCGCCGCGCTCTATTCGCTGTGGGAGCGCCAGAGCGATGCGCTGGAGGCCTTGCGCAAGGCGCTGGAGAAGGAGCCTGCCAAGGTCCGCGGGTGGCTTTCGGCGGATCCGATGTTCGACGGGCTCAAGGGCGCGCCGGAATTCGAGCGGCTGATCGCCCTGCAGTAGCTCTCCGCTGAGCGCGGCCGCGCGCGCCTTGCACAATTGCAATCCCGCCTTTTCACGCCTGCAATGACGACAGGGGGGCGCGGAGTCCCCTTCCGTCGAGATTCCGCGCTGTTGGGTCTTGGCATGCGGCGTGCTCTTCCACGCTCTCGAAACGCGTCTTCGCGGCATCGGGCTCAAGGTCCCCCCCGCCAGCCTACCGAGGAGCGCGTTTCTGAAACTCACCCGCCCCCGGGCATCCCGCCCGGGGGCTTCTTTTTGTGGCGCGCCCGTTCTGGTACAGCGCCGCCATGGACGAACCCAAGCTCGCGACCATCGCGGTGCACGCCGGATCGCCGGAGGGCGCCAACGCGCCGGTCACCGTCCCCATCGTCCAGGCCACCACCTTCCGCTTCGAGAGCGCCGCCGCGGTCGAGCGCTACCAGCGCGGCGAAGGCGGCCTCTACATGTACAGCCGCGACGAGAACCCGACCGTGCGCGCCGCGGAGGCCGCCGTCGCGGCCTTGGAGGGCGCGGAGGCGTGCGTGTTGTTCGCGAGCGGCATGGGCGCGACCACCGCCGCGTTGATGCAGCTCCTCTCCGCGGGCGACACCGCGCTCGCCGCCACCGCGCTCTACGGCGGCACCTACAAGCTCCTGCGCGACGTGCTCACCCGGTTCGGCGTCGAGCTCTCGCTGGCGGAGCCGGGCGAAGTGGTCGCTGCCTGCGGGAAGGTGCGGCCGAAGGTGTGCGTCTTCGAGTCGCCGAACAACCCGACTTTGCGCGTGCTGGACATCGCGGCGGTGGCGAAGGCCGCGCGGGCCGCCGGCGCGGTCACGTTCTTGGACTCGACCTTCGCGACCCCCTACGTGCAGCGGCCGCTGTCGCTCGGCGTGGATTTGGTCATGCACTCGGCGACGAAGTTCTTGAACGGCCACAGCGACCACCTCGCGGGAGCGCTGGTCGGGCGGCGCGAGATCGTCGAGCCCATCCGCAAGCTCTCCCACCAGCTCGGCGCATCCCTCGACGCGCAGGTCGCCTACGATCTGTTGCGCGGCCTGAAGACGTTCCCGGTCCGGATGGAGCGGCACTGTGCGAACGCGCAGCGGCTTGCGGAATGGCTCGAGTCGCAAAAGACGGTCACCCGCGTCTTCTATCCGGGGCTCGCGAGCCACCCCGACCACGCGCTCGCGCGGCGGCAGATGAACGGCTTCGGCGGCATGGTGACGTTCAGCGTCGGCACCAAGGAGAAGGCCTTCCGCTTCTGGGACGGCCTTCAGCTCATCGCCCGCGCAGCCAGCCTGGGCGGGCCCGAGACCTTGACCTCGCTGCCCGTCCTCTTCAGCCACACCGGCTACAGCGCGGAGGAGCTGCAGCGGGCCGGCGTCGACGAGGGGATGGTGCGGATGAGCGTCGGGCTCGAAGATGCCGACGACCTCATCGCCGATCTCGAGCAGGCTCTGCGGAAGGTGTGAGGTCGCGCGCGACCGTCTCGCGCAGCTTGCGGTGCAGCTTCTCAGCCGCCGCGACTGGCCCCAAGACGAGCACCGGGCGCGACGGATCGTGGAGCACGAGCGCGATGCCCCCCGCTCCGCGCAACCGCTGCACGGCGCTCTGCTCGAGGCGCGCCTCGCGAATGCGCCACAGCTCTACGGTCTCGACGCGCTGCCGCAGGATTCCGCGCCCGATGACAAGGCTCTTTGAGCCGAGCCAGTAGGAGGTGCACCTGCGCTCCGCCCAGGTAAAAGCGAACCAGGCGGCGAGAAAGAGAAGGCTCGCGGCAGCCGGACCGGCGAGGAGCGGCCGTAGGGCTCCGCCGTAGCCGCGAGTGGTCAACTCCACCGCGCCTAGGACGCACGCCAACCCTGCCCAAAGCTGCCCCGCCGAGTCCGCGTGAAAGTATTCACGCGGCTCGTCCGGCTTGATCAGGCGAAGCTGCGCAGGCATGAAAGCCAGCATAATGGAGGCCCTGCCGCGAAGCTTCTACGACCGGAACGCCGTCAAAGTCGCCCCCGCGCTGCTTGGATGCGTGCTCGCGCGCAGGCTGCCGCAGGGGCTCATCCTCGGCCGCATCGTCGAGACCGAGGCGTACGTGGGCGAGCACGATCTGGCCTGCCATGCCCGCGCCGGAAGGACCCGGCGGACCGAGGTGATGTACGGTGAGCCCGGTCGCGCCTACGTGTACTTGATCTACGGCATCCACCAGATGCTGAACTGCGTCTGCGGACCGGGCAGCGCCGCGAACGCGGTCCTGCTCCGCGCGGTCGAGCCGCTCCCGCCCGCCTCTTCCCGTCACACCTCGGCCGCAGGCGTCACCGCCGCCGCCTCTTTGCCGTGGCTGCACGTCAATGGCCGCGGACCCGGCAACCTCTGCAAGGCGTTCGGCGTCGAGCGGCGGCACAACGCGCAGGATCTCTGCGACGCGTCCTCGGAGCTGTTCATCGGACCGCGCCAGGGGACGAGGCCGCGGATCGTGCGCGGACCTCGGATCGGCGTCGCCTACGCAGGGGTCTGGGCGGACGAACCGCTCCGCTTTTGCGATGCGAAGAGCGCACACCTGAGCCGCCCGAATCAAGCTTGAGAATGCCGGACGATCGTGCTTGATCCGCGGGCTGCATGAAAATCCGACGGCTGGAGATTTCGGGCTTCAAGTCCTTCGCGGACCGGGTCGTCTTCTCCTTCGACGACGGCGTCACCGGCGTGGTCGGGCCGAACGGCTGCGGAAAGTCGAACGTCGTCGACGCCATCCGCTGGGCGATGGGCGAACAGAGCGCGAAGCACCTGCGCGGCCGCGCCATGGAGGACGTCATCTTCGCCGGGTCGGAATCGCGGGCGGCGACCGGCATGGCGGAAGTCTCGCTCACCTTCCAGAACGCCGAACCCGGCAGCGCCGAAGGCAGCGGCCTGCCTTCTGGCCCCTATTCGGGATTCGGCGAAATCGTCGTCACCCGCAGGCTCTTTCGCAGCGGCGACAGCGAGTACGAGATCAACAAGACGCCCTGCCGCCTCCTCGACATCACCGAGCTGTTCCTCGGCACCGGCGTCGGGACCCGGGCGTATTCGATCATCGAGCAGGGGCGCATCGGCCTGATCGTCTCCTCCAAGCCGGAGGATCGCCGCGCCATCCTCGAAGAGGCGGCCGGCGTCACCAAGTACAAGGCGCGGCGCAAGCAGGCCGAGCGAAAGCTGGAGGCGACCGAGCAGAACCTGCTCCGGCTCTCGGACGTGGTGGGCGAAGTGGGAAAGCGCCTCGCGTCGCTGGAGCGGGCGGCGAAGAAGGCAGAAAAGTTCCGCGAGCTGCGCGGCGAATTGCGCGAACTGGAATTGCTGACGGCGGTACGGCAATTCGCCGGCCTGCGCGAAGCGGAGACGGCGCAAGCGCACGAGCTGTCGGAAGCGAGCGATGCGGAGAAGGTTTCGCAGGCGCACGCGGCCCGGCTCGAGGCCGGGCTCTCGGCGGAGCGGCTTGCGCTACTCGAGGACGAGAAGAAGGTGCAGGAGCTCTCCGACTCCTCGCACAAGCTGGACAAGGATCTGCGCCTCCGCGAGCAGGAGATGCAGTTCGCGGCGCGCGAGAGAGAGGCGATCGCTGCGCGGCAGATCCAGCACGGCGAGGAGGTGTCGCTCCTCGGGGTGCGGCTCGAATTGCTCGCTCGCGAAGAGGAGGGACTGCGGCTCGATCAGCAGAAGCTGGCCGACGCTTCCGCCGACGATCAGGCGCGGCAGAGGCAGGCGGAACAGTCGCTGCAGTCCGCGCTGGGCGAGATCCACGGCGCGCAGCAGGCGGTGGAAGCGGAGCGGCACGGCGCGGTGTCGGTCTTGACCCGGCTCGCGAACCACCGGACGAACCTCGTCAACCTGGAGCGGCGCCGCAGCGAATTGTCGGCGCGAAAAGGGAAGACCCAGACGGAGAAGGAGCAGCTCGCGGCGCGCAGCGAAGAGATCGCGCGGCAGCGTGAGGAGCTCTCCCAGAAGCTGCTCGAAACGCAGACGAAGCGAAGGTCGCTGCACGAAGAGCGGCTCGGGACCGAGGATGAGCTGCAACAGACCCGCGCCCGGCAGCGCGAGTCGGAAGCGCTCCTGATCAAGGTCCGCGAGGAGCTGGCCGACCGCCGCTCGCGCCTCACTTCGCTGCTCGAGCTGCAGAAGAATTTCGAAGGCTACGGGCGCGGCGTCAAGGCGGTCATGCTGCGCGAGGAAGAAGAGCGAAGGCGGGACGGCATCTACGGCCTCGTCGCCGACGTGCTGCGGGTCGAGCCGCGGCACGAGCGCGCGCTGGAAGCGGTCCTGGGCGAGCGGCTGCAACTGGTGGTGGTGGAAAGCCAGAAGGCGGGCTTGCGCGCGGTGGAGTATCTGCGCAAGGCGGCGGCGGGCCGGGCGTCGTTCGTGCCGCTGACGGAGATGGAGCAGCTTCCGCTGGTGCCGGGCGAGCTCGCCGCTCCGGAAGGGACGGTGCGCGCCATCGACGTGGTCGACGCCGTGCCGGGCCACGAGCGGTTGCGCAACTACCTTCTCGCCGACGTCTTCCTCTGCGACTCGCTCGCGACGGCGCTCGTGCTCTGGGCGCGCAACCCTGGCCAGCGCACCTTCGTCTCCGACGACGGCGAGGTGGTGGACAAGGAAGGGATCGTCTCCGGCGGGCAGCTCGGCGGCGTCGCCGACGGCCTCTTGCACAAGCGCCGCGAATTGCAGGAGCTGGCGGAGACGGTGCAGGAGCTGGAAGCGAAGCTGCACCTGTTGACGCAGGAAGTGCAGATGCTCGCCGTCCGGGTGCAGACCGAAGATGCGCAACAGAAGCGGCTCGTCCACGAGGAGCGCGAAGAGGAGCTGTCGCAGCTCCGGCTGGAGCGCGACGTGACCCGGCTGTCGGAGGAGCTCGGCCGCATCGGCCAGCGCGACTTCGTCCTCGTCCAGGAGCTCGAGTCGCTGCAGAACGCGCTCGACGAAGCGCAGCGCGAGGAGCAGGACTCGCGCGACGCGGTGGCTGCCGGCGAGGGCGAGCAGTCGGAGCGGGAAGCGCGGCTGCGCTCGCTGCAGACGGCGCTGCTCGACGCGCGCACCCGGGCGGAAGCGGTCCAGGCGGAAGTGACCAAGGCCAAGGTCAGCGTCGCCGCGGTGGCGGAGCGGCGCGAAGGGGTTGCGCGGAGCCTTTCGCGGCTCGCCGAGCAGCGCGCGGAAGTGGAAGCGCGGCGCGACAAGCTGGTGCAGGAGATCGACGCGGGGAAGGAACGCGACGCCCAGCTCGCTGCGCGGACGGAAGTGGCGCAAGCGGAGCTGCAGCAACTCTTGCAAGACGGCGCCACGCTGCGCGACGAGCTCGGACGCTCCCGCGCTGCCTACGAGGCGGCGCAGGCGAGGTTGCGCGGCGGCGACGAAGAGGTGCGCAAGGCGCGCGAGGAGGCGAAGGCCACAGGCGAGCGCCGAAGCCGCGCCGAGCTTGCGCTGCAGGGCACGCGCCTCGAGTTGAATCACCTCGCGCAGGCGGTGAGAGAGCGCAATCTCATGGAGATCGCGGACGTTGCGCAGGTGCGAACCGAAGAGGCGCTGCGCCTCGATCCAGAGAGCGCCGAGACCGACATGGTGTCCTTGCGCGAGCGCATCGAAGCGCTCGGGGAAGTCTCCCTCACCGCCATCGACGAGGCGCGCGAAGTGGGCGACCGGCACGCGTTCCTCACTGCGCAAAAGACCGATCTGGAAGAGAGCATCGCCAAGCTCCGCTCGGCCATCGCGCGGATCGACAAGGCCTCCAAGGAGCGCTTCAAGGAGACCTTCGGGCTCGTCAATGAAAGGTTCCAGCAAGTCTTCCCCCGGCTGTTTCGCGGCGGCATCGCGGAGCTGCAGTTGGTGGAGGATCCGGCGAATCCCGCGGCGGAGCCGGGAGTGGAAATCGTGGCGCAACCGCCCGGCAAGAAGCTGACCAGCGTCGGCTTGCTCTCCGGCGGCGAGAAGGCGCTGACCGCGGTGGGGCTGATCTTCGCCATCTTCCTGATCAAGCCCACCCCGTTCTGCCTGCTCGACGAGGTCGATGCGCCGCTCGACGAGGCGAACGTCGGCCGCTACAACGAGATGGTCCGCGAGATGAGCCGCACCTCGCAATTCATCGTCATCACCCACAACAAGCGCACCATGGAAGTGGCCGATTCGTTGTACGGCATCACCATGGAGGAGCCGGGCATTTCGAAGACGGTCAGCGTGAAGCTGTCGCCGTCCGCGACTGCCGCGGCGTGAGGATTTCGTGCTGATCGGCATGGCGGTCTCCCAGGTCCTGATCGTCGTCGCAGTGCTGGTTTTGCTGGCGCTCGTGATCGCGTTCCTTGCCTCGCTGGGTGCGAAGAAAAAGCTGCAGAAGGAGCTGCCGCCCGCGGCGCCGAAGGAGAAGCTCGAGCTTCCCCCGATCGAAGTTGCGAAGGTCCTGCCGCCCCAGGAGCGGCTCGCCCGGGAAGAGCGCGCCAAAGAGGAATTGCGCGCGCTCGAGGAATTGCTGGAGGCGGCGCACGCGGCGCTCGCCAAAGAGCCGCAGTCTGCAGCGGCGCAGGCCGAGGTCCGGCGCTACGAGCGCGAATCGCAGGACGCGCGGCGAAAGCTCGACTACGAGCACCGCAAGACTCTCGAAGCGCAGGAGAAGGCGCAGCGCGCAGCGGAAGCAGCGGCCCGCGAGGAAGCAGAGGCGCGGCTCCGCGCCGAAGAGGCAGCGCGCGCCGAGGAAGAGAAGCGGCTCGAAGCGGAGGCGCGACAAAGGGCTGCACAAGCGGAGTCGGGCCGGACGCTCGCCGAAGGCCTGGCCAAGACGCGCGGCGGCTTCATGGCGCGGCTCAATGCGCTGGTCGGCGCCGGCAAGGATCTCGACGACGCTGCGCTGGGCGAGCTCGAGGAGATCCTCTTCTCCGCCGACGTCGGAGTGCGCACCGCGACGACGCTCCTCGAGTCGGTGCGCGAGCGGCTCAAGCGCAGGGAGCTCTCCGATCTGTCGAAAGTGAAGGCTGCCTTGCGCGAGGAGATCGAGCGCATCCTCTCCGCGGCGGCCGGTGTTCACGGCGGTCTTCCCGACCTGCCTTTGGGGACGGCGCCGCCGCAGGTGGTGATGGTCGTCGGCGTGAACGGCACCGGCAAGACCACCACCATCGGCAAGCTCGCTTCTCGCCTCAAGCAGTCAGGCAAGACCGTCATCCTCGGCGCCGGCGACACCTTCCGCGCGGCCGCCGGCGAGCAGCTCGACGTTTGGGCCGAGCGGGCGCAGGTTCCCATCGTCCGCGGCAAGGACGGAAGCGACCCGGGCGCGGTGCTGTTCGACGCCGTCGCGCGCGGCAAGGCCGAGAGCGCGTCGGTGGTGCTCTGCGACACCGCCGGACGGCTGCACACGAAGTCGAACCTGATGGACGAGCTCGTCCGGGTGAAGCGCACCCTCTCGCGCGCGCAGCCGGCAGCGCCGCACGAAATCTTGCTGGTGGTCGATGCGACGACTGGCCAGAACGCAATCCAGCAGGCGCGGCTGTTCCACGAAGCGCTGGGCGTCACCGGCTTCGTCCTCACCAAGCTCGACGGCACCGCCAAGGGCGGCGTCATCATCGGCATCTGCGACGAGCTGAAGATCCCCGTCCGCTACGTCGGCATCGGCGAGAAGGTCGCGGACCTGAAGCCGTTCGACCCGCATGAATTCGTCGCGGCGCTGTTCGCCGAGTAGCCCCGGCGGCCGCAGCGCTTACGGCTACGTAGCGCTGGAGCCGCGGTCAGAAAGCGCTGGTCGAGCGCAGCCGCGTCCTAGACGCCGGTCGACAAGCAAGCCGAAGCGGTATGGACGATGCAGCTCGGCGCCGGGTCATGCGGGTCCCGCCGCAACTTGCGCACTTCGCGCCACTTCCCCGCGAAGAGGACCGCCCGGAGCACCGGCTCGAGCGACGGATCGCGCGCGCCGGCGCAGTCGTAGATCTGCACGGGCGTCGTGAAGCGCGCCGTGTCGCCAATGCTGCGCGCCTCCGCGCTCCGCCCGTCGCCGCGTCCGCGGCGAATTTCCAGCATGATTCCCGCCGAGAGGCCCGCGCCGAGCGCGCCGCCCGGGATGGGGATGGTGATGGGGACGACCAATCTTCCGCCGGGCG
Source organism: Myxococcales bacterium (assembly GCA_036488495.1). GTDB lineage: Bacteria > Myxococcota > Myxococcia > Myxococcales > 40CM-4-68-19 > 40CM-4-68-19. The sequence goes on along the minus strand of DASXHM010000162.1, from coordinate 1,733 downwards.
TCAGCGCCTCGAGCCATTCGATGCGCGGATGCGTCGCTCCCGCGTTGATGAAGATCGCGTCGTAGCTGCCGTGCGTCTCGCCGCCGTCGCCCTGGAAGACTCGCGCCTTGCCGGCGAGGTTGGTCCGCGCACGTTCGGCCAAGGCCGGATCGATCTCGATGCCGGTGGACTCCTTGGCGAGCTCGGCGATCACCGCGGTGTAGTAGCCGACGCCGCAACCGACGTGCAGCACCGAGTCGCCGGGTTCGATGGCGAGCGAGTGTATCCACGAGGCGAGCGCGCTCGGCTGGCCGTTGTTGAGCTGCCGCGTGGGGTCGATGGCGACGACGACGTTGTGCAAGAGATGAGCGAGATCGGCATCGGGCGTGCGCCGGTATTCCTTCGTGCCGCCGTCGCCGAAGCGGACGATGTCCCACGGCCCCGGGCCGAGGAAGTCCTCGCGGCGGACGCGCGCGAACGCCTCGAGGAGCCGCGGCGAATCGACCCCGGCCACCGCCACGATCTCCTCCGCGTAGAACCTGCGCCGGTGAGACGCCTCGGCCTTCGGGTCGGTCCCGGCGCCTGGGGAATCCGCGGGCCCCGTCATCGCCCCACCCCGGTCAACAGCAGCTCCATAGGCCAGAGCGGGCCCTCGCCCAACACGCCGAGCTGGAGCAGAGGTTTGCGCGCCCCCGCGAGACCCAGATCGGCGACCACCACCCGGTCGCGCCAGTTGAACGCCACCATCCGGCCGTTCCTGCTCAAGCCGCGCTCGCCCGCGCGGACCGCTTCGAGGAACCGCCTCGCCTCGACGGCGTCCTTCATGCTCGGCATCTGCAGCGCGAGCGCGTCGCCGCGGATGAGCGGCCCGCAGGCCTCCGCCGCGAGCGCGAGGAGCAGCTCGCGCAGGCGGATGAACAATGGCTCGAGGTCGCCCATCCGGCGCAGCTCTTCGGTCACCACCGCTTCGCAGCGCAGGCCGGCCGCGCGCGCTTCGGCGGTGGCGGACGGCGCCTGTGGGATGTGCACGTCGCGGCGGATGTTCGAGAGCGCGGCCGTGTAGCTCTCGCCGGTCTTTTCCTGCCGGGCGCGGACGCGTCTCTTCAGATCCTTCTGTCTCGTCATCGGTGCTTCCACCTCTCGGCAGATGCGGGACGGCCCCATGCGCCTTCCGCACCGCGGAGGGAAAGCCCGACCGAACACCCGAGGAGAAGGCTCCCCTTTGCCCCGACCGCCATCGGCCCTGCATGGGAGGGCCGGAAGAGGGTTGCGCGCAGGTGCGCCGCGCCGGGGAAGCTTCGCGCGGCTCCGTCTCGCGCGCAAGGCAAGTTTGCATTTGCACCCAGTCCGCTTACGCTCGTTCGACGCATGGACGGAACGCTTTTGGTCGTCGACGACGAGCAAGCCAACCTCGATTCGCTCGACCGCATCTTCGAGCGCGAGGGGCTGAAAGTCCTGCGCGCGAAGAGCGGTCAGGAGGCAGTCGAAATCCTGCGCTCGAGCGCGGTCGACGTGGTGCTGACCGATCTGATGATGCCCTCGATGAGCGGGCAGGAACTGCTCCGGGCGGTGCGCGCGGTGGCGCCGGAAGCGGAGGTGGTGCTGATGACCGCCTATGGCACCGTCGAGGCCGCGGTCGCCGCGATGAAGGACGGCGCCTACGACTTCCTCACCAAGCCATTGAAGCGCCACGCAGTGCTGAAGTCGGTGGCGCAGGCGCTGGAGAAGCGAAAGCTGGTGCAGGAGAACAAGCA
>DASXHM010000150.1:0-1585 GCA_036488495.1 Myxococcales bacterium | reverse complement strand
GATGACGTGAAATCGATCCTGATGGACAAGGACGTGATCGCGATCGACCAGGACGCGCTGGGCAGGCAGGGCGACCGCGTCTACGCGGAAGGGCCAGTGGAGATCTGGGCGAAGCCGCTGAAGGATGGGTCGAAGGCGGTGGCGATCTTCAACTTCGGCGAGTGGCAGACGCAAGTGAAGCCGATTGGGATTCATTTGAAGGAGCTTGGCTTCAGCGGCGGTGCGAAGGGACATGACGTCTGGGCCAACAAGGATCTCGGCACGATCCACGACGACTTCGACGCGCAGATTGCACGGCATAGTGTGCTGCTGCTGATTCTGCGGAAGTAATCACACTATTTACATCCCACCCTTCGCGAAGGATGGGCACCCGAACGGACTAGGCCTGCGTCGCTGCATTTGCGGCGGCGCGGGCGTCTCGTATGAGGTCCGGCAGGCCGACGCCGTGGAGGGCGTTGCCGAGGAGCGTAAGGCCGGGGTGCGCGGCCAGACGCGAGTGGAGTTCGGCGGCGCGGTCTAGATGGCCGACGGTGTACTGCGGCAGCGAGTGCGGCCAGCGCCGGACGACCGTGAGAACCGGAGGCGGTGCGGGTGTGGGCGCTGCGCCTGAGATCGGCATCGTCGCGTTGAGGGCGCGGGCAAGTTCGAGGCGGGCAATGGCGGCGATCTCGTCATTGTTGCAGCGGGCGACGCGCTCGGCGGCTGCTCCGCCAAAGAAGGCTCGGACCATGCGACCGTTGGGCGGAACACGGGCGGGAAACTTCTGGTCGACGAAGGTGCAGGCGAGCAGCAGGTTGGATGAAGGATCGAGAGCGCGCTCGGAGTCGAGGCGCGGTGGGACCAGGAAGCCGAAGCCGCCGGGCAGCGGGACCAAGCTCGCGTCGGGATAGCAGAAGGCGACGAGGACGGCGGAGCTGGAGTCGGTGGGCAGCAGGTGGGCTGCGTCTTCGTCGACTTGGGCGATGAGGCGGCGCGAGGCATCGAGCGGTGTGGCGAGGAAAATTGCGTCGAAGGTGTCGGAGCCGTGGTGCTTGCCGGTGGTCGAGGTGTGCAGGGTCCAGGCGGGCATTTCGGGTTGCGTGTTGCGGTGGATGCCCTTGACGGTGTGATTACGGCGGATCCAATGCGGCGGGATCGCGGCTTCGAGCCGCTGGATCAGCGTGCCGAGGCCGGAGCGCAGCGTGGTGAAGATGCTTCCCTGCTCTGCCGGTCGCAGGCGCTTGGCTTGGAGCGCCGAGATCAAAGAGCCGTGCTCGCGCTCCATTTCGCCGAAGCCGGGCATGACGGCGCGCACGCTGAGGCGGCGGACGTCTCCGCCGAAGACTCCGCTGAGGAGCGGGGCGGCGACACGGTCGAGGACTTCGGGGCCGAAGTGTCGGAGAGTGAAGTCGGCGACAGACTCGTCGTGGTTTGGCGCAGCGGCACGGAGCTCGGCGGCGCGGGCGGGCTCGGCGCGGTAGGCTTCGACGGCGGCTTCGGTGAAGAGCGCTGAGTGGTCGAGCTGGCCGAGGTCGCTCGGGACCATCATGCTGAATCCGTCGGGCATGGGGACGAGCTTGCCGGCTGGATTTTCGGGCGAGCTGAG
>DASXHM010000094.1:0-4999 GCA_036488495.1 Myxococcales bacterium | reverse complement strand
CGGGCCGATGCTGATCGAGAGGCTCGCCATCGCCTATCAGCCTTCCGCCGCGCTGCTCTTGCGCGACGCGCCCAAGCCGGGCTGGTCGTTTCCCTGGAAGCGGGAGCTGTTGGCGTTCGCCGACCCGCGCCTGGGCACCGCCGAAGGACGTCTCGCCGCTGACGCACTGGGCGGAGCCGAGTTGCAGGCGCCCTTGCCCGCCTCCGCCGAGGAAGCGCGCGGCATCGCCCGCTATTGCCACGGCCGCGCCCAGCTCAACCTGGGGCCGAACGATCTGAAGCAGCGCTTCATCGCGAGCGCGGCGGCCGCGCCGCTGCTCCACCTCGCGACTCACGCCACGGCCGACATGACGGTTCCCGAGCGCTCGCGCATCCTCTTCTCTCCCGCTGCGCCAGGCCATCGCGCCGACTATCTCTTCTTGAAGGAGGTTTACGGCCTCGACCTGCGCGGCGTCGATCTGGCGACGCTCTCCGCCTGCGACACCGAGCGCGGCAAGACCATCCGCGGCGAGGGCGTGCAGGGGTTCTCCCGCGCGCTCCTCGCTGCCGGGGCGCGCTCGTCGATCACCGCGCTGTGGCGGGTCTCCGACGGCGCCTCGCGCGAATTGATGAAGCAGCTCTATTATGAGCTGAACCACGGCGTTCCCAAGGCGGAGGCGCTGCGCAAGGCGAAGCTGCGGCTCTTGCGCTCCTCGTCGGAGTTGCGCGAGCCGAGGTATTGGGCTGCGTTCGTGCTCAGCGGGGACGGCTTGTATCCCATCCCGCGGTTCGTTCCCTGGAGCTGGTTCTTCGCTGTGTTGGCGATCGCCGCGTTGATTGGCGCCGGTCTTCACCGGCGGCGAAAAGCCGTTTTGACGACTGCCGAATAGGGCGGGGCTTTAGTGCGAGCCCCTGCGTCTAATTTCATCTATTACCTTGGTCGGTAAAACGCAGCGCGGGATTGACGGCCATGATCCGGGCCTGGAAAGTGGTTCGCGCCCGACCCGGGGCAATCATGACCACAAACACCAGGAGTCATCTCATGCGCTCTTTCGGCAAGCTTTCCTTGTCGGTCCTCTGCTGCAGTGCACTCGTCGTGGGATGCGGCACGGAAAACGCCGCTTCCGACAACGCAACTTCCTCCAACGAAGAAATCGCCGTCTATCACCCCACCGTCGAACAGGCGCAGGCATCCCAGTTCGGCCAGGCCAGCGCGCGCGCGGTGACCCCGCACGCCACCGCGCCGAAGCTCACCTATCACGGCGGCGTCGGCGGCATCGGCGTCGAGACCGCCCCGAAGATTTACCTCGTCCGCTGGGGCTCGCAGTGGAACAGCGGCGACCCGAGCGGCGAGATCGCGCTGTTGCAGAGCTTCTACGCCGGCGCGATGGGCAGCTCGTGGCTGAACAGCGTCTCGCAGTACTGCCAGGGCGTCGCGAGCGGCACCGTCACCTGCCCGGCCACGGCAGCGCACGCGAGCGCGCACGGCACCTTCGTCGGCACCTGGATCGACAACGCGTCGGCCGCTCCGGTCCACCCGACCCAGGCACAGCTCGCGGCTGAAGCAGTCCGCGCGGCGCAGCACTTCGGCAACACCACCTCGGCCAGCAACGTGAACGCGCAGTACGTGATCGCGACCGCACACAACAACAGCGCGAGCGGCTTCGGCACGCAGTACTGCGCGTACCACAGCTCCACCTCCTCGACGGTGGGCAACGTCGCCTACACGAACCTCCCCTACATCACCGACGCCGGCACGAGCTGCGGCTCGGGCTTCGTCAACCCCGGCCGCACCACCGACGGCGTCACCATCGTCGGCGGGCACGAGATGGCGGAGACCATCAGCGATCAGTTCCCGAACGGCGGCTGGCTCGACTCCGGCGGCGCGGAGAACGGCGACAAGTGCGCCTGGATCGCGAGCGGCCAGGGCGCATCGCAGAACGTCGCCTTCAGCACCGGCACGTTCCCCATCCAGTCGCTGTGGAGCAACGCCTTCAACAGCGGCGTCGGCGGCTGCGTCGTTTCGTTCTAGCCCCGGCCGCCGAAAGGCGGCTTAGGGGCTACGCCTGTAGCGCTGCAGTCTTCGGCTCTTGAAAGCATGAAACGCCCGCGGCGCGTTCGTTGCGCGCCGCGGGCGCACCGTTTGCGACTATTGCGGTTCAGGGTGATGCGCAGGCACGCACGCCGCCGCGCCGCCCTGCGGTCCTGCGTGGCAGGTGCCGGTCATCGTCTGGTCGTGCATCGTCACCGTGCAGGCCGCATTCTCGGCGAGGTTCTGACAAGCTGCGAAGGCTTCCGGCGGCGGCGCGTGATGCGGGTGCGCCGTGAAGCAAGCGGCGGCCTCACCTTGGGGCCCTTGGTGGCAGATGCCCGCCGTCTGCACGCCATCCTTCGACACCGTGCACGCCGCGCCATTCGCAAGGCCGTTGCAAGCCGCGATCATCTCGGCGGACGGGGGGCCGTGATGATGTGCTGGCGGCGGCGGCGGGGCGTCGTCTGCGAATGCTGCACCCGCAGCGAGGCTAGCGGCGAGGGCGAGAGTGCGAACCAGGTTCTTCATGCTGTCTCCTTCGGACGGCGCTTGCCGTCTGTACCGGACGGGCATCCCCGTCACGCTCGCCAAACTAGCGGCCGCGCCTTAAGAGACTCTTAAGAGCCCAGAGGCAGTCTGCCGCCATGACCACCCGGATCCTGCTGCTCGAGGACGACGAGAAGCTCGGCGCTCAGATCGTCGAACACCTGCGCCGAGCAGGTTTCGAGGTGGATCTGCGCGCGGAAGGAGCGGTGCTGAGCAGCGAGGACACGGCCAACGTCAGCCTGCTCATCCTCGACCTGATGCTGCCGGGCGTGTACGGAATGGACGTGCTGCGGGCGCTGCGCAAATCGTGCGACGTGCCGGTCCTCATCCTCTCCGCGCGGATGGACGCGGCGGACAAGGTGCGCGCGCTCAAGCTCGGCGCGGACGATTACATGACGAAGCCGTTCTGGCCGGAAGAGCTGGTCGAGCGGGTGAAGGCGCGGCTGCGCCGGCCGACGATGCAGAAGAGTTCTGGCGCGCTCCGGGCCGGGCCGCTCTCGCTCGATGCCGAGACGCGGGAAGCGCGGCTCGACGGGGCAACGCTCGAGCTCACGCGCGTCGAATTCGAGTTGCTCGCGGCGCTGGTCCGCCGTCCGGGGCAGGCGCTGACCCGCCAGTGGCTGGTCAGCCAGGTGCTCGATCCGGATCGCGACGGGACCGAGCGCACGCTCGACGTCCACGTGTCGCGGCTGCGGAAGAAGCTCGGGGCGGTCCAGCTCATCGAAACCGTTTGGGGCATCGGCTATCGGCTGAAGGTCGAGGCGCCTTGAGGCTGCGGGCGCGTCTCCTGCTGACGACGATCGCGGTGAGCCTGCCGCTCGTCTTTGCGCTCGGAGCCCTGCAGGCGCACCTGGACGAGCACGCGCGCGAGGACAGCATCACCCAATTCGCGCTCCTGTCGATGCAGAACGGCGGCCGCGAACGCTGCGAAGCCGCGCCGGAACGGTTCTCGCTCGGCCCGCCGCACGGACCCGAACACCAAGGCCACGAGCCGCCGCCGCACTTCGGCCATCCCCACCCGGACGTCCGGCTCTTTGCCTACGACGACAGCTTCAGCTCGCGAAATCCGGAGGCGCCGAGGCTCGACGAACGGCTCGTCGCCCCCCTGCGGGCGGGCCAGGCACGCTCGTCGCGGCTGATCGCGCTCGCGGACGGACGCACCTTCGAAGAAGCGCTTTTGCGCATGCCTTGGGCGGGAGGACCCTGCGCCGTCGTGCTCGCACGCCATCCCCACCCCGGGGCGCCGCCGCTCCACCTGCCGCCGCTGCAGTTCTTCCTGCTGCCTCTCGCGGCCACGCTCGCCGGACTCTTGATCGCGGTGGGGCCGCTGGTGCGGCGCATCCAGAAGCTGACGCGGGAAGTGCGCGCTTCCGCGCAGTCGAAGTACGAGCCTGCGATCACCGTGCGCGGCAAGGACGAGGTCGGCGATCTCGCCCGCGCGTTCGTCGAGGCAGGCGGGCAGATTCGCGCGCAGATGTCGCTGCAGGAGGAGCGCGAGCGCACCTTGCGGGACTTTCTCGACAACACGACCCACGACGTGATGATCCCGCTGACGGTGTTGCAGGGGCATCTCGCGAGCATGGCCGAAGCGCGCGGTGCGCCCGACGCAGCGGCGGTCGATGCCGCGATGAGCGAGGCGCACTACATGGCCTCGCTCATCCACAACCTGGGGGTCGCCGCGCGCATCGAGGCGGGCGAGCCGTCGGCAAAGAACGAGCCGCTCAACCTCAACGAGATCGTGCAGCGCGCGGTCGCGAGGCACCAGCCGCTCGCGCGGCGCGGCTCGGTTTTACTCGAATTCGCCGTGCCCGAACCGCCGGTGTGGACGCGGGGCGACGTGACGCTCGCGGAGCAGGCGGTGAGCAACATCGTCTTCAATGCCGTGCGCTACAACCGCACCGGCGGCCACGTCGCGGTGACGCTCGAGCACGCGGGTGCGAGGTTCGTCGTCCGCGTCGTCGACGACGGACCCGGGATTCCCGCCGGAGAACGATCGCGGCTGATGGAGCGCCACTCCCGCGGGAACGCCGCACGGACGCGCGCTCCCGACGGCCGGGGCCTCGGGCTCAACATTGCACTGCAGGTGGCCAGCTTGCACTCTTGGGATCTGCGGCTGAACGATTCGGCTTACGGCGGCCTGCAAGTGGAGATCGAAGGCCCAATCTGCGCGACGATGGTTTGAACGCAAACTTTACCGGCGTACAATGCCGGCATGCTGGAGGTTCCTGTCGCGCCTTCGATGCGGCCGGCCCTCGACGCGTCGCATTTTCCGCAAGAGCGGCGGCCCATCGAGCGACGGATCGTCGTCATCGTCGTCCTCTCGGTGCTGATCGGGATCGTCTCCGGGTTCGCCGCGCAGCTCCTGGTCCGGCTGATCAATCTCGTCACCGCGCTGTCGTTCCACGGCACCCTCTCGGACGCTCCGTCGACGCCGCTCGGCAAC
>DASXHM010000403.1:0-6236 GCA_036488495.1 Myxococcales bacterium | reverse complement strand
TCGTATTCGAAGTCGCTCACCGCCCGGAGCCCGCGCAAGACCGTGTTCACCTTCTGGTCCTCGGCGAACTTCACCAAGAGCCCCTCGAAGGTCTTCACCTGCACCCGCGGGTCGTTTCCGACCGCGCCCTTGAGCAACTCCACCCGCTCGTCGACGCTGAAGACCGCGTCCTTGGCCGGATTGCGCAAGACCGCCACGATCAGCCCGTCGAACATCTTCAGGCCGCGGTGGATGATGGAGAGATGGCCGTTCGTCGGCGGGTCGAACGAGCCCGGGTAGAGGGCGATCCGCTGCACGGCGTGCACTTTGCGGGACGGCGGACCCCCCGTCAACGACGCGTTTCTGTCTGAGAGCGAACACGAGCGTGCATGCGCCAGCCAGCATGGCCAGTTTCCGCACATGCGCCGTACACCTTGGATGCTTCTTCTTGCTTCACTCGCCTGCGCGCAGGCTCCCGCAGAGGGGGTCGCGACCTCCGCCGCGGCTCCGGTCGTGGGCCAGCCCGCCGCCACTCAACCCGCAACGGCCTGCGATGCGTCGCTGTCGCCGCAGGTCCTGGTCTACGACACCGGCAGTTGCCCGGGCGTCATGCCGAAGGCTCCGTCCTGCATGGCCAAGGTCGCGGCCTGCAGCGGTGTCACCGCGAGCAGCCTCGGACCTCGCGGAACCCTGGCTGCAGCGGCCACCAGCAACGCGAGCGGCGCCCTCGCCATCGGCTGCACCAACGCGGACGTCGGTCCGTCTCCTGGATTTGCCCTATTCGCGCAGTCGCCGGGCGGCTACGTCTCCGGCGTCCATCTCGGCGACACCGCCGTTCCTTCGCTCGTCGGGTTCGTCGCCACGCAAAGCGGCGTGAACGGGCGGCCGCCTTCGGACCTGGTCTTCTTCGACGGGAACGGCGCGCAAAAAGCATCGGTCAGCGAAGGCACCGCCTTCGTGGGGCCGGCGGCCGTCGAGGTCGCGACCGTCGTCTCCGGCACGCTGATGCTGCAGCAGTACTCGTTCGACGGGAAGCCGCGCGGCGCTCCGCAGACGGTTGGTCCGGCTGCGGGCAGCGTCGTTCTCGACGGCGCGACCGACAGTGTCGGCCACACGCTCGTCATCTGGGGTTCGTACGGCGATGCGTCGACGACCGCGCGCTGGTTCGCGCCCGACGGCACCGCCGAAAGCGCTGCCTTCCAGCTCGACGGCGCGGCCTCCACCATCGGCAAGTCGCAGGCCTTGCCCGGCGGCGGCATCGCCATCGGCAGGACCGCCGGCGCTCGCTGGCAGTCGGTGATCACCGCCGGCAGCACCATCCCGGCGCCCGCGCCTGCCTGGCTCGCCGCGCAGGACTCGAGCTTCACCATCGTTCGCTCCGGCCGCGCGATGGCGTTCGGGAACCAGATCGTCGCCCCGGACGGCACCGCCTGCGGCACGCTCGACTTCCAGAATGCGGCGCTGCTCGGCATCGGCCAGGACGGCACCGCCATGGCGACAGTGGACGGCGCATCCGTCCTGGTCTACCCGAAGCTCTTGCAGTAGCGGCCCGGCAGCGCCTTGGCGAAGGCCGAGATCAGCCGGCCTTCGCGATCACCCGCACGAGCGTGTCGCCGTAGCGGCGCTCATCGGCGAGTGACAGCCGCTGCGGCAGAACCGGCGCAAGCTCGCGCCGCTCCATCTCCAAGACGAGCCGCGCACCGGGCGCGAGCAGCTCCTGCACCGCATCGACGACGGCCTGCGCCGCATGCAGGGCGTACGGCGGATCGCTGAAGACGAGATCGAAGCGCTGCCCGTGCAGGCCTGACAGCGCCTGCGGAAGGTCTCCGCGAAGCACCTGCACCCGATCTTCCACCCGCAGGTCGGCGATGTTGCCGTGGATGACGCCGCACGCCCGCGCATCCTTTTCAATCAACACCGCGCGGGACGCGCCGCGCGAAATGGCCTCCAGGCCCAGCGCCCCGGTGCCGGCGTAGAGATCGAGGACGTTCAGGCCGTCCATCCGCTGGCCGAGGAGGTCGAAGAGGCTCTGCCGGACGCGATCGGCGGTGGGCCGGGTGGCCGTCCCCGGAACCGCGCGCAGCGTCCGGCCGCGGAAGGCGCCGCCGACGATGCGCAAGCGCTCAGCTCTCCCGCTCGTGCGCGGCGGCAATGGCGCAGAGGATGCGCTTCGCCGTCCCGCGCGTCCGGCTGCGCTCGTACAGCTCGCGCGCTTCGAACGACGAAAGAGCCTCGAGCTTGTCCTGCTGAAGCGGCGGCAGATCTCGCAGCAGCCGTTGGTGCCGCGCAGCCGACTGTTCCGGCGCGGCGATCTTTTCCGCGGCCCAGGTGTCGAGAGTCTCCAGCAACTGGGCGGGCGCTGCCCGGTGCAAGGCGCGCAAGAACGGCGCCGAGGCAACCAGCATGCGGAGCCCTTTTTCGGCCAGCGATGGCGCCAACGACTCGTCGGCGGTGGAGAGTGCGACGCCCGGAAGATCGCGCGCGATCTGTTCCGCCTCGTGCTCGAGGCCGGTGATGCGCACCGCGCTCGGCGCGGTCCCCCGCGATCGCAGTTGTCGCGCCAGATCGATTGCCGCCGAAGATCCGCCGCGGGCGACGATCTCCAAGCCCAGCTCCCGCTGCACGACCCCGGTGGCCGCCAGCGCCGCGTCGCGCGCGTCCGCGGCCGATCCGCCTGGAGCGATGGACACTCCGGTGAAGCCGGCGTCGATCTCCCGCTGCACCCGGTCGTTCTCGCTGACCGACGAACCTGCCCGGGGCGGCTCCTTGAGGAGCGCGAGGGGCCCGAAGAACCGCGCATCGAGCGCGGCCTTGAAGGCGCTGTCGCAGAAGGCGGCGTCGTCGCGCGCTTCTTCGGGGCCGATGTCCTCCGCCGCCCCGCTCGCCCGCACCAGGACGAGCGGCGCCTGGCACTCACGAGCCGCGCGCGCCATCCCCGCCATGGCCGCCGCGCAAGGCGCGTGCAAGGCGAGGAGGGGCAGGTTCTCGCGCGCAGCCGCCTCCAGCAGATCGCGCAGCGAAAGCACCAAGAGCTCGCGCCCGGTGAGCCGGGTGACCGCGTTGGACGGCCGCCGCGACCACGCGATTCTGATCTCGTCGTTCAGTGGACCACCTCTTCGTGCCGGTAGCTCTGGCTCTCGAACTGGATGGTGGTGTGCTCGATGGCGAACCTGTCCTTCAGCACCGCTTTCGCGTCGGTGAGGATCTGGTCGTGGCTGCGGCACTCCGGTCCTTCGCAGACGACGACGATGTGGCAGCTCAACGCCACCATCCCGCTGGTGATGGTCCAGACGTGCATGTCGTGCACCGCTTCGACCCCCGGGACCTTGCCGAGCGCGCCCTGCACGTCCTCGATCGAGAGGTGGCGCGGCACCCCTTCGAGCAGGATGTGGACGGCCTCGCGGCAAAGCCGCACCGCGCTCCAGACGATGGTGGCCGCGATCAGGAAGCTGACGATCGGGTCCGCCGCGAGCTCGCCGGTGAGCGCGATCAAGGCGCCCGACAAGAGCACGCCCACCGAGTTGAGCAGGTCTCCCGCGAGGTGAAGGAAGGTCGAGCGCAGGTTCATGCTCGCGCCTTCGCCGCTGTGGGTGATGTACATGCCGAGCGCGTTCAAGACGATGCCGAAGCAGGCGATGCCGACGACGGTGCGAACCTGCACCGGCTCCGGAGTAAGGAGGCGGTGGTAGCCTTCGAGCGCGATGCCCGCAGCGATGCCGAGCAGCACCACGCCGTTGACCAGCGCCGCCAGGATCTCGAGGCGGTAATAGCCGTAGGTGCGCCGGACGTCCGCAGGCTTCGCACCGACCCGGAGCGCGAAGAGGGAGAGCCCGATGGCCCCCACGTCAGCCATCATGTGGCCCGCGTCGGAGAGCAAGGCGAGGCTGTTCGAGAGCCAGCCGCCCAGCGCCTCGACCAGCATGGCCACGGCCGCGATGCCGAGGGCCAGGACGAGACGCCGCCCTTCCCCCTCGCGCACGGGTCCGTGGGCATGGGCGTGACCGTGCCCTTCGTGATCGTGGTGCTCGTGGTGCATCGCGGCGGATACTAATGTCTTCACCGCCGAGCTTCTAGCTTGCACATCGGCTACCATTCTCTTCGATGGGCACCGAGCACGATTCTTCGCAGTCCGGGTTCGCCGAAGGCCAAGACGGCACCCGCATCCACTACAGCGCGGTCGGCGACGGGTCCGGCGGGCGTCCGACGCTCGTCTGTTGCGACGGCATCGGCTGCGACGGCTTCGCCTGGAAGTACCTGGTGCGCGACTTTGCCGCCACCCACCGCATCGTCCGCTGGCATTACCGCGGCCACGGCCGGAGCGGCATCCCGCAAGACCGGAGCCGCGTCGGCTTCGACGACATCTCGGGCGACTTGCACGCGGTGCTCCAGGCGACGGGCGTCAAGCAGGCCATCCTCCTCGGGCATTCGATGGGCGTGCAAGTGGTCCTCGAGCACCACCGGAGAAGGCCGCAGGACGTGCTCGGCCTGGTCTTGATCTGCGGCTCGCACGGGCTGCCGCTCGACACCTTCCACGACTCCAAGGCCTTGAAGGTGCTCCTGCCTTCGATGATCGCCGCGGCGGACCGCTACCCTTCGGCGTTGAACCTGATCTGGCGTTTTGCCTCGGGCGGCGAGCTCGCGTACCAGATCGCCACCCATCTGGAGGTGAATGGAAAGCTGATCCGGCGCGAGGACTTCTTGCCGTACTTCCGCCACCTCTCGGCGATGGATCCGCGCCTCTTTCTCGGCATGCTCGACAACGCCAGCAAGCACACCGCCTTCGATCACCTGCCGGCGGTCGACGTTCCCACCCTCATCGTCGCCGGCACCAAGGACACCTTCACGCCCTATTGGCTTTCGCTGGAGATGCACGAGCGCATCCGCGAGTCCGAGATCCTGACGGTTCCCGAAGGCACCCACGTCGCGCCCATCGAGCAGCCGGAACTGATCGCGCTCCGGCTGGAGAAGTTCTTCGCCAAGGTGCCGCCCAAGCGCGAGAGCTCGCTCCGCTCCGCTTGATGCGCAGGCTCGCGCTCTTTGTGGTGCTGTTCGCGCTGCCGGCGGCGGCGGTGGATCCGCGCTTCGTCTGGGAAACCATCGACACGCCGCACTTCGAAGTCCATTACCACCAAGGCATGTACCGCTACGCGCAGAAGGTCGCGCGGATGGCGGAGGCGGTGCACGCGCGGATCGTGCCGCTCCTCGACCACGAGCCCTGGACGCGAACGCAGATCGTGGTGCAGGACGACACCGACTTCGCCAACGGCAACGCGACGCCTCTGTTGTATCCGCTGATCCACGCCTTCGCCGCGCCGCCCGACTCGCGCTCGACCCTGGGCGACTTCGACGACAACGTCTACGAGCTGATCGGGCACGAGTACACGCACATCGTGCACCTCGACACGGTCCTCGGGCTGCCGGAGTTCGTCAACGGCCTCTTCGGGCACCTCTGGATCACCAACGGCGAGCAGCCGATCTGGTTCATCGAAGGGATGGCCACCTTCACCGAGAGTGAAGTCAGCGCCTCCGGCCGGGTGCGCTCGTCCGAAGAAGACATGGTGCTGCGGGCCGAGGTGCTCGACGGGAAGCTGCCGCGCATCGACACGCTCTCGAACGTGCCCATCGAATGGCCGCGCGGGTTCGGCCAGTACACGGTCGGGTCGCGGTTTCTCGAATGGATCCGCGAGCAGTACGGGCTGGGCGCGCTGCGCGATCTGTCGCACGATTACGGCTCGCGCCCGATTCCATTCGGCTTGAATTTGAGCGCGAACCGCGTGCTCGGATCGACCTACCTCGAGCTGTACAAGCAGTTCGGAGCTGCCCAGCTCGCGCGAGCGCGGCAGATGCAGGACGAAGTGCGGGCTGCAGGCGAGACGCAGGTCGAGCCTTTGACGAGGCTCGGCGAATGGGTCCGCACCCCGCGCTTCTCCAAGGACGGCAAGACGCTCTATTACACCTGGGCAGGCCCCGACCGGCTGGCGGAGGTGCGGGCGCTGCCGCTCGGGACCTGCTGCGACGCTCAGGCGGCGATGCCTGCGGCCACCCGGCCTGGAGACGAGAAGATCGCGACGCTCTGGTCGGATGGCGCGGGCGATGACACCCTGGCGGTCGCGCCGTCCGGCCAGGTGGTCTATGCGCGCGAGCAGGTCTTCCAGGAGTACGAGGACATCCAGGATCTCTACGCCGTCGATCCGCTGCGCGGGCCTTCCAGCGAAGTGCGCCTGACGCGTGGGGTGCGGGCGCGCAATCCCGACGCT
>DASXHM010000388.1:0-13163 GCA_036488495.1 Myxococcales bacterium | reverse complement strand
GCGCGGCAGCTCGTCCGGCACGGCCACTTCCGGGTCAACGAGCGCAAGGTCAACATCCCCTCGTTCCAGGTGAAGGTCGGCGACGTGGTGGCGGTGAAGGAGAAGAGCCGCAAGATCGTCCGCATCAACGAGGCGCTGGAGGCGGTGGATCGCCGCGGCATCCCGGCTTGGCTCGACCTGGACAAGGGCGGGTTCAAGGGCACCGTCAAGTCGACGCCTTCGCGCGACGACATCACCATGCCCATCCAGGAGCAGCTCATCGTGGAGCTTTACTCGAAGTAATGACGGAGGAGCCGGCTTTGCCGGCGACGGGCGGAGGCCGAAAGGCCGCAGCATTGGTGAGCAGCGTACCAAGCGGGCCTTCTGCGGGAGGCTCGCAAAGCCGTTAGAAGCACATTGCGCGACTGACCCAATGGAGCCGGCAATCTCGCCGGAGTAGGGCGGCGCAAAGAAGGAGAAACACCTTGGCCGAAGCATTGACCGCGAAGAACTGGCGCGACCTGATCAAGCCGCGTGGATTGCACGTCGATCAGGAAACCCTCACCGACACCTACGGCAAGTTCGTCGCCGAACCGCTCGAACGCGGCTTCGGCATCACCCTCGGCAACAGCCTGCGGCGCGTGCTCCTTTCGAGCTTGCAGGGCGCCGCCATCACCAGCGTCCGCATCGAAGGCGTCGAGCACGAGTTCTCGACCATCAGCAACGTCGCCGAGGACGTCACCGACATCATCCTGAACCTCAAGGAAGTGCTCCTGCGCATGCACACGCAGGAGGAGAAGACCATCCGCATCGAGGTCGAAGGCCCGAAGGAAGTGAAGGCGGGCGACATCATCGTCGACCAGGACGTGGAAGTGTTGAACCCCGGCCACCACCTCTTCACCGTCAGCGAAGGCGGGCGGGTGCGGATGGAGATGCAGTGCCGGCGCGGCCGCGGCTACCAGCCGGCGGAGCGCAACAAGGTGGTGGGCGCGCCCATCGGCGTGATGCCCATCGACTCGCTGTTCAGCCCGATCAAGAAGGTCAACTACCAAGTCACGAACGCCCGCGTCGGCCAGGCCACCGACTACGATCGCCTCTCGCTCGAAGTGTGGACGAACGGCGCGGTCACCCCGGCGGACGCCGTCGCCTTCGCGGCCAAGATCGTCAAGGAGCAGCTCTCCATCTTCATCAACTTCGACGAGGCCGAAGAGCCGGTCGAGGTGGTGGCGGTGAAGTCGGAAGAGAAGCTCAACGAGAACCTCTTCCGCTCGGTGGACGAGCTCGAGCTGTCGGTCCGCTCCGCCAACTGCCTGCAGAACGCCAACATCAAGACCATCGGCGATCTGGTGCAGAAGTCGGAAGCCGAGATGCTGAAGACGAAGAACTTCGGCCGCAAGTCGCTCAAGGAGATCAAGGAAATCCTGGCCGAGATGGGCCTCTCCTTGGGCATGAAGCTCGACAACTGGCCGCCCAAGCCGCCGGTGGCCGTCGCGCAGGTCTTGAAGCAGTAATCCACCGCATCATCGGAGTCGAACATGTCCCGCCACGCCAACGCCGGCCGAAAGCTCAGCCGCAACACCAGCCACCGCAAGGCGCTGCTCGACAACCTCGTGCGCGCAGTGATCCTCGAGGAGAGCATCCGCACCACCACGCCGAAGGCCAAGGAGACCAAGAAGCTGGTCGAGCGGGTCATCACCAAGGCCAAGGCCGATACGGTCGCGGCGCGGCGCATCGTGCACAAGACGGTGCGCGACCAAGCGGCGTTGGCGAAGCTCTTCGAGACCATTGGGCCGCGGTTCAAGGCGCGTCCGGGCGGCTACACGCGGCTCATCCACGTGCAGAACCGCGCCGGCGACAACGCGCCCATGGCCATCCTCGAGCTGGTCGAGAAGAGCGAGAAGACCGAAGAGCCGAAGGCGCCTGCGAAGCCTGCGAAGAAGAGCAAGGCCAAGGCAGAGGCCGCGCCGGAAGAGAAGAGCGAGTAGCGTTCACTCGCCGTTCGGCGGTTCGCTGTACCAGGGCGGCCTTGGGGCCGCCCTTTCCTTTTCAGCTCACTCGTCGCGCAACGCCGCCGCGGGTTGCACCATCGCGGCGCGAGCCGCCGGCACCGATGCCGCGACCAATGCGGAAGCGCCCATCAGGAGCGCGATCGCGGCGTACGTCGCAGGGTCGCCCGCAGAGACACCGTACAGGAACGAGCCAAGGAGCCGGCTCACCGCGACGGAAGCGACGCTGCCCACCACGACCCCGAACGCCGCGAGGCGCAGGCTCTGCCCGAACACCATCCGTACGATCCGGCCGCGGGTCGCCCCGAGCGCGAGGCGCACGCCGAACTCGTGGCTCCGCTGCGACACCGTCCAGGCGACCAGCCCGTGCACGCCTACCGCTCCGAGAATCAGCGCCAGGAGCGCAAACGCCGTCAGGAGCGTCAAGGCCGACCGCCGCTGCGTGAGCGAGCGCGCGAGGACCTCGTCCATGGAGCGGAGCTGCGTTGCAGGCAACTGCCGATCGGCTGCCCACACCTGCCGGACGATGTCCCTCGCCAGCGCGGCTTGCGCGCCGGGCGCGGTGCGGACGACGAGCGAGGTCCAGCGGTGCCAGGGGCTCGCGTTCTGCGCATAGGGAACGTAGACGGTGGGCTCCTGATCGCGCCCGGGCGCGTCGCGGACGTCGCCGACGACACCCACGATGGTCATCCAACGCACCGGCTCTTCGCGGGCGTAGCGGACGCGCTTTCCAATCGCCGGGGCGTTGCCGAAGAAGCGGTGTTCGAAGGCTGCGTTCACCACCGCGACCTGCCGGGCTTGCGCGGTGTCGCGCTGGTCGAAGAGACGGCCGCGCCGCAGCGGGATGCGGAGGGCCGCGAAGTACCCGGCGCTCGCGACATGTGCGCCGGCTTCGGGCTCCGCCCCCTGCGGGACCGGCGCCATTCCTTCGACGATGGTGTTGTGGGTGAGCGCGTTTCCGCTCAGCGGAAGCTCGCTGACGATGCCCGCATCGCGCACGCCCGGGAGCGCGGCCACTCCCGCGAGGAGGCGGTCGTAGAGCGCCGTTTGCTGCGCGATCTGGCCGTAGCGGGCGCCGGGCGGATCGAGGCGAAGGGTGAGCACGCCTCCGGTGTCGAAGCCGAGCGGGGCGCGCGCGAGCTTCCACAGGCTGCGCGCCACGAGCCCAGCAGCGCCGAGCAAGACGACCGCCAGGGCAATCTCAGCGACCACCAAGAAGGCGCGGCTCCTGCTCCCTCCACCGAGCGCAGGCGCGGCTTCCTTCAACGCTGAGGCCGTGTCCAGGCCCGACATGCGCAGCGCAGGCGCGACGCCCGCGACAGCTCCGCTGGCGAGAGAGACGAAAGCGGTCAGCGAGAGCACGCGACCGTCGATGGATGCCGTGGCGATGCCGGGTAGGATCTCGGGATACGAGGCGACGACGATCGGCAGGAGCCAGAGCGCCAGCAGCACCGCCACAGCTCCGCCACAGAGCCCGAGCAGCGCGCTCTCGGTCACGAGCTGGCGGACGATGCGGCCGCGCGATGCGCCGAGCGCCGCGCGGACCGCCAGCTCATGCCGCCGCGATGCGCCGCGTGCGAGCAGAAGCCCGGCAAAATTGGCGGACGCGATCAGGAGCAACAGCGCCACGGCGCCGAGGAGAAGGAGCAGCGTCGAACGAACGTTTCGCGCGACGACGTCGTGGAGGGGCAGAAGCGGCAACGCGAGCCCGCGGTCCTCGTCCGGATGCGCTTGCGAGAGCCTCTGCGCAACGCCGTCCGCCTCGCGCCTGGCCTCGGCCAGGCTGCCGCCGAGCCTTGCGACCGTGCGCAGAAAGTGCGCGCCGCGCGCCTGGCTCGCCTCTGGATAGGCCGTCTCGAGCGGCACCCAGAGCTGCGAGTCACCCTCCGGCAGACGGAAGCCCTTCGGCATCACCCCGACGATGGTGTAGACCTTTGCGCTGAGAACGAGAGTCGCTCCCACGGCCGGCCGGCCGGGGAAGAGCCTCCGCGCCAACCCCCACGAAAGCACCGCGACGGCGGGTGCGCCCGGGGTGTCATCGCCGGCGGTCAAGCCGCGACCTTCGGCAGGGTGCACGCCCAGCGCCCCGAACAACGGCCCGCAGACGAGCGCGCCGGCAACCTGCTCCGGCTCCGGGCCGGAGGTGAGATCGAACGGTTGCGCGCCGTAGCCTGCCAGCGTTCGAAGCGCCGTCGATTGCTCGCGGACGTCGCGCACGTCCGGCGGCGACTGGTTCTGTGCCAGGCCCACCAGCTCCGCCGAGTCCGGATAGGGCAGCGGCCGCAGCAGCACCGCGTCGACGACGCTGAACAGCGTGCTGTTGGCGCCGATGCCCAACGCCAGGGAGAGGATGGCGGAGGCGGCGAACCCCGGCGTCCTCCGAAGCGATCGAAGCGCGAGCCGCAGATCGGCGACGAGCGAGCTCATCGCCGCCGATCATGCAGCGGCCGTGCCCGGATGCTCCAGAGCGAGCGAACGGCATCGCCGTCGCGTTTCCGGGATTGCTCGTTCCACGATGGGGACAGAGTCAGGCGGAAAGGCGCGTCCGGATGCGGGCGATCAGCTCCTGGTTCTCGAACGGCTTGCGGATGAACTCCTCCGCGCCAGCGGCGAGCGCCCGCTCGACCACGTCCTTGCCGGGCCGCGCCGAGACGACGAACACCGGGACGTCGCGGGTGCGGGGGTCGCGCTTGAGCGCGCGGCAGAGGTCCAAGCCATCGCGGTCGGGCATGGCGATGTCGAGGAGCACGAGCTGGGGCGGCCCGGCCCTGTCGACCATGGCGAGCGCCGCATTGGCGCTGGTCGCCACCTGCGATTCGATGCCTTCCAACTCGAGCAGGGTGGCGAGGAAGGTGACGATCTCCGGATCGTCGTCGACGACGAGCACCCGCTTGCGCGGATGCGACTGCGGCGCAGGGGTCAAGGCTTGAGCTCCGCTTCGTAGCGTTTGTCGCGGGTTTCGATCAAGAGGGTCTTTGGGACCGTGTTCTTGGCGGCGAAGCTGCGCTTGCCGTCGGGGGCGAAGAGCGCGAACCGCTCCACCGGCAAGAGGATGAACGCGCCCGGCTGCACCGCCAGCGTCTCGTAGGTGTAGATGCCGTTCAGGGTCAGCTTCACGTCGCGCCAGGTGTCGTCGGAACCGTTGCGGACGAAGACCTGGGTCAAGGCGGGCATGTCCACCTTCTCCACCCGCACCGTCGCGCCCAGGCTGTTCTCCGAATAGAACTGCGCGGCCAGGGTCGCCGCGACCAGGACGCCATAGCCGCCCAGCGCGTAAGCCCGGTAGCGGGAGTGCTCGGGGCGCGCCTGGAAGTCGGTCAGCGCCGCTCCGCCGCGCTCGCGCGCTTCGCCGTACAGCTTGGAGCTGATCCGGATGAGCGCGGTGGCCAGGGTCGAAAGCGCCGCGCCGACGGCCGCGCCCCAACCTTCGAAGGGGCGCCGCTTGCTGGTGGAAGGACGCGGCGGATCGATGACGGCCGTCACCCTGCCATCGTACTCGGAGACGGCGGCGGAGCAAGAGGCGCGATGGGCGAGGTTCGAGCCTTCGGGGCCAGGGACGGTGAGGAGGGGTGCCGTCGCGCCACACCTCGGACCACGCCGAGAACGTCGCCATGCACCCGGTCACCGCGCGTCGGCGACCGGCCATGCCGCCCCGCGGCGAAAGCCGGGGTCTTGCGCCCAGCGCGCGAAGGCGGGGTCCTTCTGCATCGCAGCCAGCGACCGGTCGCGAGCGTCGCGGACCGCGGCATCGAGCCCCTCGCCGCGGTAGCCTTGCTCGACCAGGCGGGCGCGCGCATCCGGCTCGACCTGCTTCGCCGCCGCTGCCAACGCTTGCGCGGCGTTCGCCTCCTCGCCCCGCGCCGCGAAGACGCGCGCCCGCCCGTAATGGCCTTCGGGCGACTGCGGCGAATACTGGAGCAGGCGATCGAAGACCACCGCTGCCTCGTCGGTGCGGTCCTTCGCGAGCAGCATCATCCCGTACTGGTACAGGGCCGGGACGTCCTTCGACTTGTAGTGCGCGGCCCGTTCGGCGTCGGCGAGCGCTCCGTCGAAGTCGCCTGCCCGGGCGGCGAGGTTCGAGCGAGAGAGCAAGAGGAAGATGTTGGTCGGCGCGCGCTCCAAGGCTGAAGAGAGCGCTGCGCGAGCTCCGGGGAGATCGTTTTCGTCGCTCAGCACCCGAGCGATTCCGACTGCCGCGGTCACCGACGACGGATCCACCGCCAGCGCGTCGCGATAGGCGGTCAGCGCTTGCGGCTTCTGGCCCAGGTCGTACAGCGCGTCGCCCAAGCGCTCGCGGGGCAGGGCGCTCTTCGGGGCGAGCCGGGCGGCCTCGCGATATTCGTTTGCGGCTTCCTCTCGCTTGCCGTTGTTGACGAGCACGTTGCCGCGCGCGAGGTGCGGGGCGGAAGCGTCGGTGTTGCAGGCGGCGCAGAGCGAAAGGCCGAGGACCAAAGCCAGCTTCATGGGGCGCGCAGGATAATCGACAAGCCGGGTGTGCGAGAAGCGCCGATTCGTCGCGCCCCCGTCTCAGGCAGCGGGCAGCGTCAGCACGAAGGTCGCGCCCCCGCCTTCGGTGTCGCGCAGCGTGAGCGTGCCCGCGTGCGCGGTCGCGATTTCCCGGCTGGTCGAGAGGCCGAGCCCGTTGCCGCCCGGACGGGTGGTGACGAAGCGCTGGAAGATGCGCTCCTTGTCCTTCGTGGGGACTCCCGGTCCGTCGTCGGAGACGATCAATTCCGCTCGTCCGTCCGGCGTTCGCGCGGTGGTGATGACGATGCGCGAGCGCGCGAAATCGAGGGCGTTCAGGAGCAGGTTCAAGAGGAGCTGGCGGACGGCGAACGGATCGACGACCACCTTCGGCGCATCGCCGTTGGTCTGTTCCACCAAGAGCTCCTTGATGCGCGCCATCGGCTTCACCATCTGCAGCGCGTCGGCGATCAGGTCGTTCAGGTCCTGCGGCCGCCTTCGCACCTTCTCGCCGCTCGAGTAGCTGAGGAAGCTCTGAAGCTGGGCGACGGTGCGGCGGGTTTCGTTCTCGAGCTCCTTCAGGTGGCGGCACACCTTTTCGTCCGCGCGCGTCCGCTCGGCGGCGGTCCGCGCCAACTCCGCGAAGCCCAAGACGACCGTGAGCGCGTTCTTCATCTCGTGGGCGAAGCCGGCGGTGAGGAGGCCGACCGTGCTGGTGCGCTGCGCCCGCTCGAGCGCAATCGAAATCTCGCCCAGCCGCGCCCGCAGCCGCAGCGCGGAAGCCACCCCCACCCCGGCCAGGACGACCACGCCCGCGTAGTAGACGCCGCCCAGATCGATGCCGCGCCAGAGGCTTACGACGAGCGCGATGGTGGACACGAGAAAGACGATCGGGCCCCAATACAGCGCTGCGACGGCGATGTTGCGGGCGCGCAGCGCAGCGAGGATGCCGGGCGGGGCGGGGCGGCGCTGCACGCGCGCGCATATAGCAGAACTGGAACATCGCCGACGTGCGATCCATCATGCGCCCATGGCTCTACACGGGCGGCGGGTGCTCTTGTGCGTGGGAGGCGGAATCGCCGCGTACAAGGCGTGCGAGCTGACCCGGCTTTTGCTGAAGGCCGGCGCGGAAGTGCGCTGCGCGATGACCGCCTCCGCGCAGCGCTTCGTCTCCGCGCTGACCTTCCAGGCGCTCTCTGGACATCCGGTCGCGACCGACCTCTTTTCCGCGGAGCAGGAGCTGGCCGCAGGTCACATCGCGCTCGCCGATTGGGCGCAGATGGCGGTGGTCGCGCCGGCGACGGCGAACCTGATCGCGCGGCTGCGGATGGGGCAAGCGGACGACGCTGCCTGCGCGGCGCTTGTGGCCATCCCACCTGCGCGCTGGCTTCTGGCTCCGGCGATGAACGAGAAGATGTGGGCGAGCCCGGCGGTGCAGGAGAATCTCGCCGTCCTGCGCGAGCGCGGGGCGCGTGTCGTCGGACCGGGCGAAGGCGAAATGGCGGAGCGCAGCCACGTCGGCCCTGGCCGCCTTGCCGAGCCCGCGGACATCGTCGCAGCGTTGGACGTGCCGGGCGACCTCGACGGCGTCGAGGTGCTCGTGACTGCCGGCCCGACCCGCGAGTGGCTGGACCCGGTCCGGTTCTTGAGCAATCCCTCCTCCGGCCGGATGGGGTACGCGGTGGCAATCGCGGCCAGGGACCGCGGCGCGCGGGTGACGCTCGTCGCAGGTCCGGTCGAGCTGCCGAACCCCGAGGGCGTGCGCGTCGTCCCGGTGACCACCGCCGAGGAGATGGCCGCTGCGGTCGAAGAGCATCTCGCGTCCGCCCGGGTCCTGGTGATGGCCGCCGCGGTTGCCGACCAGAAGCCCGCGCGGAAGGCGAAGGAGAAGGTGAAGAAGCAACCCGGCAGCGAGCAGGTGGAGCTGGTGCGGACGCAGGACATCCTTGCCTCGATTGGCGCGCGCCCCGTCAAGCCGCTCCTGGTGGGATTTGCCGCCGAGAGCGAGAACGTCGAAACCAACGCGCAAGAGAAGCTCGTCCGCAAACAGCTCGACTTCATCGTCGCCAACGACATCCGGGACGCATTCGGGAAAGAGACGAATCGGGTGGTGCTGCTCGGCAAGGACGGTTCGCGTGCGGAGCTGTCGGGCGAGAAGCTTTCGGTGGCGCATGCCATCTGGGACGCTGTCCGCGCCTCGATGTGATAGACGGCGGCCATGCGCGAGGTAGCTGACGAGCTTCGGGCGTACGTGGCATGGGCGGAAGAAGCGGGGGTGAGGATCCTGACGCCTTCGCGGGCTCGCGGAGAGGCCACCGCTTCCGACGTGGCGGTTGCCGCAGCGCGCGGCCCTACCCAGGCGCCGGCCGCTGGAACGCTGAAGCTGCCGTTGCTCGAGGAAGTCGAGCAGGGCCTTCAAGGCTGCACCCGCTGCAAGCTGCACAAGGGCCGGACCAACATCGTCTTCGGCGTCGGCAATCCGAAGGCGCGGCTGATGTTCGTGGGCGAGGCGCCCGGCGAAGACGAGGACTTGAAGGGCGAGCCGTTCGTGGGCAAGGCGGGCCAGCTTCTGACCAAGATGATCGAGGCGATGGGGCTGCGCCGCGAGGACGTCTACATCTGCAACACGGTCAAGTGCCGCCCGCCCAACAACCGCAATCCGGAGCCCGACGAGCTTTCGAGCTGCGAGCCGTTCTTGAAAGCGCAGCTCGCCGCGGTGAAGCCTGCGGCCATCGTCACCCTGGGGAAGTTCGCGGCGCAAGCGCTCTTGCGGGAGGAGACGCCGGTGTCGCGGCTGCGCGGGCAATGGCGCGAGTACGAAGGCATTCCGCTGATGCCCACCTTCCACCCCGCGTACCTCCTGCGCAGTCCCGGTGAGAAAGGGAAGGTCTGGGACGACCTGAAGCAGGTGATGAAGAAGCTCGACCTGGCGCCGCGGAGCGCGCCGTGATCGCCGCGTTCGTGCTCTTGGTGCAGTTCACCGGGTCCGTCAATCCCGGCTCGGCGGCACACCTCATCGACGCCATCCAGACCGGAGAAGCGGAAGGAGCCGAGGCGGTGGTGGTTCGGCTCGACACCCCCGGAGGCCTCTTGTCCGCCACGCGGGACGTGGTGCAGGCGGAGCTGAGCGCGAAGGTGCCCATCGTCGTCTGGGTGGGGCCGCCGGGAGCGCGGGCGGGTTCGGCGGGAGTATTCATCACGCTGGCGGCGCACGTCGCGGCGATGGCGCCGTCGAGCAACATCGGCGCCGCCCATCCGGTCGATCTCCTGGGCGCCGACAAGCCGGTGAGCAAGGAAGACTCTACCATGGCGAAGAAGATCGAGAACGACACCGCCGCGTTCGTGCGCGGCATCGCCGAGCGGCGCGCGCGCAACGTCGAATGGGCGGAGAAGGCCGTCCGCGAGAGCGAGAGCGTGACCGCCACCAAGGCCTACGATCTGCACGTCGTCGATCTGCTGGCCGAGGATCTTCCTGACCTTCTCCACAAGCTCGACGGCCGCAAGGTTCAGCTCGCAGGTGGCGAGTCGCGCATCCTCCACACGGCCGGCGTCGAAGTCCGTCCCGCGACGTGGCGAGTCAGCGATCGCGTTCTTCACCTGCTCGGCGATCCGCAGATTGTCTTCCTCATCGGCGCGCTCGGGGTCATCGGCATCCTCTTGGAGATGTTCCACCCCGGCACCATCGTCCCGGGTGTGGTCGGGGTCATCTGCGTGCTCATCGCCGGCATCGGCCTGCAGATGCTGCCGGTGCACATCGGCGCGCTCGCGCTGGTGCTCTTGGGCGCCGCCTTTTTCGCTCTTGAGTTGTACGTCGGTGGCCACGGCGGCTTCATCGCGGCGGGCGGCGTCTGCGAGGTGGTCGGCTCGCTCCTTCTCATCGGCCACATCGACGCCAGGTTCTACGCCGACGGCGATTTCGGCCTTTCGTTGCGCTTCGTGCTGCCCATCGGGCTCGCCATGGCGGCCATCGCCGCTTCGCTGGCGTGGAAGCTGTCATCGAGCAGCCGCGAGCCGCTCCGGACCGGCGCCTATTCGTTGATCGGCGAACTGGGCGAGGCGCGCGACGCCAACACCGTGCTGGTGGGCGGCGAATTGTGGAAGGCCGTCTGCGCGACCGAGCTCGCCGCCGGCGACCGCGTCCGGGTGGTCGCCGTGCGCGGTCTCACCCTCGAAGTCGCGCCCGAGAGCGCGCTGACAAAGGCAAACCCATGAGTCCGCTCCTCCTCGTCTTCATCGTTCCCGTCGGGCTGTGGATCCTCTCCGGGCTGCGCGTCATCCAGGAGTACGAGGCGGGAGTGATCTTCCGCCTCGGCCGCTACGCGGAGACGAAACGCGCGGGCCTCAATTGGATCGTGCCGGGCCTGGATCGAATGGTGAAGGTCGACCTGCGCACCGTCACTCGCGACGTGCCGGCGCAGGACGTGATCACCCGCGACAACGTCAGTCTGAAGGTCTCGGCGGTGATCTACTTCAGGGTGATCGACGCCGAAAAGGCCATCATCCAGGTGGAGAACTTCCTCTACGCGACCTCCCAGCTCTCGCAGACGACGTTGCGCTCGACGCTCGGCAAGCTGGATCTCGACGACCTGCTGTCGCAACGGGAGAAGATCAACAAGGAGCTGCAGCTCATCCTCGACCAGCACACCGAGCCCTGGGGCATCAAGGTGACCGCGGTGGAGGTGAAGCAGCTCGACCTGCCGCCGGAGATGCAGCGGGCGATGGCGCGGCAGGCGGAAGCCGAGCGCGAGCGGCGCGCGAAGGTGATTGCGGCGGAGGGCGAATACCAGGCGGCGGAGAAGCTCGGCATGGCCGCGGACGTCATCGACGCGCACCCGGCGGCGCTGCAGCTTCGCTATCTGCAAACGCTGGTCGAGATCAGCGCGGAGAAGGCGTCGACGACCATCTTCCCGGTGCCCATCGACCTCATCGCCACATTCCTCGGCAACGCCCATCACGAACGGCCGCAGGCGCCGCGGATTGCGCCGCCTTCGGTGCCCGCCGGAGTGCCGCGTGTCCCTTGATCCGTACGGCCTGCGCCGGGTGGTGCGGCCGTCGGGCGTGTTGCCGCAGCAGGCGGAGACATTGGATGCGCGCCTGCCCATGGGCGAGGACGAGCTGTTCATCGACGTGGAGCACCTGAACATCGACGCCGCTTCCTTCCGGCAGCTTTCGGCGGCTTGCGGTGGCGACGTTTCGCGGATCGCCGACAGCGTGCGCGCCATCGTCGCGGAGCGCGGCAAGATGCAGAACCCGGTCACCGGGTCGGGCGGGATGTTGATCGGGCGCGTGCAGGCGGTCGGGCCGCAGCATCCTGCAGCCGGTGAGCTGAGAGTCGGCGATCGGGTGGCGTCGCTCGTTTCCTTGACGCTCACGCCGCTCGTGCTCGAGGAGATCCTGGCCGTGCACGCGCACGCCGATCGCTTGGATGTCCGCGGGAGGGCGGTCTTGTTCGCGAGCGGGTTGTGGGCGCCGCTTCCCGCCGATCTTCCCGAGTCGCTGGCGTTGGCGGTGCTGGACGTCTGCGGAGCGCCGGCCTGGGTGTCGCGGCTGACCCGCGCGGGCATGCGAGTCCTGGTCCTCGGCGCGGGCAAGAGCGGATCGCTGGCGTGCGCGCAGGCGCGAAAGAACGGCGCC
The DNA here is from genome assembly GCA_036488495.1 of Myxococcales bacterium. Lineage (GTDB taxonomy): Bacteria > Myxococcota > Myxococcia > Myxococcales > 40CM-4-68-19 > 40CM-4-68-19. The sequence continues at coordinate 1,080 of DASXHM010000388.1, read as the reverse complement.
CAGGTGACCGCGCTCGACTATCGGCCGGAGCCCGCGCAGCGGCTGGTCGCCGACGGCCTCGCCGACGCGTGGCTGGCCTTGGATGCGACGAAGCCGCTCCAGATGTACGAGGCGACGCGCGGGCAGTTCGACCTGGTGGTCAACTGCGCCAGCGTCCCCGGGACCGAGATGGGGAGCATCCTCTCGGTGCGCGAAGGCGGCGAAGTCCTCTTCTTCAGCATGGCCACCTCGTTCACCGCTGCTGCGCTCGGCGCCGAGGGAGTCGGCAAGGACGTGCGGTTGACCATCGGCAACGGCTATGCGCGCGGCCACGCCAAGCTCGCGCTCGACCTTCTGCGCGAGACCCCTGCGTTGCGCCGCATCTTCGAAGCGAGGGTGGGCTGAAGCGCGAGGCTTGCGCGGTGGTGCTGGCGGGCGGGGAGAGCCGCCGCTTCGGGAGCGACAAAGCGCTGGCGCTCTTTCGCGGAGAGCCGCTGCTCGCGCATGTCTTGCGCGGAGTGCGCGGCTTCGCGCAGGTGGTCCTGACCGCCAAGCAGCCGGAGAAGTACGCGGCGTTCGAGGTGGAGCGGGTCCGCGACGGGCACGCCGCGCAGACGCCGCTTGCGGGCCTTGCCGCCGGCCTTTTGGCCTCGCGATTCGAGCTGGTCTTTGCCTGCGCGGCGGACATGCCCTTCGCGGCGGACGAGAAGCTGCTCCGGTCCCTGTTCGAAGCGATTGACGGACACGACGTGGCGGTCCCGGCGGGACAGCCGCTCTGCGCTGTCTGGCGGCGCGATCCCGCGTTGCTCGCGGCGGGTTCGCTTCTCACGTCGCCCAATCCGCCGGGGCCGCGCGCGCTCTGGCCGCTTCTGCGCACTGCGCACATCGACTGGCCAGACTCGCGGCCGTTCCTCGACGCCGACACGCCCGATGCGCTGCGCGGCCTCGGCGAAAGCGGCTGATGCACGGGAGTAAAAGCCGCATGCGGAACGGGAGCTTGGCTGCGGAATGGCTTTTTACCCGCTCAACCGCGCGGCTGACTTCCGGGCCGGCCCGCCCATCCGGCATCTCCCGATGAACGGATAGCCCTTGGTCGTTGAT
>DASXHM010000351.1:0-18129 GCA_036488495.1 Myxococcales bacterium | reverse complement strand
GCGAAGCTCTTGAATCCTCCCCAGCTCGAAGCGGTGCGCCACGGCGACGGGCCGCTCCTCATCCTGGCGGGCGCGGGCTCGGGCAAGACGCGGGTGCTCACCCACCGCATCGCCCACCTCTTGCGCGAAGGGCTCGCCCGCCCTCCGGAGATCCTGGCGGTCACCTTCACCAACAAGGCTGCCGGAGAGCTGCGCGAACGGGTCGGCAAGCTGGTCGGGCAGGAGGACGCCGGCCGGATGTGGGTTTCGACGTTCCACGCGGCGGGGGCGCGGCTCTTGCGCCGGGAAGCGGAGGCCCTCGGCCTCACCCGCAGCTTTGCCATCTACGACGACGGCGATCAGCTCGCGGAAGTGAAGCGGGCGACCTCGGACCTGGGCTTCGACATCGCCACCGCCAAGGCGCACCTCTCCCGCATCGAGCGGTGGAAGAACGCGGGCCTCTTGCCGGCGGAAGTGAAGCTCCCGGAATACGACGTCCCCGGCAAGACCGCGCTGAAAGTCTACGGCCGTTACCAGGCGGCGCTCCAGGCCTCGAACGCGCTCGACTTCGGCGATTTGATCGTCCGGGTGATCGAGCTGTTCAAGAAGCGCGACGACATCCTCTCGAATTACGCGCAGCGCTTCCGGCATATCCTCGTCGACGAGTTCCAGGACACGAATCCCGCCCAGTACCAGCTTCTGCTCTTGCTCTCGTCGGTGCACAAGAACCTGTGCGTGGTCGGCGACGACGACCAGTCGATCTACCGCTGGCGCGGCGCGGAAGTGTCGAACATCCTCGACTTTCCCAAGCACTTCGCCGCGACCAAGGTGGTGCGGCTGGAGCAGAACTACCGCTCGAGCGGGCGGATCCTGGCCGCCGCGCACGCGGTGATCGAAAAGAACGAGCGCCGCGCCGAGAAGAAGCTGTGGACCAAGGCCGGCGACGGCGACAAGGTGCGCGTCTTTGTCGCCGAGGACGAGCGCGACGAGGCTTCGCGGATCGCCTCCGAGCTGTACCAGGAGAATGCGCGCGGAACGGCCTACGCGGAGATGGCCGTGTTCTACCGGGCGAATGCGCAGTCGCGCTCGCTCGAGGACGCGCTGCGGGCGCGGCGGATTCCCTATCGGGTGGTGCGGGGCCGCAGCTTCTACGACCGCGCGGAAGTGCGCGACATCGCCGCCTACTTGCGGCTGTGCGTGAACCCGCGGGCCGACGGCGATCTGCTCCGCGTCGTCAACACGCCGCCTCGCGGGATCGGGGACACCACCATCGACAAGCTGCGGGCGGTGGCGGCGCGGCGCGGGCTCTCTTTGTGGGAGTGCCTGGAAGACGAGGAGCTGCCGGCGAATGTGCGGGCGAAGCTGCTGCCGTTCAAGGCGCTGATCGAGAAGCTCCGCGCGCAGGTGACCGGGAGCGCGGCCGACGCCATCGAGCTCGTCATCGAAGCGACCGGCTATCAAGACCGGCTGCGGCTGGAAGGGGACGAAGGCGAGGACCGGCTGGAGAACCTGCTCGAGCTGGTCGGGGCGGCGCGCGACTTCGACCGCGCCTGGGCGGGCGAGGACCCGGCCACGACCCGCATCGCCGACTCCGGGACGCTTGACGAAGAGCCGCAGCCGGCGAAGGAGCGGCCGCTGGTTCCGAACCCGCTGACGCAGACGCACGGGCAGTACATCCGCGCGGTGCGCGCTCCGGGCGCGCTCGGGAGCGCCTCACCCGTCGAAGCCGCCCCCGGCGAAAAGCCCGACCTGGCAGCGGCGCTGGCGGCGGCCGATCGGGACGAGGCCGACACTCCCCTGCTCGGCTTTCTCGAGCAGCTCGCGCTGGTCGGCGATGCCGACGCGGAAGGCTCGGGCGACCGCGCCGCGCTGATGACCTTGCACGCCGCCAAGGGCCTCGAGTTCGACGCGGTGTGGATGACGGGCCTCGAGGAGCGGGTCTTTCCCAGCAGCCGTTCGCTGGGCCAGAGCGGGCCTTCGGCCACCGGCGAAGAAGACCCGGCCGAGATCGCCGAGGAGCGCAGGCTCTGCTACGTCGGGATGACCCGGGCGAGAAAGCGGCTGACCTTGACGCTCGCGCGCTGCCGGTCACTCTTCGGTGAGCTGCGGTTCAATCCGCCGTCGCGCTTCGTGCGCGAGCTTCCGGCTGACGCAGTCGAGGGGCTCGCGGCGCTCGAGCGGCTCTCGGACCGGGCGCAGAAATTTTCACAATCGTCTGACGACTTCGACCAGCGGCCGCGCTACGCGGACGGACCGCGCGGCCGCGGCTTCGAAAACGATCCGGCCGGCAGGCGCGCGTTCGAACAGCCACGAGGGCTGTCCGCCGAGCAGCCGGCGCGCAACAAGATGCGCTTCGCGCGCGACGAGCCGGCGACGAAGCCGCCGATCAAGATCGCCGCGCCCGGCGTGGACGGGCTCGGACCGGGCGCGCGGGTGAAGCACCCGACCTTCGGCGTCGGCACCGTCGAAGGCGAGGACGGCGCGGGCCAGGCGCGCAAGCTCGACGTCCGCTTCGGGCCCGGCGTCGGCCTCAAGAAGGTGCTGGCCCGGTTCGTCGAAAAGGCTTGAAGCAAAGCGGACAATCGCGTGCACATCGCTTCCCTTCCGCCCGCTCGTCGTGTGGTGATCTGCGGCCATGAAGGCGAAACCGAGCATCTTCGTGGTCGACGACGACGACGACCTGCGCGACTCCATCTGCGACGAGCTCGAGCGCCAGGGCTACAAGACCGCCGGCGCGAAGCACGGCGAGCGCGCGCTGGCGGTCCTGCGAAAAGGCCAGAAGGCGCCCGACCTGGTCCTCCTCGATCTGCTGATGCCGGAGACCGACGGCTGGCAGGTGGTGGCCGCGCTGAAGGGCGATCCCTCGCTGAAGAAAGTGCCGATCGTGCTCATGAGCGCGGTGCCGCCCCAGGCGACGACGCTGCACGCGCAGGGCGTTTCGGCGGCGCTGCCGAAGCCCTTCACGATGGAAGAGCTGCTCTTCGTCGTCACCCGCGTCCTGCCAAAGAACGCCTGATCGTTGTATGCTCCGGTGCTCGTCGCAACGAGGAGCACTCGATGAAGATTTCCTGCGTTCTCACCCTCGCTCTCGTCTGCGCTTGCGGCGGCGGTTCCGGGCCGTCCGCGCTCGACAACGGCACTATCCGCGGCCGCGCGTTCACTGCGACCGACTCCGCCGCAACCGTGCTGTCGTTCTCCGCGAACGACGTCGAATTGAGCCTGGTCGTCACCGACACGCCGGCGTTCTGCGACACGCTCACCCAGAACAAGACGCCCAAGAACGTGGCGGCGCTGATCATTGCCGCGGCCGACTTCGATGCGTCGACCGGCGCGTTGACGCCGCCGACCGTGCCGGGCACCCACACCATCGTCGCGCAGATCAACCCGAGCGCGAACGCGAAGGTCGCGAACCTCAGCTACGTGCACGACGACGACGCCTGCCAGGCCATCTCCGCCGACGGCGCGACCGCCGTCTCCGGCAGCATCACCTTCACCAGCATCGCGAACGGCGTCTACACCGGAACCTACGACGTCGTGCTGAACAGCAATGACCGGGTGAAAGGCTCCTTCACTTCGCAGAACTGCCCGGCGCTGGCGGGCAGCTCGACCCCGCTCGTCTGCACCTGAGACGTCGCGGGCGGCTCTTCAGCGATAGTGCAGGTGCGGCGGAAGGAAGTAATCCACCGCCAGCCCCAGCGCCGCCTGCACCAGCGCCGCCGCGATGGCTTGGAAGAAGCCAAGGCCGTAGGCGAGCCAGTAGACGACGCACCAGGCGAACAGCGCGATCAACGCCGGAATGAAGAGCACGAACCAGAAGTACGCGAACGGCGTCACCACCAAGGCGACGATGCAGGTGACGAGGAGCGCGCGTCCGAGCGTGTTGCTCGGATTTCCCGGCGACACCGCGGCGATGGAGATCATCACGACCGCCGCGTGCACGAGCCAGGAAGCGATCTTGAGCACGAGCCAAGTCATCGAAGCGCCAAGGTAGCAGCGCGGCTGCCTTTCGGGTAGATGGGGCCATGACTCCCGACCTCCCCGTCTCGGACGAGCTTCTCCACGCGCTGCCCAAGACCGACCTGCACTGCCACCTCGACGGGTCGCTCAGGCTTCGCACCATGCTCGAGCTCGCCGAACAGCAGGGCGTGAAGCTGCCGGCGGACAGCGAGGCCGGCCTCGCCAAGGCGATCAAGATCGGCCAGCGGCACGGAAGCCTCGAGGAGTACCTGAAGGGCTTCGACATCACCCTCTCCGTCCTGCAGACGGAGGACGCGCTCTACCGGGCAGCCTACGAATTGGCCATCGACGCCGCGGCGGAGAACTGCCGGCTGATCGAGGTGCGCTATGCGCCGGTCCTCCACCTGCAAAAAGGGCTCAAGCCCACCGTGGTGGTCGAGGCGGTCCTCGAAGGGCTGAGGCAAGCGCAGCGCGAAACCGGCATCCTCGCCGGTGTGCTCGTCTGCGGCATCCGCAACATGAGCCCGGAAGTGTCGCTCCGGCTCGCCGAGCTCTCGGTCGCCTACAAGAACCGCGGCGTCCTCGGCTTCGATCTGGCCGGCGCCGAGCACGGCAACCCGGCCCGCGACCACCAGGAGGCGTTCCAGCTCATCCTCAACAACAACATCAACTGCACCGTGCACGCGGGCGAAGCGTACGGCCCGCCGTCCATCGCCCAGGCGCTCCACTACTGCGGCGCCCACCGCATCGGCCACGGCGTGCGGCTGCGCGAGGACGGCGACCTTTTGAACTACGTCAACGACCACCGCATCCCCATCGAGTGCTGCCCCTCCTCGAACGTCCAGACCGGGGCGGTCACCGACATGGCCTCGCACCCGTTCAAGTTCTACCTGGACTTCGGCATCCGGGTGACCATCAACACCGACAACCGGCTCATCACCGACACCACCGTCACCAAGGAGCTGTCGGCGGTGGTGCGGCAGTTCGGGCTGACGGTGAAGGACGTGCGCAACGTCCTGGTCGGCGGGTTCAAGAGCGCGTTCTTGACCTTCCACGACCGCGCCCAGCTCGTCCGGCGCGTGCAGGGCGAGATGGACGAAGTCATCGCCCGCTTCGCCGAGAAGAAGAACGGCGCCCGCGCCTCCAAGCCGCCGCCCGCGAGGAGCGCGCCTCCCAAGCGCGCGTGACCCGGCGCGCCGCCGCAGCGCGGATGACTTGCGCCTCGGGAAAAGCCAACTGAACAACCGCCCGGCTCACCGTTGCAGGTCTACGGCCCGGGGTCTACCGTCCCCGGCATGGCCCTGGAAAAGACCCTCGCGATGATCCTGGCCGGCGGCGAAGGCCGGCGGCTCGCACCGCTCACGCAGGAGCGCGCGAAGCCCGCGGTGCCGTTCGCGGGGCGCTATCGGATCATCGACTTCGTGCTCTCGAACTTCGCCAACAGCGGGGTCCTGCGCATGAAGGTCTTGACCCAGTACAAGAGCGATTCGTTGAACACGCACATCTCGCGCGCCTGGCGGCTCTCGCACATGCTCGGGCAGTTCGTCGAGCCGGTGCCGGCCCAGCAGCGCACGGGGCCCGAGTGGTACCGGGGCTCCGCCGACGCCATCTACCAGAACCTGAACCTCGTCACCGACGAGGAACCGGACTTCGTCTTCGTCTTCGGCGCCGATCACATCTACCGGATGGACGTGCGGCAGATGCTCGACTTCCACGTGGCACAGAAAGCCGACTGCACGGTGGCGGCCATCCCCGTCCCCATCGAAGAGGCGAGCGCGTTCGGCATCATCACCGCCGACGAAAAAGGCCGGATGGTCGACTTCCAGGAGAAGCCGAAGAACCCCAAAGCCATGATCGGCAACCCGCGCGCGTGCCTGGTCTCGATGGGCAATTACCTCTTCACCACCGAGGCGCTGGTGCGCGAGATCGTCAAGGACGCAGGCAAGGAGTCCGCGCACGACTTCGGCAAGTCGATCATCGCGGAGATGTTCAAGCGCAGCAAAGTCTCGGTCTACGACTTCGCCACCAACAAGGTTCCGCTGCAGGGGCCGAACGAGAGCGGCTACTGGCGCGACGTGGGAGATCTCGACGTCTACTACGAGGCCAACATGGACCTGGTCTCGGTGGACCCCAAGCTCTCGCTCTACAACGACCGCTGGCCCATCTACACGGCCCCCATGAGCACCGCGGCGCCCGCCAAGTTCGTCTTCGCCAACGAAGAGGAGAAGCGCGTCGGCCGCGCCACCGACTCGCTCGTCTCCGAAGGCTGCATCATCTCCGGAGGGCGCGTCGACCGCTCGGTGCTCTCGCCCAACGTGCGCATCAACAGCTACGCGGAGATCTCCGAGTCGATTCTCTTCGAGGGCGTCAAGGTCGGCCGCCATGCGCGCATCCGGCGCGCCATCATCGACAAGAACGTCGAGATCCCCGCCGGCCTCCAGATCGGTTACGATCCGCAGGAGGACAAGAAGCGGTTCTTCGTCAGCGACAAGGGCATCGTGGTGGTGCCCAAGGGAATGCGGCTCGGCGGGTAAGGGCACTTTTTCTGCATCGCGAGGCGAATGCCGTGGTCCTTCGGAGGACTCCTGGCACGCGTCGTCTTTCTCTGGCACCTGCACCAGCCCGAATACCGCGATCCGCTGTCCGGGCAGCCGGTCTTGCCCTGGGTGCGGCTGCACTCGACCCGCGCCTACAACGACATGGCCGCGGCGCTCGAGCCGCACGATCGCGTCCGGGTGGTCGCGAACTTCGCCCCCTCCCTGCTGCTGCAGCTCGAGGCGTACGTCGCAGGCACAATCCAGGACAAGGACGAGGAGATCGCACGCAAGCCGGCGGATGCGCTGAGCGCCGAAGAGCGCGCGCACGTCGTCAAGGAGAGCTTCTCGATCGACTGGGACCTGTGGGTGAAGCCGATCCCGCGCTATGCCGAGCTGCTCGCGAAGCGCGGCAAGGACCTGCGCAAGCTCGACCTGCGGCGCGCGCAGGAGCGCTTCTCCGTGCAGGAGCTGGTCGACCTGCAGGTGCATTTCATGCTCGCCTGGATGGGCTTCGCCGCCCGCCGCGAGGAGCCGCTCGTGCAGGAGCTGCTCCGCAAGGAGCGCGGCTTTTCCGACCGCGAGAAGATCGACCTCCTCGACCTGTCCCGCCGGATCGCGCGAGGCGTCGTGCCGCGGTGGAAGAAGCTCGCCGAGCGCGGCCTGGTGGAAATCACCTGCTCGCCGCTCTTCCACCCCATCCTGCCGCTCCTGGTCGACACCGAGAGCGCGCGCCGCGCCATGCCCGACGTCCCGCTGCCGCCGCGCTTTCGCCATCCCGAGGACGCGCGCGAGCAGGTGAAGCGCGGCCTCGACCGGGCCGAAAAGGACTTCGGCGTCCGGCCACTCGGAATGTGGCCGAGCGAAGGCTCGGTCTCGCCCGAGGTGTTGGAGATCCTCTCCGGATGCGGCGTGCGCTGGTGCGCGACCGATCAGGGAAACCTGGAGCGGAGCGAAGTGGAATCGCGTCCGCAGGGCGCCCTGCACACCGTCCCTTGGAAGTGCGGCGATGTGGCGATGTTCTTTCGCGATCGGGAAGCCTCGGATGCGATTGGCTTTCGCTATGGCAAGAGCGACCCGCAGGGGGCGGTGCGAGACTTGCTCGGCCGCATCGCCAGCGCCGGCGAGAACGCCTGCGTGACCGTCGCGCTCGACGGCGAGAACCCTTGGGAGCGCTATCCCAACTCCGGCGAAGGCTTCTTGAAGGAGCTGTACACGCAGCTCGACAAGCCGGGCCCGGTGCAAGCGGTGCTCCCCCGCGAGGAGATCGCGGCCCGGCCGCCGTCGCGGCGCATTCTCCGGATCCACAGCGGAAGCTGGATCGACTCCAACTACCGGATCTGGATCGGCCAGTCCGAGGACAACCAGGCGTGGACGCTCCTCGGCCTTGCCCGCGACGCCTACGAAACCTCGAACGCGCCTCTGGAGCAGAAAGAGAAGGCCTACCAGGCGCTCCTCGCTGCCGAAGGCAGCGATTGGTTCTGGTGGTACGGCGACGACTTCACCACCGACAATGCGGCCGAGTTCGACACCCTCTTCCGCCGCCACGTTCTGCAGGCCTTCCGCCATCTCGGCATCCCGCCGCCCGAGCGGCTCGGGCGCCCGATCATCGCGCCCTACAAGGACGCCTCCCAGGCGAACGCGGTGGTGGTGCAGCCGCGCAGGCTGGTCGCGCCCCTCATCGACGGCTTCTCGCACGGCTACTTCGAATGGAGCGGCGCCGGCATCTACAACCCGGGCCAGGGCAGCTCGATGTACCAGGGCTCGCCCAGCACCTTCGTGCAGCTCTGGTTCGGCTTTTCCAAGGAGTCGCTCTTCTTGCGGCTCGACCCTGCGCGCGGGTGGAGCCCTTCGGGCGAACTGCAGATCGTGCTCACCCGCGCGGGCGCACCGGAGACTGCGCCTGGAGCGCGGGCGCGCGAGGCGTTCGCGGAGAAAATCTTGCGCATGCGGCTTGCGGAAGGCGAATGCCCGGTCGTAGACGGGCTGCAAGCGCGCGTCGGCGTAGGGCGGGTGGGCAACATCGTGGAGCTTGGAATCGAGCTCGCCCGGACCGGTTTGCTTCCCAACGACAGCATCGGCGTTCTCTTGCGGCTGACCCGCGACGACGTAGAGCTCGATCGGCTGCCGCGGTACGGCGAGTTGACCATCGCCGTCCCCGACGACACCTTCGAGAGCGCCCACTGGCACGTGTGACATGGAACGCAAGACGCTCATCAACGTCGGCCGCCCGGACCTGGACGATCCCGTCCTGGAGGGCGCGTGCCTCGTGCAGATTTACGGGCCCGACCTGGGCAAGAAGGTCGCGCTGACGAGCGGCAGCACCACCATCGGGCGCGGCGGAAGCTGCGGTATCGTGCTCGACCTCGACAACGTCTCGCGGCTGCACTGCTCGGTGCGCATCCGCGGCGGCGCTGCCTGGCTTCGCGACGAAGGCTCGACCAACGGCACCTTCCTGAACAACGACGAGATCAAGAGCGAGTCGCGGCTCAGCTCGGGAGATCTGATCAAGGTCGGCAGCGCCATCTTCAAGTTCCTGGGGAACGGCCGGGGCGAGAACGGCTCCATCGAGGCGCGCTACCACGAGGAGATCTACCGGCTCACCATCATCGACGGCCTCACCCAGGTGCACAACAAGCGCTACCTGCTCGAGTTCCTGGAGCGCGAGATGGCCCGCTGCGCCCGGCACGAGCGCACCATGTCGCTCGTGCTCCTCGACATCGACCACTTCAAGCAGGTGAACGACCAGTACGGGCACCTCGCCGGCGACGCGGTCCTGCGAGAATTGGCGGGGCTCTTGAAGGCGCGGATGCGCAAGGAAGAGTGTCTCGCGCGGTATGGCGGCGAGGAGTTCGCGCTGGTGTTGCCGGAGACGAACCGCGACAACGCCATACTGCTCGCCGGGCGGCTCCGGCGGCTGACCCAGATGCACCGCTTCCTCTTCGAAGGAAAGCGGATGCCGGTCACCTTCTCCGCGGGGGTCGCCGAACTCCGGACCGGTCCCCTGAGCCCGCTCGAGTTCTTGAAGCTCGCCGATGAACGCCTTTACGAGGCGAAGCACAAGGGACGCAACCAGGTCGCCGGTTGACCGCCCGCCCGAAGACCGCGCGGTGGCCAACGCCGCGCACTCCGCGCGAACTTGTTTGTTGCTAGATTGCGCTCTCCCGAATGCCCCAGCTCCGCAAAGATCCGCTGCACGACCGCTGGGTCATCATCGCTCCCGAGCGCGCCGATCGCCCGAATGCGCTCTTGCGCGCAGGCCGCAGCCACGACGGGAAGCAGTCCTGCCCGTTCTGCGTGGGAAACGAGAAGATGACGCCGCCGGAGCTGCTCGTCCGGCGGGGCCCGGCCGGTCCCTGGTCGTTGCGGGTGGTGCCGAACCGCTATCCCGCGCTGCGCACCGAAATCGTCCTCTCCCGCGCGGCGGCCGGCCCCTTCGACTCGATGGCCGGGGTCGGCGCGCACGAGGTCGTGATCGAGACCTCCGACCATTCCAAGGACCTGGTCGATCTTCCGGTCGCGCAGGTTTCGCAGGTGCTCTCGGCCTGGCAGGAGCGGATGATCGACCTCTCCCGCGACATCCGGCTGCGCAGCGCGGTCGTCTTCAAGAACAGCGGCGCTCCCGCCGGCGCCACCTTGAGCCATGCCCACTCGCAGCTCGTCGCCTTGCCGTTCGTGCCGGTCGAGATCGCAGGCGAGCTGTCCGCGGCGCGGCGCCATTTCGAGTCCAAGGAGCGCTGCCTCTTCTGCGACCTGGTCGAGAGCGAATTGCGCGCCAAGGAGCGCGTCGTCCTCGAATCGGAAGGCATGGTGGTGCTCTCGCCCTACGCCGCCCGCAGCCCCTTCGAGCTCTGGCTTCTGCCGCGCGCCCACGCGTCCAGCTTCGAGTCCAGCAGCGGACAAGACCTCTTCTCGGTGGCGGACGCGCTGCGCAGCGTGCTGCGAAAGATCGACGTTGCGCTGGACAAGCCAGCCTACAACCTGTTTCTCCACACCATGCCGCTGCGCGAGCCGCGAAACGATTGGTTCCATTGGCACCTGGAATTGAAACCGGTCCTGACGCTGCAAGCCGGCTTCGAATGGGCGACCGGGTGCGCCATCAACCCCACGCCGCCGGAGGAAGCCGCGAGCTTCCTGCGGCAGACGGAGGTGTAATTTGAAGATCCTCTTCGTCGCATCCGAGGCGGCGCCGTTCGTCAAGACCGGCGGGCTCGGCGACGTCATCGGCGCACTCCCGCGCGCCCTGGCGAAGCGCGGGCACGAGCTGATGGTCGTGTTGCCCAAGTACTCGGTGATCGACAGCTCGGCGTTCCGTGACACCGGCCGCCGGGTGGAAGTGCAGCTCGCCGGCCTGCTCGCCTCCGCGCAGGTCTATGTCCACGTTCCGGCGGAGCGGCTCCGCTACGTGTTCCTCGCCAATCCCTACTACGATCGCAAGGAGCTCTACGGAGAGCCGGGCAGCGACTACCGCGACAACCACAAGCGCTTCGCCATCCTCTGCGCGGGGGCGCTGGAGGCCGCGCGGCAGCAGGGGTTCGAGCCGGACGCAGTGCACGCCCACGACTGGCAGGCGGCCTTGGTGCCGCTCATCATCAAGCGCGGGTGGGCGGGGCGGCCGTCGCCGTTGCGCGCGCGCACCGTCTTCACCATCCACAACCTCGCCTACCAGGGCATCTTCCCCCGCGAGGCGATGAGCGACCTGGGGCTGCCGGCCGATCTCTTCAACGCCGATGCGCTCGAGTTCTACGGCCAGGTCAGCCTGATCAAGGCCGGTCTCGTCTTCGCCGACAAGCTCACCACCGTCTCGCCCACCTACGCGAAGGAGATCGTCGAGTCGCCGCAGACGGGCGCGGGCCTGGAGGGGCTCTTGCGCCACCGCCGCGCGGATCTGGTCGGCATCATGAACGGCGTCGACTACGACCGCTGGAGCCCGCAGAAAGACCCGCTCATCGAGCAGCGCTACTCGCCGCAGGACACCTCCGGGAAGACGGTGTGCAAGGCGTCGGTGCAGCGTGAGCTCGGCCTCGCCGTCGACGCGCAAGCGATGCTCTGCGGAACCATCGGGCGGCTCGCGCACCAGAAGGGCTACGATCTCCTCGCGCAGGCGCTGCCTTCGCTGATGGAGCGGAACGTCCAGGTGGCGATGCTCGGCACCGGCGACGCGGCGCTCGAGCACGAGCTGACCCGGCTCTCGGAGAAGTATCCCGGACGCATCTCGGTGCAGCTCCGCTTCGACGATCGGCTCGCCCACCGCATCGAGGCCGGGGCGGACGTGTTCCTGATGCCGTCGCGGTTCGAGCCGTGCGGGCTGAACCAGCTCTACTCGCTGCGCTACGGAACGCTGCCGCTCGTGCGCGCGGTGGGCGGGCTCGCCGACTCCATCAGCGAAGGTCCGGAAGGTTGGGGCTTCCGCTTCGACGCGGAGACCCCAGAGGCCTTGGTGAAGGCGGTCGACCGGGCGCTCGCCCTCTTTCAGAAGCCGAAGGCGTGGGCCGCTGCGATGGAGCGCGCGATGGGGCGCGACCACTCCTGGGACCGGGCTGCGGCGCAGTACGAGGCCCTCTACAAGGGCTGAGCTTTTCCCACCCATTCCACGCTCGTTGCCCAAGCTCGGGCGCCGCTCTGTCACCTGGCCGGCACCCGGCCGCGGCATGCATTTCGCTTGATGCAGAGGGCAGGAAGCAGTATCGTTCTTGAGATTGAGATTGAGTCTCAATTTCACCGACGGGAGCCCATGGTCCTCTGCATCTGCCGCGCGGTCACCGAACGGGAGCTGGAAGCCGCCATCGAAAACGGCGCCCACACGCTTGCGGCCATCGCCGAACAGCTTGGCGCGGGCACCGACTGCGGCTGCTGCACGGAAGAGATCGAAGAGCGGCTGTCGGGGCGCGAGAGCGCTTGCGGCCGCGCCTGCGCCGGTTGCCCTCGCGCATCGCTACAGCTAACGTCCGCCGCCTGAGCTGCGCCGCAAGGCCGCTCAGCTTCTGATCCTTCCCGGAGGCGGCTTTGAAGGGCGACCCGCAGATCATCGCGCTGCTCAACGACGTCCTGACGGCGGAGCTCACCGCCATCAACCAGTATTTCCTGCACGCGCGGCTCTGCCACCACTGGGGTTTCGAGCGGCTCTACGAGAAGATCCGCAGCGAGTCGATCGAGGAGATGAAGCATGCGGACGTGCTGATCGAGCGCATCCTCTACCTCGACGGGCTGCCCAACCTGCAGCGGTACACCAAGGTCAACGTCGGGCAGAGCGTGCCGGAGATGTTCCAGCTCGACCTGGCGGTCGAATACGACGCGGTGAAGCGCTTCAACGCCGGCATCGACGCCGCCCAGAAGGCGGGCGACAACGGCACCCGCGACATCCTCCAGACCATGCTCCGCGAGGAAGAAGCGCACGTCGACTGGCTGGAGACCCAGCAGGAAGCGATGAAGCAGACGGGGCTGGAGAACCTCGCCGAGCAACTGCAGAAATGATCAGTTGCGGGGCTCTTTCGGGAGCTGTGCCAGGTACTCTTCGACGAGCTGGCGCTGCTTGGCCGGATCCATGTTCATCTGCACGAGGCGCCCGGCGGCGTCGATGGCGATGTCCACGGCCTGCGCGCGCAGTTCGGCAACCGCCTTGCGCTTCTCTTCTTCGATGCTCTTGCGCGCCGCCGCGAGCAGGTTGTCGCTCTCGGTCCGCGCCGCCGCCATCAGCTCGGTCTTGGCGGCGCTGACTTCCTGCTGGTTTCTGCGCATCAGCTCGGCCGACTCGTCGCGCGCCTTTTGCAGGGTGGCCTTCATCTCCAACGCAGCGGCTTCCGCGCCGGCGCGCTCCTTCTTCGCCGCCTCGAGCGCGTCCTCGATGGTCTTCTCGCGCGTCTGGATCATCTGGAGAATCGGCCCCCAGGCGAACTTGCCGAGGACGAAGATGAGGAGCGCGAAGGTGATGGCGGTCCAGAAGCTGAGCGCGAAGTTGACGTCGGTGAGGCCGGCTGCGAGCAACATGGAAAAAGCTCCTTCGTGACCGCAGGCCGGGCGGAAACGAACGCCCGGCCCGCGGGCTACCTTACTTGACCGCGAGGATGATGCAGACGACTTCGGCGAACAGCGTGACGCCTTCGATGAGCGCCGCCGCGATGATCATCGAGGTGCGGATGTCGCCGCCCGCGGCCGGCTGGCGGGCGGTGCCCTCCATGGCGGAAGCGCCGATCTTGCCGATGCCGAAGCCGGCGCCCAACACCGCGAGTCCGGCGCCGAGGCCGGCGGCGAGGTAGCCCAAAGAGAACTGGTTCATGGTCAAACCCTCCTACTGCTCTGTATTGCCAAGATCCCCAGCGGCGAGGAGTGGCAGGTTGTCGCGGGGTATGGACCCGAGGCCGCTGTTAGTGGCCCAGCCCGCGTGAAACGAAACATCAGTGCGCGTGCTGCGTCATGCCGATGAACAGCGCGCTCAAGATGGTGAAGACGTAGGCCTGGACCAGGCCGACGAAGAGCTCGAGCAGGAAGATGCCGAGCGCGAAGCCGACCGACACCGGCGCCACCCACACCGAGATGAACAGCGTCAGCGCGATCAGGAAGAAGATGACGATGTGCCCCGCCACCATGTTGGCGAAGAGGCGGACGGTGAGCGCGAACGGCTTGGTGAAGAGGCCGAAGAACTCGATCACGAACATGAGCGGCCAGAGCGCCTTGGGCACTCCGCCGGGCACGAGGTGCAGCCAGTAGCCCGCCACCCCCTGCGCCCGCATGCCGGCGATCTGGGTCAAGGCGAAGGTGAAGAGCGCGAGCACGACGGTGACGGAGAGGTTGCCGGTTGCGGTGGAGATGCCGGGGAAGCCGCCCACCCGGGGAATCGGCAAGAGGCCGGCGAAATTCATGAAGAGGATGAAGAAGAAGGTGGTGCAGAGGTAGCCCGTGTACAGGTCCGCGTGGTGGCCGATGTTCTTCACCGAGATTTCGTCTCGGACGAACATCACCAAGGACTCGAGCACGTTGTAGCCGCCCTTGGGAACGAGCGCGCGCTTGCGGGCGCCGAGGCCGACGACGATGAGCAGGATGCCGGCCGCGATCCACATGTTGATGACGTGCTTCGTGATGTCGAGCCGGACGTAGCGGTTCGCCACCCAAAAGCCGAGCGGCATCACCGTCTCGTCCTGCACGTGGTGGAAGATGTGGGCGGCGATGCCCTCCTCTTCCTTCTCCTCGCGGGCTTCCTTGGCGGTCTCGCCGGCCGGCCGCGCCTCGTGGCCTTCCGACACTTCCTCGTGCCCCTCCGAGAGCGCGAAAGCCGCCACCGACACCGACCGCGCGATCGCGAGTTGAGGACGGGCGGGTTCGCCCTGGGCCAGGAGCAGGGCGAAAGCGAGGGCGATCATGGGGTGGCTCCTTGCGCGCCGCGGGCGACGAAGAGGATCTCGACGATCTGGGTCGCGAGGTAGAGGCCGAAGAACGAGAAGACGTAGCTGAGCGCCGCGTTGCCGCGCGCCCCCGATGCAACCAGGCCCACTGCGACCAGGACGCCGCGAGAGAGAAAGCCGATGGTGAAGCCGAGCAGGACTCCGTTGACGCCGCGCCCGGCGAACGCGGCCAGCGCCGAGAGGCCGCAGAGGGCCCCGAACGAAGCCGCCACCGCGCCGTAGACCGCGACAGGCTTCTGGAGGAGGAGCGCGACCGCGATGGCGCCCATGCAGGCGCAGCCGCTCGCGACGGCGTAGGGCATCAGGCGGGTCTTCTGCGGCTCGGTCACGGCTTCCTTTTGTCCAGATCCATCAAGATGCGGAAGAACAGATAAAAGCCGATGCCCACCCCGAACAGCGCACCCCCGACCAGGAGCCACGGCCCGGTGTGGAGCTTCTTGTCGAGCCACCACCCGAGGGCCGTGCCGAGCCCGACGGCGCCGGCAAGCTGCCAGCTCGCGTCGATGTACGGGCCGGCCTTTCGATAGGCCGAAGCGATGTCTTCGCCCGTCCCTGCCCGGTCCTTCGGCTTCATTGGTCCCTTCGGAAAAAGCGGCGCCATTTAGCATGCCAAAGGAACGGGCGTCAAACGGGCAGTGTTATGCTTTTCGACCATGCTGGGCCGTTCCGACAACTTCCTGGGGAGCTCCCGCGCGACCTTCCGCCGCAACGTCCGCAAGGAGCGGATGAAGGCGCTGCAGGGCTTCGTCCGCGCCTGGCGCAGGACGGTCGGGCGGGCGGTGTCGCTCGTGGTCGGGCTGGTCTTGCTCTGCGGGCTGCCCGTCCTCTACCTGTGCGCGGCCTACCTCGCTGTCGACCTGCCGTTTCGGTTCCTCTCCGGCCGGGAGCACGCCACCTGGAAGAGCCTCCTCTTGCTCCTGGGCGCGTTCGTGGTGGCGCTCGTCGGGCTGGTTCGGGCGGTGCAAGGCGTGCCGCCGGTCGCGCCGGTGCGGCCGCGCTTCGCCCGGGCGATGTACGCCCTCTCCTGGGTCGCTGGGATTCTCTTCACCCTCAGCGACTTCGCGCACTGAAGCACGGCCGACGGCCGGGCGGTCAGCGCGCCGCGAGGGCTTCGCGCAACGCGGCGAGCGTCTCCTCCACCTCGGCAGCACCGTGGACGCTCGAGACGAAGGCCGACTCGAACTGCGAGGGCGGCAGGTACACCCCGCGCTCCAGCATCGCCCGGTGCACGCGGGCAAAGCGCGCCGTGTCCGAGGTCTTCGCGCTCCGGTAGTCGAAGACCGGCTCCTCGGTGAAGAAGCAGGTCCACATCGAGCCGTGTTGGTTCACCTGCGCCGCGACCTTCGCCCGCGCGCATTCCTCGCGCAGCCGCGCGCACAACGACGCCGTCGTCTCCTCGATCCGCTCGACGAAGCCGGGCTCCGCGACGAGGTCGAGCATGGCGATGCCGGCCGCCATCGCCAGCGGATTTCCCGAGAGCGTGCCCGCCTGGTAGATGGGCCCGTCGGGGGCCACCTTGGCGAGGATGTCCTCGCGCCCGCCGTACGCGCCGACCGGCAATCCTCCGCCGATCACCTTGCCGAGGCAGGTCAGGTCCGGGGTGATGCCGTAGCGCTCCTGCGCTCCGCCGCGGGCGATGCGAAAGCCGGTCATCACTTCGTCGAGGATGAGGAGCGATCCGGCGGTCCGCGTCTCTTCTCGCAACGCTTCGAGAAAGCCGGGCTTGGGCAGAAGCACGCCCATGTTGCCCACCACCGGCTCGACGATGGCGCAGGCGGTCTCGCGGCCGAGCGGCCCGCGAAAGTGCGCGCGCACCGCTTCCCGGTCGTTGAAGGGCAACACCGTGGTCAGCGCCGCCAGCGCAGCGGGAACGCCGGGCGAGTCGGGGAGGCCGAGCGTCTCGACGCCGGAACCGGCCTTGACCAGGAGCGAGTCGGCGGCGCCGTGGAAGCAACCTTCGAACTTGACGATGCGCTCGCGGCCGGTGAACCCGCGCGCGACCCGGAGCGCGTGGGAGGTGGCCTCGGTGCCGCTGGAGACGAAGCGCAGCTTCTTCATCGAGGGGACGAGCTTCTGCACCTTCTCCGCGAGCACGCTCTCCCGGGCGGTGGGAGCGCCGAAACTCGTCCCCAGCCGCGCCGCCTCGGTGATGGCGGAGACGATGCGCGGGTGCGCATGGCCGGCGAGCAGCGGACCCCAACTCAGGACGTAGTCGAGATACGCATTGCCGTCCTCGTCGACGATGCGCGCGCCTTCCCCGCGGGCGATGAAGACGGGCTCGCCGGACACTCCGCGAAAGGCGCGCACCGGCGAATTGACGCCGCCCGGGAACAGCTTCTTCGCGCGGCCGAATTCACGCGCCGAGGCTTCGTGGTTCATGCCGCCGGACCCTAGCGCGGCGAAGGCCCGAACGCCTGCGGTTTTCACCGGCGGGGACGTGGCGCGAGTGAGACTTCACCCTTGGTTCCGAGCGCTGCGTTCTGCCGATCACGCGCGGCCCACCGGGGCCGTGAATTGGTAGCGCGCGCAGGCTGGCGGGCCTTGACGAGGCCATCGGCCACGCTTCCACCCTTCACGAAGCAGCCACCCGCGCGGTTCGGCGCGCACCTTCGAGCCGTCCGCCGACGCCGAGGAGAACCAGTCCGCGCCGCGGTCGCCGAAATGGTGTTCGGCATTGGCGAGGACGTAGCGGATGGCGTTCGTCACTTCAGTCGGGCTGCGCAAGAGCCGCGCATGGTAGTGGTCGCCAAAAAGAGCGCCTGAGCGCCCCAGGATCTGGTTGAGGCGCCGCGCCACCCGGACCAGCACGCCCTGCATCCCGCGGGAGAGGGAGACGCTGCTGTCCGCCTCCACGACCAAATGCAGGTGCTCTCCCAGCACCGAGAATTCGACGATCCGCATCCCGTGCAAACCGCGCGCGGCTGCGAAAGCCCCGCGGATCACGGCATAGCGGCGCGCGCTGCGCAACGACGGCAGCCCTGAGCGGATTTTGAGCGTCACCAGCGCAGGAGTGACGCGCCCGAATTCCGGACGCGGATGATGCGACACGCGGGCGCCAGTCGGCCGTCCCGCACCGGAGCGCCGGCCTCCGTGCCGCGGAAACTCCATTTGCTTCGGCTTCTTCAGCTTGAATTGAGGATAGTTTATTTTTCCCGGTTGAGTCAAGGCGCGCTCATGGGTGGGGGTCCGATCCGGTTACATGGGTAACGCGCTTCGTGCGCCCAGGATCGGGTGACCGGGTGGCACATCTGTCCAGGGAC
>DASXHM010000327.1:0-14504 GCA_036488495.1 Myxococcales bacterium | reverse complement strand
GCGCACCCGGATGCGGCGGTTGTCGAGCTGCATGTCGACGGCGTTGACGACGTCGAGCCGGTTCGGGCTGACGAAGGTGGTCGAGCTCACCGCCACGCCGTCGATCTCCACGCTCGCTCCGGGCTGGAAGCCCATGCCGATGACGCTGGTGGTGGAGCCGGCCGGCAAGAAGCCGCCGCCGGGGACGACGTCGGTGATGCAGAAGGCGCCTCCGGCAGTGAAGACGCCGTTCTTGATCTCCTGCGGAAGGACGCCGAGCGCGCCGAACCACTGCGAGGCGTTCGGGTCGAGCGCGAGCGGCGCGGTGCTGCCGACTGCGGTGTCGGCGGGAACGCCGAGGGTCAGCGCGAGGAGCGGCGCCGCCGGGTTGAGGCCGAAGTCGCCGCCGCTCGGGGAGACGATGTGCACGTCGATGCCCTGGGGTCCTTTGACCGCGACCGCTGCCGCCGCCGGATCTGCCGGCAAGAGCGCGCCGAGGAGCACGTGGCGACCGGAGGGCTTGGCGAGCCCACGCCCGATCACGATGGGCATCGGCTCGGTCAGGTCCACGACCATCTGGTAGACGCCGCCGGGAGGCGCCGACTGGTTGCGCATCCGCAGCGACACCACGGTTCCGATCGTGACGGTGCCGCCACCATCGCCCCCCCCGCCGCCGCCACTCTGCGCCGCTGCGGCCGGCAGCCCGGCCAACGACAAAAGGGCCGCGGCCAAGAGCCGCGTCCCCCCCGAACGCTCAACTTTCGCCTGCATCGAGCCTCCCTTTCAGGGACCCTTGTTGCGGACCTTGAAGCGCTGCACCTGGCTTTGCACGATCGCGAAGCCTTTTCCGTCTTTTGCCGTCACCTGCCAGAGCATCGGCTTTCCCGGGACGACCCGAGCGAGCACATCGGGCGGTAGCGCCGCGACCGTCGCAGAGGTCTCGTCCGTCCAGACTTCCGCGCGGTCCACTTCCATCAAACGGACCGAGTACGACGCTGCTCCGGGCACCGCCGCCCAGCGAAGGTCGGCGGGCGCGGTATCCTGATCGCCCGTGGGACCGGCGGAGAACAGCGGCTCCGAGCGGTAGGCGTCCCTGGCGTCGAGCGGCTTCAGATCGGGGACGCTGCCTTCGCGCAGGAAGAAGACGGTCGCGGCCACGATGACGAGCGCCGCCGAAGCGAAGCCGAACGCCCCGCGAAACTGCAGGCTGCGCAAGAAGCGCGGGCGGGCCTTGGCGAGAGGGCCGCTCTCGAACTGCTCGGCGAGGCGCCGCGAGATCCAGTTGACGTCTTGCTCTTCGCCGGGAAGCGGCGTCGCGGACTCGAAGGCGCTCAAGATGGTCCATTCGGCCTGGCAGCGCGCGCAGGATGCGACGTGCTCCCACACCCGCGCGTCGGGCTCGCCCAGCCGCTCGAGCTGCAACAGCGTCGCGCACTCGCGTGTGGAGGAGAGGGCCTTGCGCAAGAGGCGCCGCTGCCGCGGGACGGTCGGGGTCATCGGTCTCCTAAGGGATTGAGCCGCAATTCGGTCGCGCGCAGGCGGGCGACGGCGCGGGCGAGCTTGCGCCGGGCGCTGACGATGAACGCCTTCGCTCCGCTGCGGTTCTGCAGCGAGAGCAGGCGGGTGATGGAGGCGATGGGAACGTCCTCGCCGTAATGCAGCGTGAACACCTGCTTCTCGACCGCGTCGAGCTCGACGTCGATGAGCTCGCGCACCATCCGGACGGAGCGCTCGCGCGAGAGCGTGTCGTCGGCGTTGGCCGCCGGATCGAGCACTTCCAGCGCTTCTTCTTCCTGTGCCCGTTCGCCGCGGGCAGGGCGTGCTTTGAGGAAGGTCATGCATTCGCTCCGCACGATGGCGTAGAGCCAGGTGGTGAACTTCGCCTGCCCCCGGAAGGAAGCGAGGTTGCGCTGCACCCGCAGGAAGATCCCCTGGGCCAGGTCGTAGGCGTCATCGCGATTGCCGGTCATGCGCACGCACCAGGTGACCACCTTCTCGTAATGCCGCCCGAACAGAGCGGTGAGCGCCGCCGTGCCTTCGCTGGCGCTCGAGGCCAGGTAGAGCGCCACCAGCTCGGCATCGTCCAAGTCTCGGTGTTCGCGGGTCACGATCGTCTGACACCCGAAACGCCGCCAAACGACAGCTTTCTCGTCCTGTCAGACGGCGCTGGGCGCAAGGACGGAACAAAAATTCAGTCGGGCACGAAAGTTGTTCCAGGGGAGGGGGTTGTGGCGTCCAACCACCAAAGGTGGGACCCGTTCAGGTGGAAACACGCGTTCCTCGCAGCCCGCTGAGCAACGTCCAGGGGCGGCTCGTGCCCGCGGCCAAGGTCGAAAGGCCGCTCATCGCCGTCCTCGCGGATGCGCGACGGATCGGGGACCGCCAGCCGGCCGGATTGCGCGCTGCGCTGATGCGCGCCGGCCACGCCGCCTTGCTTCTCGATGCCGACGACGCGAAGGGCGGCGCGCTGGATACGGTGGACCTGATCATCGCGCGCGGGCGCAGCGCCGCCGTCCTCGCCTTGCTCGCCCGGGCCGAGGGGATGGGGATCCGCACCGTGAACCGCTGCGCGGCCATCGCCTTGGTCCGCGACCGCGCAGCGGCCTTGCGCACGCTGCACAACAGCGGGGTGCCCACTCCCGGGTCGAGCGCGGGATCGATCGAATCGATCTCCCGCGCGTTCGGGGCCCACGAATATCCCATCGTCGTGAAGCCGCTCTACGCGGAAGACCGGGCGATGCTCCGCCTCGTGCACACCCGCGACGAGCTTCTCGCGCTGCCCTGGCCGAAGGTGCCGGCGGTCGCCCAGCGCTTCGTCCCCTCGAACGGGTTCGACCTGAAGCTGTACGTGATCGGCGCGGACGTGTACGCGATGCGCGAACCGTCGGCCCTGACTTCTGCCCCCGGTTCCCGCAGCCATGAAGTGTCCGTCAGCCCGCCGCTCCGGGCGCTGGCGCGGCGGTGCGGCCTCGCCTTCGGCCTCGAGCTGTTCAGCGTGACCTGCGTCGAGCTCACGGCGGGGCCGGTCGCCATCGCGGTCGACGACTTTCCCGATTACGCAGGCATTGCTTCGGCGGATGAACGGCTCGCGCGCTTCGCCATCGATCGCGCCCTGGGCGCGAGGAGACGATGAACGCGCTCGAGCCAAAGCTCCGTCACGGCGCCACACCGATCAGGACCGTCCCCCCAGCGGTTTCGGACGGTGTGCGCCGTGGCGGGGGTTCCTGAAGCGGTGCTGGTGCTGGTCCTGGTTTTGGTGGCCGGGTTCGTGCCGGTGCTCGTGTTGGTTGAGGTTCGCGTTCGCGTGCTGGTTTTCGTTCAGGTTCGCGTTCGCGTGTAGAGGTCTCAGACGCCCGCTGGGGACGGGTCCTGCACCAGCAGGGCGGCGGCCATTACACGAGCGGCGTAGACGCCGATTGCGCCGCGGCGGATCAGCGTCCACGCATCGCGGGTCTTTTCTCGGCGCATCACCGCTCGGAGGTGGGTGATGCCTTGCGAATAGGCGGCGAGCACGAGTGGCCAGTCGTCGAGCTCGTCGTGCAATTCGCGCAGGTAGCGGGCGGCGGCCGCGGTCTCGAGCCGCGGGTTCATCCGCTCGTCCACTGCGTCGGTCACCCGCAGGCCGAAGTGGGTCGCCGTCGCCCGCACGAACTGCCACAGGCCCGCGCCGTTCTTGCCGCCGTCGATGTTCTCGTACCCCGTCTCGACCAGCGGGATGGCATCCAGTTCCAGCGGCAGGCCCTCGGCGGCGAGCGCCGCGTGCACTGCCGTGAGGTGGCGCAGCCGGTGATGGAGCGCGTCCCGCATGTGCTTGCGCGCTCCGGGCGTGCCGGTGAGATGGCGGAGCTGGGCGAGCACGACGTCGTTCACCGGGATCTTCATCCGCGGCGGCTCCGGCGCGCGTTTCGGAGGCGCAGTCGCCGTCTGCGGGGCGACCGGAGATGCGTCGGGCTTGACCGCGTGGCTTTTGCCGCACGCGATCGCGAGCGCTGCCAGGCAGGCGAGAGCGCGCATCATGCTGGACGATGTTCACTCGCAGGTTGCGGCGCACGGTCGGCCGGCCTTCCATCGACGTCCTGACTGCGCGGGTAACCCCATGCGCGCGCGGACGCCTGGCCGGCAGGTTGCGGAGCTCGTGCGCTTGCGATAACGCACCTTTCCACTTCGGGAGGAATTCGATGAAGCGCGCGCTTCTGTTGGTCGCCTTTGCCCTCGGTTTCGCCTGCAAGGATCAGGGAACGAACGCTCCGAAGCAGGAGGGGCAGGCGCCCTCCGCCGCGAGCAGCAGCGGCGGTGCGGTCATCGGCGCGGCGCTCAGCCTGACCGGGCCTGCCGCTTCCTATGGCGCTCAGCAAAAAGCGGGCATCCAGGCCGCGCTCGCCGACCTGCCGGTCAAGCTCGACATCCGCATCGAGGACGACGCCTCGACCAAAGAGCAGGGCATCACCGTCTTCCAGAAGTTCATCAACCGCGACCAGGTCAGCGCCATCATCGGGCCGACCCTGTCGAACACCGCCAGCGCCGCCGATCCGCTGGCGCAGCAGTCCAAGGTCCCGGTGCTCGCGGTCTCCAACACCGCCGCCACCGGCATCACCGACATCGGCAATTACATCTGGCGCGATTCGCTGATGGAGAAGCAGGTCATCCCGGGCGCCTTCAAGAAGGCGCAGGAGAAGCTGCACTTCAAGACCGCCGGAGTGCTCTACGGCAACGACGACGTCTTCACCAAGGCCGGCTACGACGTGATGCAGAAGGCGCTCGCCGACCTGCAGGTAAAAGTCATCAGCACGCAGACGTTCGCGAAGCCGGACCGCGATTACAACGCGCAGCTCACCGCGCTCATCGGCGGCAAACCGGACGTGCTGGTGGTCTCCGCCCTGGCGGACAACGCCGCTGCCATCGTGGCGCAGGCGCGGCAGCTCGGGTGGAAGGGCGCAATCCTGGGCGGCAACGGCTTCAACAGCCCGGCCTTCATCAAGAACGCCGGCGCCGCGGCAGAGGGCGTGATGGTGGGCACCTCCTGGAATTCGCTCAGCCAGGATGCGGCCAACCAGAAGTTCCTCGCGGCCATGCAGAAGACGGGCGTCAATCCCGACCAGTTCTCCGCGCAGGCCTATAGCGGCGTCTTGATCCTCGCCGAGGCGATCAAGCAATCCGGCGGCAAGACCTCGCGCGAGGACATCGAAGCGGGCCTGGGCAAGGTGAAGGACCTCGACACTCCGCTCGGAAAGTTCTCCTTCACGCCCGAGCGCGACGCCCAGCACGAGCCGTCCGTGCAGCAGGTGAAAGACGGCAAGTTCCAGATCGTCCAGTAACCGGCTCGAATGGGCCAGCAGGTTCTCAATGGCATCTTCGTGGGGAGCATCTATGCGCTCTTCGCGGTGGGGTACACGCTCGTCTTCGGCGTGCTCGACATCCTGAACCTCGCCCACCAGGCGGTGTTCATGCTCTCCGCGTTCTTCGCGCTGGTCCTGGTCGAGCACGGGCTCTCCATCTGGCTGGCGCTGCCGCTCGGCATCGTCTTCGGCGGCCTGCTCGGGATCGGATTGGAGCGGATTGCTTTCCGGCCATTGCGGGGCCGGGCGGGCTCGAACCTGTCCGGGCTGATCAGCTCGATTGCGATGGCCACCGTCTTCGAGGCGATTGCCGCGCAGATCTTCGGTCCGGACATTTCCCGCTTTCCGCAGGGGACGTTTCCCGACCGGATGATCTCTCTCGGCTCGGCCAGCGCGTCGCTCTTGCAGGTCTGCATCGTCGGGCTCTCCGTCCTGCTGATGGCGGTGCTGACCTTCCTCTTGGCGAAGACCCGCCTCGGACGCAGCATTCGCGCGGTTGCCGAAAATCCGCGCGCGGCGCGCGTCCTGGGCATCGACGTCGATAAGGTGATCGCGCTTTCCTTCTTTCTCTCCAGCGCCCTCGCCGGCGCGGCCGGCGTCCTCTTCGGGCTCGCGTTCAATTCGATTTCGCCCGACGTCGGGCGCAGCGTGGAATTGAAAGGCCTCGCCGTCATCATCCTCGGCGGAATGGGCAGCGTGCCGGGCGCGGTCCTGGCCGGATTTGCCATCGGGCTCGTGGAGGTCTTTACCGTCGCCTACGCCGGCTCTACCTATCGAGACGCGGTGTCGTTCGCGGTGCTCTTCGTCGTGCTGGTGGCGCGGCCGCGCGGGCTGTTCGGGCAGGTCGCGGTCCGCGAGGCGTGATGAATCTCTATCTCGCCTACCAGGGCTTGATCGCTTTCGTCGGCATCAATGCGCTGCTCGCGCTGTCGGTCTACGCGACGCTCTCCTGTGGCCAGCTTTCGCTGGCGAACGCAGGTTTCATGGCGATTGGCGCCTATACCGGCGCTTTGTTGACCCTGCACGCGCCGGGCATTCCTTTCGCCGCCGTGCTGCTCGCGAGCGCGCTCTTGCCCGCATTGATCGCTTTGCCGCTCGGCCTTCCGGTCCTGCGCCTGCGAGGCGTCTTTCTCGCCATTGCCACGATTGGATTCGGCGAGGTGGTCCGGCTCGGGTTCGTCAATTGGGATTATACCAATGGCGCGTTGGGCCTCGTCGCCATTCCCCAGCGGACCAAGCCCTGGATTCTCTGGCTGACGGTCCTGGCGGTGCTCTTCGTGCTCGGGCGGCTCCGCGGCTCGCGGACAGGCTATGCCTTGGAAGCCATCCGCGAGGACGAGATGGCGGCGCGCACGATGGGCATCGAGACCACCGCGTACAAGCTCGCGATGTTCTCCTTCGGCGCCGCCATTGCCGGCATTGCCGGGGCATTGGAAGCGCATTTCACCTTCATCGTTTCGCCTTCCGGGTACAGCTTTGGGCGGGTGGTCGACATGCTGGTCCAGGCCATCGTCGGCGGGACGGCGTACTTCGTCGGGCCGGTGATCGGCGCCGCCTTCCTGACGCTCTTGCCGGAGGCGCTGCGCGAGGCCGGTTCGCGCGTGGGCTTGTCGCCCGGCCCGTTCCGGCTCTTCTTGAACGGCGTCATCCTGCTCGCCGTCATCCTCTATCTCCCGGACGGGATAGCCTCGTTGCCGCGGCGGCTCCGGCGCAGGGTGCGCGGCTGATGCTGGCCCTGCACAACGTCCTGCGCGCGTTTGGCGGAGTGCGGGCGGTCGACGATGCCAGCTTCACCGTCGAGCGCGGCGAAGTTCATGGCCTGATCGGGCCGAACGGCGCCGGCAAGACGACGCTGCTCAATTTGATCTCCGGCTTCATTGCGCCCACGTCCGGCACCATTTCCTTCGAAGGGCGCAGCGTGGGCGGCCTCGCGCCGCAGCGGCTTGCGGCATTGGGCATCTCCCGCACCTATCAGAACATCCGGCTCTTCGCCGGGCTGACCGCGCTGGACAACGTGGTGGTGGGGCAGCACCTGCGAAGGCGTTCGCCGTTCATCCCGCGGCTCTTCTTCTCGCCAGCGGCGCGAAAGGAGGAAGAGGCTGCTCGCGCGCGGGCGCTGGAGGGGCTTTCGCGCGTGGGCCTGCACGGGCGCGCGCTGACGACCGCCGCGAACCTCTCGTACGGCGAGCAGCGCCGGGTGGAAATCGCGCGCGCTCTCGGGGCTGCGCCGAAGTTGCTCTTGCTCGACGAGCCGACCGCGGGAATGAATCCGCCCGAGGCGCACGAGGTGGGCCGGCTCGTCCGCGAAGTCGCGCGGGAAGGGCGTTCGGTGCTTCTGGTCGAGCACAACGTGCGCCTCGTGATGGAGCTGTGCGACCGCATCACGGTGCTGAACTTCGGCAAGGTGATCGCGCGCGGGACGCCTTCGGAAGTGGCGCGCGACCCGGCGGTGATCGCGGCGTATCTGGGGGACGATTCCGGCGGCGCCGAGGGTGGGGGCGCGGCATGAGTCTCCTGGAGGTGCGCGACCTTCGCGTCGCCTATGGGCACGTCGAGGCGGTCCGGCGCGTGTCGTTCTCGGTCGAGAAGGGCGAGATCGTGGCGCTCATCGGCCCGAACGGCGCCGGGAAGAGCAGCACCTTGAATGCGATCGCCGGTTTGATTCGACCCGCGGGCGGTTCGGTCGCGCTCGAAGGCCAGGCGCTCGCAGGAGCGCGCGCGCACGAGGCGGTCGCCGCGGGAATCGTCCTGGTGCCCGAAGGCCGCGCCATCCTGCAGCGGATGACCGTCCGCGAAAATCTGCTGGTCGGATCGGAAGCGCGGCCCTGGTCGCGAGACGAGGCGCGCGCGGCCATCGACGCGCAATTGAAACGGTTTCCTTCGCTGCAAAGGCGTGCCGATCAACCGGCGGGCGCGCTCTCCGGCGGCGAGCAGCAGATGCTGGCGATTGCGCGCGGCCTTCTCCAGCGCCCGCGCATCTTGCTCTTGGACGAACCGTCGATGGGGCTGGCGCCCATCCTGGTGAAGCAGATCTTCGACATCGTCCGCGAGATCCACGCCGAAGGGACCACCATCCTCCTGGTCGAGCAGAACGCGCGGATGGCGCTTGCGGTCGCCCAGCGCGCCTGGGTCCTCGAGCGCGGCGAGATCGCGCTGCAAGGCGCGGCGGCGGACCTGGCGAAGGATCCGCGCGTCCAGGCCGCCTACCTCGGCGGCGACGTCGCCTGACGTTCTCCCATCGCCGCTACTCGAAGAGGAACGCCGGGACGTCTGCCCGGGGCGCTGCGATGGTGGGAGGGGAAGCTGGAGCCAACCACTCCAGCGCCCAGGGATTGCCGTTGGCGGAGAATCCGACGCTGGCGGCCGCGGCGCGACCGGCGTCGCCGCCGAAGAAGACGCTGCTGGACACCGGCGTGGTCGTGATCGCGCCACCATCCCGCACGATGAGGGCGCTCGTGCCGGACAAGAGGATGAAGTCCCTGCCGTCGGCGGAATGCTCGATGTCGTTCGCCCCCGTAACCGGCAACTGCTGAGCGCCCCAGCCCGACGCGTTTTGCGTCACGTACAGGAGCAGTTGGTTGTTGAAGATCTCCCTGCTGATGAACCGGACCGACCCTTCGGCGACCGACATCTCGAAGACGCCGCTGATCGGATCGAACGGGAAGCTGACCGCGTCCGTGGTCCAGCCGGAGGCGCCTTGGAAGATGTGGGCGGCCCCTTCGATGGTGCTGACGAGCAGATGGGGAGCTCCTGCCTCGTCTCCAGCGACCAGGACATGCCCCGGGTCTTCCGCAAAGTGCGGAGGCGCCGGAACGGCCTGAAGGGTCCACGGCTGACCGGGAACGAGGGTCGCCAATTCGATGTCCTGGGCATCGACAAACCAGGCGCCGAAGAGCGTGCCGTCGACCCCGAACGCGAAAGAAACGCTGCCTTCTTGCAGGTTCGACGCCTCGGCCGAAACGCTGGGGTGGGTCGCCACGACCTCCGTGTCCCAGCCGCCGCCGCCGTTCGAGGCGTGCATCACCTGGCCGAGCCCTCCGGCCGTTGCCGGCGGTTCGAACCAGATGACGTGCGAACGTCCGGCGGGGTCCGCGCGGCACTGGAGGCGAACCTTGGTCTGAACCATGAGGGGATCGGCTGGGTCGCCGGCAGCGAAGATCGAGACACCGACGAGCTGTTGAAACGAATCCAAGATGTCCTCGGCGATGCAAAAATCTCCCTGCGCGTTGCGGACGGCGCGGTTGCCGAACTGCATCGACCGCGTCACCGGCTGCAGCAAGGCGTCCGCGCTCTGCAGCGCGACGAACTGCTCGACCGAGAAGGACGCGACGGCGGTCGACCCTTCGATTTTGAATTCCGCGAAGGGAATCGGCTCGGAGTAGTGCACGGAAGCGACGCCCCCGGGCGGCGCACTGTTGAACCCGACCGACGTGAAGAAGCGGCCGTTCAAGAGCGAGACCACGTCGAAGTCGATGGCGAAGTGGCTGTTGTTGCGCACCACGATGGTGGCGCCGCTCAGGTCGGGGCGGTAGGAGACGATCTCCGGCGCGATCACCTGTGCGCGCTCCGTCGCGACGGGGAGCGTCGGCCGCGCTCCGGGCGTCGCGGAAACCGCCTGGTACTGGAACTGCATTCCGTCGGTCCAGCTTGTGATGTCGGTGTCGGCGAAAAGGATGTCCGTGCCGGTGCCGCTCGCGATGGTGACGTATCCGCTGGTGGCGCCGCCGCCGTCGATGGTGCGCCGCTGCAGCAGCACCTGCGGCGCGGTGCGGTTCCCGTAGTGGACGAGGAATGCGTGCGATGCCGGATCGGGCACGGGCGACACGGTGACGGTGGAGAGCGGCGCCCCCGGATCGTAGGTGAGCTCGTTGCTTTCGAACCCGCCCGGGTCTGCGCGGACGCGCAAGGTGACCTGTCCGCCGTTGGGAACCACCTGGGCGAGATCGAGGTAGTTCCCCGGCGGCTGGCCCAAGGGCTGCGGTAGAAGGCCGACGTCGGTGAAGCCGCCGCCGGCGGGCTTCACCTCCACGGAGTAGCGGTCCACCTGGCCGGCTGCCGGCTCCCAGACCATCGCGATCAGGAATGGGTTGTTGCCGTCCGGGACGGAGGTGGAGACGAGATAGGGCGAGGTGGTGGTGCCGCTCTTCCCGCACGCGAGCACGGCGAGGCAGAGCGAAGTCCAGCCGAAGCGCTTCATCGCGTTCTCCGCGCAAGCGGCAGATCGACGCCGAGCACGACCGCCGCCGACGCGGCCGGCCCCAGGTGGTCCTTGAAGGTGTCGTTGACCATGGAGATGTCGAGCGAGGCGAGGTGGTAGCGGCCCTCGAGGACGAGGTGCATGCGCATCCACGTTCCGAAGGAGGGCGTCATGCGGATGGCTGCCATCAGGTCCGGACCTGCCTGCCACGCGGTCTGGGTGACCGGCTGCGGGCCGAACGAATAGGTCGAGGCGGAGATGCGGCTCGTGTACAGGCCGGCTCCGGCCCGGACCTCGAAGGCGCGGTTGAGCGGCAGGGCGATTCCCACGTCGCCGCCGACGGAGGTGAAGGAATGCTCGACGTCGCCGTCCCGCGACATGGCGCCGCTGGAGAAGCCTGCTTGCGCGAAGAACCAGCTGCCGGCAACGCCCAGGCGCAGATCGAACGCCGGGGCGATCTTGCTCCCGTCGAAGGCCGTCGACGCCTGGTTTTGCGGATGATTGCTGCCGCTGTAGCCCATCGAGACGAAGCGGCCGCCAGCCTCGAAGTAGACCTCGGGGATGCGCTGCTCCGGCTTCAATGGCGGCGCGGGCTCGGGGGCGGGAAGCGGCGCCTCCGCGATCAAAGGCCGCCTCGCCACCGAGCCCTTCTCGACGCCCAGGCTGGAGAGGAGTGCCAACACCTTCGGCGGCCTCTCGAATTCCGCCTCGAACGAGCGCTCCGCCATCGCTGCCGCCTTGTCGAAAGCAGCCGGCAGCGCGCCTTCGGCGAGGCCTGCCACGATGGCCCGGCCTTCCACGGTCCAGCTCGCGATCAGGACACGATCCGGGTCGAGCAATTGGAGCTGGTGCTGCACCACGGCGTGCCAGCCGTCCGACTTCAGCTCGACCGAAGGCCGCACGGCGACGAGCTCGAGCGAGAGCGCCACCTTCGCGTCCGGCTGGAAGAACTGTGCGGCAAACGCTTCGTAGGCCTGCACCGCCTGCTTGCCGGCGTAGGTCACCGAAGACTCCGAAGGCGGCGCCGAGAGCCCGAGGTACCCGGGACCTTCGTGGACGTGGATGGCGTTTCGCGCCTCCGGAAGGGCGGTGATGCGTAGAGAGATCGGGTACCGCGCGCCGGGCATGGCGGCAGCAAGCATCAAGACGACTGTCAGGATTGGCACTGACCCCCCAAGAGATTCGCGGCCAAAGTTTTATCCGATTGACCCGGGGCGTGCCAACCGCTCAATGCGGCCGCGCCTCACCGGCGGTGCACGGCGCCGAGGGCGAAGGCGACGATGCCGAGAAAGGTGTGCGTCCAGCCGAGGCGCGCGTGCCAGGTGTCGGTGACAATGTACGCGAGCGCGTAGCCGGTGAGCGCGAGCACGGCGAACAGCGCGGTGACGGTCAACCCGCTGCGGTTGCGCTGGCGCAAGGCGAACCCGCGCGGGATGTGCCTTGCGGCGATGATCCCGAAGGCGAACAGCGCCGCCATTGAGGAGAGGCCGTGCCAGCGCGCGAGCCAGGGATCGATCGGACCGGGCACGCCTTCCGGGCCGCGGCGGAAAAGGACGAACTGCCACCAAAGGCCGCTCAAGAAGAGTGAGACGGCGGCGCCGATGATGGTCTGGGCCTGCCAGGGTGGAAGCGCGTTGATGCGCACGCGGACGGCGCGCGCCCGAATCGAGCCTTCGCGGTTCATTCAAGTGCGGGCGTCGATGACGCCGTTCCTTGGTGGACCCACGCGGTTGCGCCGTGACGCTCCAAGAGCGGATGGTCGAGCCGCCCGCTGCGCGCGACCACCTTGGTCAAGGCATCCGCCAGCATGCAGGACGGCGCGGCGACGCTGACGTGCGCGGCGCGGACGCGCCCGGAGAGCCTCGACCGCGCGCGCCGGCCGAACCAACTGGTGGCGAGCGCCCCTTCGCGGAGCACCATCCAAGGGTGCACGCCGCCCGACCGTTCATTGCGCAGGACGACCGGCAGCTCGATGCCCCGCACGCGCAGGTCCCCGCCGGCGTTGACCCAACAAGCGCCCGCACGCAGCGCCTCGAAGCAGCGGTCGACTGCGTACCCCTTGCCGATGCCACCCAGATCGATGCGGGCGGACGAGCTGTCCTTGCGCAGCTCGCGTCCGTGCAACGACCAGGCGCCGGTGCCTTGCGCGACGTCGAACAGGCCGCGCGACTCCACCGTCAGGGCATGCGCCGCTGCGAGCACGGCGGCGGTATGGGGGCCCACGCGCAATGTCTCCCCGCCAGACAATTGATTGAATCGTCCGATGTCGCCGCCGGGGTTGAATCCGGACAGCTCGAATTCAATCTCGGCGAGGAGCTCGAATGCGCGCTCGATGCCGCCGCCGGCGCCGATGTCGACGAGGGTTCCCAGCGCGAGCCGGGCGCGGCGCAAGACGGACTTCGTCAGGCCGCCTGGCGCGTCGATCACCGCGTGCCGGCGGCCGCGGTCGTCGGCTCCTGCGGCGGCCGCGCTCATCGCAGGGCTCCGGAGTGCTGCAGCGCGCTCAGCACCGCCACCGTGCGCCGGACGCCGTCAGCGACGTGCGTGCACGAAAGCGTGGCGCCGCTGATGTTGGCGATGTCGTCTCCGACGCGGAGCGGAGCGTCCGCGCTCTTGCCGGCGAACTGCTTGCGCCAGGATTCCTGCCGCACCTCGGCGCCATGGCTCTCGCGGTAGGCGACGATCTCCACCTCCCGCACTTGCCCGTCCAGCCCGAGCCCGCTGGCAAAGGTGATGCGGTCGAACTTCCCGATCACGTCGTCCACCACCACCGCGCCGATGACCTTGCCGCCTTTGGACGCGACCCGCACCACCCACTTCGGCCGGACGGTCAGCGCAAGCTTCGATTGCAGCCGCGCGCGGTCCGCTTCCGGCAGCGTGAAGCTCCGGGTCTCGAAATGATCGGCCTCGGGAAAGAGCGCGGCCTGCGCCTGATCCGCCGTCATGTAATCGACGGCAAACGCCGCACCCGGCGCAATCAGCGCGCCAGCGGGAAGCAGCGACCAAGCGGGGCGCGGCATCAGAACGCAACCCCGAGCCCCAGATCGAGCCGGTCGAAGTTGCCGTTGTTCGCGAACCATTGATAGTCGGCTTTCACCACCACACCCTGCGTGATGTAGAAGTTCGCGCCAACCGTCCACACCTTGTCGTTGTTGACCGGGAACCGCGCTACGTCCCCAGGCGTCTGGGAAACCTGGACGGCGCCGCTCGGGACAACCGGGCCCGAAGTGCCTTCGTAGCTGGCGCCCAGATCGTACGTCTCCCAGCGCACGAACGGGGTCAGCCGAAACGTCGTGTCTTGATACAGGCTATAGGCCGCTTGCGCGTAGAAACCCCAGAAGCGCGAGGGAATGGGGTTTGTCGCCTCGGGATTGGCGGCATTCACCTGGGCCGTATCGCTGATGCGACCTTCCGCGTACAACGCCGAGAGATCGAGGCGGCCGGGCGTCCAGCGTGCGTGGCCTTCCCACAGCGTCACCCGCGGCTGCTCTGCGACGGTTCCGTCCGGGAAGAGCGGGGCGGTGGCCTTGCCGGTGGTCGCCGCGGCGCCGAACACGAGCCCGGGAATGCCGTGATAGTCGAGCGACAGGTAGCCGGCCAGATGGCTCGCGTCCGCGCGCTGCAGCTCCTGGTGCGTCGACTGCAAGGGGCCGGGCTGCGCGGATTCCAAGCCGAAGGCGGTGACGTAGGGCGGGGTGTCGGAGCTGAATTGCCAGTCGCGAAAGCTGTTGTTCGAGACCACGCCCGCGCTGTAGCCCAAGCCGAACTCGAAGTTGCCGTGGACGCTCAGGCCGCCTTCGCGCCAGGTGCTGGGGATGATCTCGGTTTCGACGAAGTTCCGCTGCACGCCGTAGAACTGGGTCGGCTCGTGGTGCTCGTTGAGGATGCCGAAGGGCATGAGGAACAGTCCGGCCGAGACGGTGGCCCAGTGCGCCGCCTCGAAGTCGACGTAGAACTGCTCGATCTCGAATTCGCCTGCGTCGCCAGCCGAG
>DASXHM010000218.1:0-39030 GCA_036488495.1 Myxococcales bacterium | reverse complement strand
ATCACCACCGAAATCGCGCCGGCCGGGCCGTTCTGGATTGCCGAGGACTATCACCAGCAGTGGGACGAGAAGCACGGCCGCCTCTCCTGCCCCTTGCCGCACAAGCCGCGCACGAAGAAGCCGGGAAAGCCGTCGGATGCGGACCTTCGCAACAAGCTGACGCCCGATCAGTACGCCGTCACGCAGCGCAACGGAACCGAGCCGCCGTTCCACAACGCCTATTGGGACAACCACGAGGCCGGCATCTACGTGGACGTCGTCTCCGGCGAGCCGCTCTTCAGCTCGCTCGACAAATTCGACTCCGGCACCGGCTGGCCGAGCTTCACGAAGCCGCTCGAGGCAGCCAACGTGATCACCCACGACGACCGCTCGCACTTCATGCGGCGCACCGAGGTTCGCTCGAAGACGGGCGATTCACATCTCGGGCACTTGTTCGAGGACGGCCCGCGCCCGACCGGCTTGCGCTACTGCATGAACTCGGCTTCGCTGCGCTTCATCCCGGTGGCGAAGCTCGCCGAGGAAGGCTACGGCCAATATCTGTCGCTCTTCGCTCACGCCGGCGGTTTGCCGAGCGAGCGTTCCACCCACAGGTAGTCGGTCAGCACCTGGATGCAGACGAGGAGCGGCGTCGCCACGATGACGCCCTCCAGCTTGAAAATGGCGCCCATGATGCCGGCCCAGATCAGGAGCACGGCCGGCTTCACCTCGACGGCGCGCTTCATGATGAGCGGCTGCACCAGATAGCCCTCGACGAGGTGCACGCCCACGTAGACGAGCAGCGCGAACAAGAGGTGTTTCGGCGACTGCGTTGCTGCGACCAGGAGCCCCGGAATCGCGCTCGATACTGCGCCCACGTAGGGGACGAAGGTGCCGAAGAAGGTCAACAGACCCAAGAGCAGCCAGTCGTGGATGCCCGCGAGCGCGAGACCTGCCGCCGCCAAGGTGCCCATGATGGTCATCGAGACGAGGATGCCGCCGACCCAGCGGCGAAGGCCTCCGCCGACCCGCTTCCAGGCGCCGTCGAAGGTCTCTTCGTCGTTCTTCGGAACCAACGAGCGGATGCCCTTCCGATAGGTTTCCGGATCGGACACCACGAAGGCGCCGAGCACGATGACGAGGACGATGGTGGTGAGTCCCGAAACGGCCCCGATCAACGCCGGCGCCGCGACTTCGCCGGCCTTGTTGGCGGCTTTGCCTGCCGCCTCCTGCATCTTCTGACCGGCCTCGCCGCGCTCGCGCAGCCAGCGCCGCGCCGAGCTCAACGCCTTTGGGCCCGTGCGCTGGAGGTCGTTCACCTGCTCGGAGATGGAGGGCGCGACATACGCCGCCATCGCCGCGACGCCGCCGCCGAGGAGGAGCAGGACCAGCAGGACCGCCACGCCCCTCGGCATGATCCGGGAGAACCAGCCGACCGGAAACGAAAACACGACGCCGATGAGGATGCCGAGGAAGCCGACCAAGAGGATGTCCTTGGCGAGCCAGGCGAAGGCGAGGCAGACGGCGGCGGCGAGCAGGACGAGCCCGGTGCGAACGCTCATCCAAGGGCAAGTATCACCGCGGCGCGGTTTCGTCAGTTTTCAAGAAGCGCGCGGCGCTTTCAAGAACCACGCGGCGCTTTCAAGAAGCGCGCGGCGCGTTCAAGAAGCGCGCAATCGCCGCGAGCGTCGCTTCCGGCTGGTCCTTGTGCGGAGCGTGGCCACAGTCGGGCAGCAGAAGCGTTTCCGCCCGAGGCGCTTGCCGGGCGATGGCGTCCACCTGGGCGAGGGTGCCGTATTCGTCGTTTTCGCCCTGGATGACCAGGATCGGCGCGCGGATGTTCGGCAAGGACGATTCGATGTTGAAGGCGCGGAAGTCGGGGTGCAGCCAAGGCCCGTTCCAGCCCCAGAAAGCGGCGTCGACGTCTTTGTGCCAGCGCGAAAGCCGCTGCTTCAAATCACCGTTCAGATAAGCGTCGCGCGCCTTCTCGATGCTGCGCAGGCCAGGCTCCTCGGTGAAGACGTGCGGCGCTTCCAGGATCAACGCGCGGCAGGAATGCGCACCCGCGTAGAGGATGGCGATGGAGGCGCCGTCGCTGTGGCCGACGAGGATTGGATCGGTGATGCCCGCCTCCTCAAGAATGCGCGGAAGCTTGCGCGCCTCTTCGTGCATGTACGTCACCGGCCGCGGCATCCGCTCCGGATCGGACTTTCCGTAACCGGCGCGGCTGTAGACGAAGGCGCCGTAGCCCGTCGCTTCCGAGACCTTGGCGGGAAAGTCGCGCCATTGCCCGAGCGAGCCCAGGCCTTCGTGCAGGAAGACGAGTTGGGGACCTGCGCGTGGGCCGAAGTGCTGGGTCTCGATTTCCAGCCCGTCCAGCTTCACGCCGTCTTGACCTTGGCCGCCTCGTGCAAGCCCAACTCTTGAATCGCTTGCTCGCGCATCTTGTACTTCTGGATCTTGCCGGTGACGGTCATGGGATACGTTTCGACGAATTTCCAATAGCGCGGGATCTTGAAGGTGGCGATGCGGTTCTTGCAAAACGCCAGCATCGACGATTCGTCGGCCTTCGCGCCCGGCTTGAGCTTCACCCAGGCCATCACCTCTTCGCCATATTTTTCGCTGGGAACGCCGATCACCTGCGCGTCGCTGACGGCCGGGTGCGCGTAGAGGTATTCCTCGACCTCGCGCGGGTAGATGTTCTCGCCGCCGCGGATGATCATGTCCTTGATGCGGCCGACGATGTTCAGATAGCCCTGCTCGTCCATGGTGGCGAGGTCGCCGGTGTGCATCCAGCGCGAGGTGTCGATGGCGGCGCGAGTTCCGCTTTCGTTGTTCCAATAACCGAGCATCACGCTGTACCCACGGGTGCACAATTCGCCGGGCGTCCCTCGCGGGACGGTGCGGCCGGTCTCCGGATCGACCACTTTCACTTCGACGTGCGGGTGGACGCGGCCCACCGTGCCGACGCGCTTTTCCAGCGGGTCGTCGAGAGCAGTCTGGGTGGACACCGGGGCCGTCTCGGTCATGCCGTAGCAGATGGTCACTTCCGGCATGTGCAGGACGTTCTGCACCTTCTTCATCACCTCGACCGGGCAGGGCGAGCCGGCCATGATGCCGGTGCGCAGGTTCGAGACGTCGAACTCTTGCAGCCGCGGGTGGTCGAGGATGCCGATGAACATGGTGGGAACGCCGTAGAGCGAAGTGCACTTCTCGGCCTGCACCGCCTCCAGGACCGCCAGCGGATCGAACGCCTCGCCGGGAATGACCATGCAGGCGCCGTGGGTGGTGCAGGCGAGGTTTCCCAGGACCATTCCGAAGCAATGATAGAAAGGCACCGGAATGCAGACGCGGTCGCCGTAGGAATAGCCGAGCGTCTCGCCGATGAAGAAGCCGTTGTTGAGGATGTTGTTGTGCGAGAGCGTCGCGCCTTTGGGAAAGCCTGTGGTTCCGGAGGTGTATTGGATGTTGATTGGATCGTCCGGATCGAGCGTGCTCTCCCGTTCTTTGAGCTGGTCCTCGGAGATCTTGTCCGCGTCCTTCAAGAGCTGCTCCCAGCCTTCCTCGAGCTGAAGCACTTCGCGTAAGTCAGGGCACTTGGGGCGCACCTCCTGCACCATTCCGTGGAAGTCGCTGGTGCGGAAGGCCTTCGCATAGATGAGGAGCGAAGTGCCGGATTGCTTCAGGGCATATTCGAGCTCGGCCGTTTTATAAGCCGGGTTCAGGTTGACGAGGATGGCGCCGATGTTGGCGGTCGCATACTGCAGAACGACCCATTCGTAACGGTTGGGCGCCCACAGGCCCACCCGATCGCCCTTCTGCACGCCGCGCGCCATCAGACCCCGTCCGGCGCGGCGGACCGCTTCGTTGAGCTCGCGCCAGGTGTAGCGCTTGTTCTGCGAACGGACGACCAGCGCGTCGGCGTTCGGCTTGCCTTGGACGGTGCGGCGAAGGTTCTCCGCGATGGTTTCACCGAGCAGCGGGATACTGCTGACGCCGTGCACGTAGGAACGCATGTGACCTCGCCTGCTAGTCGGGGACTGCCCGGGTGAGAATGGTTGCGGTGTCGAGCCCGGCCGGCAATGTACCAAAAGTAAAGCCGTGATCGCGCGCCAGGCGAGACGCACAGAACGCATCGCTGACCGGCGGCGGGGCGAAGCGGACCAGGAGCGAACCCTGCAGCGCCAGCGCGAGCGACTCGACCAGCGTCCGCGCTTGCGCCTCTTCCGGACGGACGAGCAACGCTTCGGCGGCATCGATGGCGGCGTCCAGCCGGCGGTCAGCGCCGATGGCGGCCCGAATCTCCTGCAAGAGCGCCTCGCGCGCCTGCGGCTCCTTGGTCAACGCCCGCAAGACGTCGAGGCAGATGACGTTGCCAGACCCTTCCCAGATGGAGTTCAAAGGCGCCTCGCGGTAGATGCGCGGCAGTCCTGACTCCTCGACGTAGCCGTTGCCGCCCAGGCATTCGAGCGCCTCCGCCACCATCGGCGCTGCCCGCTTGCAGACCCAGAACTTGGCGACCGCGGTGGCGATGCGGCGGAACGGCGCGTCGCTCTGGTCGTAGGCGCGGGCGAGCCGCAGCATCAAGGCGGTCGCCGCTTCGGATTCGACGGCCAGGTCGGCGAGGACGGCGCGCATCAGCGGCTGCTCCGAGAGAAGCCGCCCAAAGGCTTTTCGGTGGCGGGTGTGGTGGACCGCGTGAAGCAGCGCATGCCGCATCATCGCGGTCGATCCGATCACGCAGTCGAGCCGGGTGTGGTTGACCATCTCCAAGATCGTCTGCACGCCGCGGCCTTCTTCGCCGGCGATG
This sequence comes from Myxococcales bacterium, assembly GCA_036488495.1. Classification (GTDB taxonomy): domain Bacteria; phylum Myxococcota; class Myxococcia; order Myxococcales; family 40CM-4-68-19; genus 40CM-4-68-19. The sequence goes on along the minus strand of DASXHM010000218.1, from coordinate 34,244 downwards.
CGCGCGATGGCGCCGTGCAGCTCGATTTCGCTGGAGGCATTCGATCGATTGCCGAGCTTGTCCTTGAGCCGCTGGAGGTGGATGGCGTTGCGCTCCTGGCCGTTCCAGCGCGGCAAGAGAAAGCAGGAGAGGCCGCCCGGCGCCTGCGCGAGGACGAGAAAGGCGTCCGACATGGGCGCGGAGCAGAACCATTTGTGCCCGGTCAACGCGTACACGCCCTGGCCTTGCGGCTCGGCGCGAGTGGTGTTGGCGCGCACGTCGGAGCCGCCCTGCTTTTCGGTCATCCCCATTCCCACCAGCGCGCCGCGTTTTTGCGACGCAGGCAAGAAGCGGGGGTCGTACTCCGTCGAGGTGATGCGGGGCGACCATTCCTCGAACAGCCGCGGCTCGCGCTGCAGCGCGGGAAAGGCCGAATAGGTCATCGAAATGGGGCAGCCGTGGCCGTAGTCGGTCTGCGAGACGAGCAGCATCTTGGCGGCCCGGGCGACGTGCGCTCCCTCGCGTGGCTCGCGCCAGGATCCTGCGTGGACGCCATTCTCGACCGAGAAGCGCATCAGCGCGTGCCACGAAGGATGGAATTCGACTTCGTCCACGCGATGGCCGAACCGGTCGTGCGTCTTCAGCTTGGGCGGATTCTCGTTGGCGAGGCGGCCGTGCTCGAGCATCTCGCGACTGGCGGCTTTGCGCCCGAGCTGGGCGATCTTTGCCGCGGCATACGCGGCGCCTTCGCGGCGCAAGCCTTCCTGGAGCGCGGGGTCGAGGGCAAGCGGGTCGTAGTCCTCGAGCGGAGGCGGCTGGTTCGCAACTTCATGCGTCGGCATGCGCGGCGCAGTGTAGCGCGCCGGGCCCGCGACGTGCGCTCCTCCGCTTGGGACTATTGGAGGGCGGACGCGGTGGTCACGCCGAGATACTCGAGCAGCCGGAGCTGCCGCATCCGCAGCCCCCGCACCGCGACATTCATGCGCGCCTGGTTGAGCAGCTCGGCCAACTGGTCAAGCGCCCGGTCTTCCACCTCGCACGCGGTGAAGTCCAGCACCACCTTCGAGCAATCCTCTTGCAAGACGCGCTCGAACAGCTCGCGGGCGCTCGACGGCTCGACGTGGCCGCCGATCTGCAGCGTGCAGTTGTCTCCGTCCTCCATGCGTTCGATCTGCATACAGAAATGTAGGGAATGCCTGTGCAGAAAGGAAACCCACGGCCGCCCTGCGCACACGCCTGGGCCCGCCCGCTCGGGCAGAAGCAGCGAGCTCATCCCCGGACGGGTTCGCGGGTGACGAGCATGAGTCCTACGGCAATGACGACGAGGCCGACCGCGTCCATCCAGACCAGCCGTTCGTGCAAGAGGACCGCGCCGGTCAAGAGGCCGAAGACGGGCGTCAGGAAGTACCAGGCGGTGACCCGGCTCGCATCGCCGTGGCGCAAGAGCCAGAACCAGAGCAGCGATGCGCCGATGCTCATCACCAGCACGAGATAGATGAGCGCAATCACCACGGTCGAGGTGAAGTGCACGACCGGCGGTCCGTGCAGCGCGAGCGCGACCGGAATGCAGAAGACGCCCGCCGCCGCGAGCTGCACCGCATTTAACATCAATTGGTGCGGCCGGTCCTGCATGCGCTTGTAGATGATGGTCGCCGCCATCGATCCGACCACGCCCAACACCGCCAAGAGCACGTCCCAAGGGCGCGCCGACTGCGTGCCTGCGCGGGAGTGCATGGCGATGACGACGCCCCCGAAGCCGAGCAGCATTCCGGCGAGCTTGCGGAGCGTCAGCGGTTCGTTCAAGAGCCAGGGCGCGGCCAGAGCCAGGATGAGCGGGTTCGTGCTGGCGATGATCGCGCCCATGCCGGACGAGAGGTGCCGCAGCGCGAGGTAGGTGAAGCCGAGATACATGGTGTTGCCGGTGAACCCGAGCGCCAAGAGCCACAACCATTGCGAACGCGTCCTCGGCAGCGCGATGCCGGCGAAGAGCGCCCCGGCCAGCAAAACCCCGCCTGCGACGACGAAGCGGAGGGCGAGGATCCACAAGGGCGGCGCCGAGATCGAGACCAGGCGACTCGGCACGAACGCCGAGGCCCAGAGGAAGATGTAGAAGATGGCGACGAGCGTCCCCACCGTTCCCGACGCCCGCGCCTTGGACATGAGTCGCGCTTCTATAGAGGCTGAGCCGGCCTCGGCTCAAGGAGCGACTTGCGGCGGCGTGCTGTCGGGCACCGTCGGGTCGGGCGCTTTGACGGGGCCTTCCGGCCGGTACTCGCGCTGGTAGATGCGCAAGAGCGACAAGAGGACCGCGACCGCGATGGGTCCGAGCACGATGCCGAGGATGCCGAACGCCTCGATGCCGCCGAAGATGGCGGCGAACACCAACAGGTCGTTCATCTTGATGCGACTGCCGACCAGCTTCGGCCGCAGGATGTAGTCGGCGACGATGACCACCGCGACCGATCCCCAGAGAAGGACGCCGAGGCCGCGATAGAGGTGGCCGGTCGCCATTTGCACGATGCCGATGGGAACCCAGACGAGCGCGGTTCCGAGCGCCGGCAGGATGGAGGCGATGCCCGTCAACGACGCCCAGACGATGGGGCTGTCGACGCCGAGCGCCCAATAGCCGACGCCCGCGACCAGAGCCTGGTACAAGGACATGACGCCGGTGCTCATCAGCATGGCGCGGGTGACGTCGCGGACGTCGGCGACGATCTCCTTCACCTGGCCGTCCGGCAGCGGGATGATCTCCACCAGCCAATCGGTGCCGCCGGCGCCCTCGCGCAACAGATAATAAGAAGTAATCGCGGTGAAGATGAAGATGAAGATGGCGGAGAAGAGGCCGGCGAGGAGGCCGGTCGCGCCGTGGCCGAGCAGATCGGCGACGCTGCGGGCCATGTCGGCGACGCGCTCCTGGATGTTGTCCGGCCGGAGCCCGAAGCGCATCAACAGGCGGGTCACGTCGCGGCCGAGGAGGCCCACCGCGCCGTGGTTCTGGTAGCGGGTGGCGATGTCCTGGGCGATGCGGATGATCCGCTGACCGACGACGAAGACGAGGAAGGCGAAGAGCGACAGCACGATGACCATCACCGCGGCGGTGAGGATGGCGGCGGAGATCCCCGGACGGCGGCCGCCCAACTTTCGCAAGAGCCGCTCGTGGAGCGGGTGCGCGCCCACCGCGATGACCATGCCCATCAAAAGCGGCACCCAGATGGGCTCGATGGTCCGCCAGAACGCATAGAGCGCCAGCGCGAACAAGACCAGGAACGTGTAGCGCTGGAGCCGCGTCCGCTCTAGGGGCATTCTCCCACCATCCCTAGACGCAGGCGTTCCCGCGAGACAGCACGACGCGCCGCCAACGTCATTTGCGAGACTTTGGAGAACGCGTTACCAAACCGCGCATGATCGCTCTTCTCCTCGCCGCGACCACCGTGGCGCTGCCGCAGATCCCTTTCGAAAAATATCAGCTACCGAATGGATTGACGGTGATCCTTTCCGAGGATCATCGCTCGCCCTTGGTGGCGGTCGACCTCTGGTACCACGTCGGCGCGGCCAACGAGCGGCCCGGGCGGAGCGGCTTTGCGCACCTGTTCGAGCATTTGATGTTCCAGGACTCGAAGCACTTGCAGGGCGACGAGCGCATCGTCTTTGCCACCCTGGAGCGGAACGGCGCCACCAACTTGAACGGCTCGACCGAATGGGACCGCACCAATTACTTCGAAACCATGCCCAAGGACCGGCTCGAGCTTGCGCTGTGGCTGGAGAGCGACCGGATGGGGTTTCTGCTCGATACGGTGGATCAGAAAAAGCTCGACACCCAGCGCGAGGTGGTGAGCAACGAGCGCCGGCAGAGCATCGACAACGTGCCTTATGGGCGGGCCGAGGAGCGGCTGGTGCAGCTTCTGTATCCGAAGCCGAACCCGTATTACGGCTACGTGATCGGCTCGTTCGAGGACTTGAAGGCGGCGTCGCTCGAAGACGTGAAGGCGTTCTTTCGCGCTTATTATTCGCCGGACAACGCGTCGATTGCCATCGTCGGCGATTTCAATCCTTCGGAGGTGAAGCCGCTGGTGGAGAAGTACTTCGGCCCCATCGTGCGGGGGCCGGCGCGCCCGCCCATCGAAGCGGCGCCGCAGGCGCAGGGGGCGGCGCAGTCGGAGACGCTGCGCGATTCCGTGCAGCTCGCGAAGATACTGACCGGGTGGGTCGGGCCGAGGCCGCTCGAGGATCCCGCCATCACGCCGCTGATGCTGGTGCTGGCGGGCGGGAAGTCGTCGCGGCTCTATCACGACCTCGTCTACCAGCAGAAGATCGCGCAGGACGTGTCGGCAGCGTGGGATCCGGGGATGCGGCTGGGCGGGCTCGTCGAGGTGACGGCCACGGTCCAGGCCGGGCATACGCCCGAGGAAGTGCAGAACGCGCTGGCGCAGGAGATCAAGGCGCTGCGCGATGCGCCGCCTTCCGAGGAGGAGCTGACGCGGGTGAAGCGGAACTTGCGGGCGTCCTTGTTTGCCCAGCTCGAAAACGTCGGCGGGTTCGGGGGGAAGGCCGACGTGCTCAACGATTTCGAATTCCGGACGGGCGATCCGGGGCAGTTCACGCCGTATCTGGAGAAGGTGCTGGCGGTGACGCCGCAGGATGTCCAGGCGGCGGCGAATAAATACCTGGGGGACGAACACCGCGCGACGGTGACGGTGCTGCCGCAGGAAGGTGCGAAATGAACCCGGGTTTCGGGACGGCACGCGCGCGCGCTTTCGCGGCTGCTCTTGTCGCTGTCGGGTGCGCGCACGAAGGCGGATCGAAGTCGGCGACAGAGGGCCACTCGCTCGCTGCACCGCAGGCGGCTCCGCAGTCTGCTGCCAGCTCTGAGCGCGTCGCAACTTCTGCCGCACAGGCCGCCCAGGCACAGCCGGCGCAGACGCCGGATGCTCCCTTCCGCGCCGCCCCGCCAAAGCCCGCTGAAGCGGCCCCGTTTCGCGCGCCCGTCCCGCAGGAGCTGACGCTGCCAAACGGTCTGCACGTGTACCTGATCGAGCGGCACGAAGTTCCCCTGGTCGCGGTGGCGCTGGCGGTGCGGTCGGGGGCCGACACCGATCCGCCCGGCCGCGCCGGCCTCGCCTCGTTCACCCTCGACATGCTCGACGAAGGAACGAAGTCGCGCGACGCGGCCTCCATCGCCCGGGGCTTCGAAGACCTGGGCGCGCGCTACAACGTGCAGCCCGACGCCGACTCGGCGGTGTTGAGCCTCGTGGCATTGCCTGATGCGCTGGCGAAGTCGCTGGAGATCTTCGCTGACGTCGCGCTCCATCCGGCCTTCACTGCCACAGACCTCGCCAGGGTGAAGCAGGAGCGGCTCGGGCAGATTGCGCAGGCCCTCGACGATCCGGCCACCATCGGCCAGCACGTGCTCTCGCGGATGATCTACGGCGAAAAGCATCCCTGGGGCTTTCCGGCCGAAGGGACGGTGAAGTCCATCCAAGCGCTGACACGCAAGGATGTGGCGGCGTGGCACGCGGGCGCGTTCCGGCCTTCCAACGCGGCCATCTTCGTGGTGGGCGACGTGACCGCGGCGCAGCTCGAGCCGCTCTTGTCGCAGCGCTTCGGGAGCTGGGCGGATTCGACGGCGCCGAAGCCGCGCAAGCACGCGCTGCCGAAGACGGGGCAGCGGGTAGTCACGCTGGTGGACAAGCCGGGCGCGCCGCAGTCGCAGATCTGGATTGGCGAGATTGGGGTGGCCTCGGCCGACAAGGGCGTGTTCGCGGCGCGGGTGATGAACGCCATTCTGGGCGGCACCTTCAATTCCCGCCTCAACGGCAACCTGCGCAGCGAGCACGCGTACTCGTACGGCGCGGGCAGTTTCTTCGAAACCCACCGCGAGGCAGGCCCGTTCATCGCGGAGGCCGGAGTGGTGAGCGACAAAACGCCGGAAGCGCTTTCGGAGTTCTTGCGCGAGCTGACCCGGATGCAGACGGGCGCGGTCAGCGACGCGGAGCTGTCGGATGCGAAGGCGGCGCTGGTCCACGAAGTGCCTTCGCGGCTGACCAGCGACGAGCAGACGGCGCAGGCATACGCGTCGGTCTGGGCCCACGGCCTTCCCAACGATTACTACGCGCACTTCGAGGAGCACGTGGAGGCGGTCACCCAGGACGACGTGGCCCGTGCAGCGCGCGACCGGCTGCACCCCGACAAGATGGCCATCGTGGTGGTGGGCCCGAAGGCGCAGATCGAGAGCGGCCTTTCGGCGCTGCACGTCGGCGCCATCGAATTCCGCGATGCCACCGGCGAAGCCGCGAAGGCCGCGAGCGCGGCGGCGCGGTCGAAGCCATAAACGCTGTCACAGAGCGGTGAGGATCTCGCGCGCTGCCCGGCGGCCGGTCATCAGCGCGCCGTGCACGGTTGCGCAGTGGCCATTGAACTCCGTCGCTTCGCCGGCGAAGTGGATGCGGCCGACCGGCTTTGCCAGCGCTTTCTGCTGCGACAGTGCGCCCACCGGCACCCAGCTATAGGCGCCGCGGGAAAGGTCGTCCTGTTGCCAGTCGAAGACCACGACATCGCGCGGCTTCAGCTTGCGCCCCAGCGCAGCCGCCAACGACCGCACCGCCTCCTTCGCCGGGTCCTTCAGCTTCAGTGCTGCCCGTCCGGCGGCCCACCCCATCAGCGCCCGCGCGTGCAGCTTCCAGAAGATCGGGACGGCCTGCCCGCGAGCGTGGAGAAAGCCGAGGTTGCGCGGCCAGTGCGGCTCGTCGAAGAGGAGCGCGATCTTCACCACCGGCCCCATCGCGAGCTTCCGTATCGCCTCGCGCTTCCACGACGGCAATTGCGGGAAGCGGATGCTGCCCGCCTGCAGTACGCCCAGCGGCACGGTGACGAGCGCGCGCTCGGCGCGAAACACCGCTCGTTCCGTCGCGACTTCGACGAAACCGCGCGCCTGCCGGACTTCGCGCACCGGGCTGTCAAGCCCCACCTGCAACCCTCTCGCGAGCTTCGCAACCACTGGCCCATAGCCGCGCGGCGGCTTGCCGATGCGCTCGCCCTCGATCTGGTCCGCCGCCTCCGTCTGCTGCGCGATCGCCTTCACGCTGGCCCGGTCGATGCGCGCGGCGTTGAAGCCTTCCAGGTACTCCGCCTGGAGCTCGCGCTCCGACTCGGTCGTCTTCTTCCGAAAGCTGCGCGACGAGAGCGCCGCCTGTACGGTCTGCTCTCGCCGCGACGGCAGGTCGCCGAGCTTTTCCAGCGCCTCGCTCCATTCGCCGCCGACGGGGATGACCCCGGTCTGGTAATGCCGGCCGCCCAGGTCCCTGACTCCTCGCACGAGCTCGAGCAACTCCTTCGGCCTTCCGTGGACGAATTCCGCGCCGGTGTCGAGGTGGATGGGCCAGCCGTCGGGATGGATGGTGTGCGTCCGGCCGCCGAGCCGGTCTCGCGCCTCCAGCACCAGGACCTGCTTGCCGGCACGGCTCAGCTCGCGTGCGGCGAGGAGGCCCGCCATGCCTGCGCCGACGACGATGACGTCCACGCGCGAGAGGATGCGTCGCGAGCTGTCCGATGCAAGCCCCTTTCGCTCGCACGCGGCCTTTGGCATCGTTCCGGCCGCTCCATGCGCCTGACCGTCCTGCTCCTGGCCGCGTGTACCGCGGCGCCTCCCGCGGCGGGCCCGCGCGTGGCGCTGTCGCCCTGCAGGTTGAAGGGCAGCGGCATTCCCGCGCAGTGCGGGACGCTGCGCGTTCCGGAGGATCGTGCGCACCCGCAGGGCCGGCACATCGATCTGCGGGTGGCGGTCATTCCGGCGCTGGCGCGAGATCCGGCCCCGGACCCGCTGTTCCTTCTCGCCGGTGGTCCCGGTCAGGCCGCGACGGAGGCGTTCGGACCTTTGCTGGGCGCATTCGAGCGCGTGCGCAGGACGCGCGATCTGGTGCTGGTCGACCAGCGCGGCACCGGCTCGTCGAACCCGTTGCGCTGCGATCCGATCGCGCCCGACGCGACGCTCGCGGAGCGGCTGAAAACCAACACGCTGGACGTCGCAAAGTTCAAGGAGTGCTTGCGCGGCTATGACGCCGACCCGCGCTTCTACACCACCGCCATCGCCATGCAGGACCTGGACGAAGTGCGCGCCGCCCTCGGGTATGCGCAGATCAACCTCTGGGGCGGATCGTACGGGACTCGCGCCGCGCTGGTGTACCTGCGCGACCATGCACCGAGCGCGCGCAGCGCCGTTCTCGACGGGGTCGCGCCCCCGCAGCTGATCCTGCCGCTGAACTTCGCGCAGGACGCCCAACGCTCCATCGATCTGCTCTTTTCACAGTGCGAAGCGGACGCAGCTTGCGCGCGCACCTTCCCCAATCTCTCGCAGCGCTTCAACCGGCTGCTGGCGGAGCTCGAATCCAATCCCAAGAAGGCCAAAGTGCAGGACCCGCGCACCGGCGCGGTCAGCGAAGTGACCATCGGCCGCACCGCCTTCGCGTCGGGCGTGCAGAACATCCTCTACCAGCAGGATCTGGCGAGCCTCGTCCCGCTGATCGTCGACCGCGCTTCCGACGGCGAGTTCGGGCCCTTCGTCGCCGCGGTCGCGAGCTTCGAGCAGGCCCGCGGGCTCAGCACCGGCATGACCTTTTCCGTCGCCTGCGCCGAGGACCTGCGCGGGGTGACCGAGGCCGAGGCGAAGGAGGCCGCGAAAGGCACCTTCCTCGGCCCCACCATCGCGGAGAGCTTCTTGCGCATCTGCAGCTTCTGGCCGCGGGGTGACGCGCCGCCGAGGGCCGCCATCCACAGCGACGCGCCGGTCCTGCTCTTCTCCGGCGAGCTCGATCCCGCAACCCCGCCCAGGTGGGCGGACATCGCGGCACAGACGCTGCCGAACAGCCGCAAGTTCGTGGTGCCCGGAGTCGGCCACGGCACCGTCGCCGAAGGCTGCGTCCCAAGGCTGATCGACCAGTTCTTGCAGAAGCCGGATCCGGCCGCGCTCGACGCCTCCTGCCTTGCGCCATTGAAGCGGCCGCCGTTCTTCGTCAGCTTCGCGGGGCCGACGCCATGATCGAGGCGCGCAGGCTGCACAAGCGCTTCGGGCGGCTGACCGCGGTCGAAGAGGTCAGCTTCCGGGCCGACGACGGAGTGGTGACGGGCCTGTTGGGTCCGAACGGCGCCGGCAAGACGACGACGCTGCGGATGCTCACCACGCTGATCGAGCCCGACTCCGGCACCGCGTTCGTCGACGGCCACGACGTGGTGCAGGAGCCGATGGAAGCGCGCCGCCGCCTGGGCGTCCTGCCGGATGCGCGCGGGCTCTATCCCCGGCTGACCACCCGAGAGCACGCGCGCTACGCAGGCGAGCTGCACGGCATTCCCAAAGACAAGCTCGAGCGGCGCATCGACGAGCTGGTCGCCGAGCTGGATTTGACCTCCATTGCCGACCGCCGCACCGAAGGCTTTTCCAGCGGCGAGCGCGTCAAGGTGGCGTTGGCGCGCGCGCTCGTGCACGAGCCGAAGAACGTGCTCCTGGATGAGCCGACCAACGGCCTCGATGTCCTCGCCACCCGCGCCGTCCGCGAGCTGATCAAGAAGCTGAAAGGCCAGAACAAGTGCGTGGTGTTTTCCAGCCACGTCATGCAGGAGGTGAGCGCCCTCTGCGACCGCATCGTGGTGGTGGCGCGGGGCAGGGTGGTGGCGGACGGAACGCCCGACGAGCTGCGGGCGCGGGCAGGGACGCCCAGCCTGGAAGAGGCGTTTGTCTCCATCATCGGAAGCGGCCAGGGCCTGGTCGGCAGCGAAGTCGGCGCGGCGGCCGGCTCGGCGACCGCGCCGGGCGAGGAGCGCGGCCGATGATGCTGGCCGTCTTCAAGAAGGAGCGCGGCCGATGATGCTGGCCGTCTTCAAGAAGGAGCTTCGCGACCACACCCGCGACCGCCGCAGCATGCTCTCGGGGCTCCTCGTCCCCATCCTCGGGCCGGTCTTCTTCCTCGGGATGTTCATGATGCTCGCGTCCTGGAGCCGGGAGGACAAACCGCTCGTCATTCCGGTGGCCGGCGCGGAGAACGCGCCCCACCTGATCGCCTTTCTCCAGCGTGGAGGAGCGGTGATCGAGCCGGCGCCGGCGGATTTCGAGGCACAGGTCCGCGACGGAAAGATGGACCTCGCGCTTTCGATCCCCTCCGACTACGGCAAGGAGTTCGAGGCCGGCCGCAGCGCACCGTTGCAACTCGCCTACGACAGCTCGAACAACAAGGCCCGCCCGCACGTGACCCGCGCGCGGCGGCTGCTCGAGGTGTACACGCAGCGCTTGAGCGCCCTGCGGATGATCGCGCGCGGCGTCTCGCCCGGTCTGGTCGCGCCGCTCGACCTCACCGAGCTCGACGTCGCCACGGCCGAACGCACCGCCGCCAACGCGCTGTCGATGATTCCGCTCTTCCTTTTGCTGGCCGCATTCGTCGGCGGCCTGCATCTCGCCATCGATTGCACTGCGGGAGAGCGAGAGCGCGGTTCCTTGGAGCCGCTGCTCGTCAATCCGGTTTCTCGCGAGGCGGTGGTGCTGGGCAAGTGGCTGGCGGTGGTGCTGGTGACGGTGGCGGCGATGGGCGTCGCGATGCTTGGCTTCTGGCTCGCGGTCAGGCGAGTGCCGCTGCAGGACTTGGGAGTGCGCTTTCAGCTCGGCGCGGGCGAGACGGCGGGACTTCTCGCGGCGTCCTTGCCGCTCGCGCTGTTTGCCGCGGCGATGCAGATCACGCTCGCGCTCTTCGCCCGCACCTTCAAGGAAGCGCAGACGTACCTCTCGATGCTGATGATGGTGCCGGTCATTCCGGCGACCTTCCTCTCGCTCTCGCCGATCAAGACCAAGCTGTGGATGATGGCGGTGCCGGTCTTGGGCCAGACGGTCTTGATGACCGACGTGCTCCGCGGCGAGGGACGGCCGGCGCTGTGGTTCGTGCTCGCCGCGCTCTCGGCGGGGGTTGCGGGCGCCTTGTTCCTCGTCTGGGCGGGGCGGCTGCTCAGGAACGAGAAGATCGTTTTTGGGCGCGGTTCTTGATGGTCTTGGCCAAGGTCGCCTTGGCGGCCGGCGCTTTGGCGGCGGTCTTCTTGGCCCAGGCCAGCGCCTTCTGTGCCAGCGCGGAAGCCTTCTTCACCGCCTGAGCGACAGGCTTCTTGGCCGCACCTGTTTTCGCGGGCGGCGGCGGTGCGGCTTTCTTGGCAGCGGCCGGCGCTGCGGCTTTTTGAGGCGCCGCCGGTTTCTGAGGCGCCGCCGCTTTCTGAGGCGCCGCCGCTTTCTGAGGTGCCGCCGGCTTCTGAGGCGCTGCGGCTTTCTGAGGCGCGGCCGGTTTCTGAGGCGCTGCGGTTTTCTGAGGCGCGGCCGGTTTTTGAGCCGCCGCAGCTTTCTGGGACGGCGCGGCTTTGTTCGCGGCCGGCTTCTGTACCGCGGGCGCCGCCGCTTTCTTTGCCGCCCCCGCCGCGCTCGATTTCTGTCCGGCAGCGCCGGTTGCTTGCGGCGCTTTGTTCGCGCCCGCCGCCGGCTTTCGTTCGACCGCCTCCGCGGGCTGTTTCGCGGCGGCAGCTTTCTTCCCGGCTTCCGGCGCCGCTTTCTTCCCGCCCTTTTTCGGCGTCTTCAAAAAGTACTTCGCCAGCGTCTTCACGTACCCCGTGTCCCAGATCTTCTGCAGCTTCTTGTGCAGCGAGGGCGGCACGTCGCTGTGGACGATGCGCACGCGGGTTCCGCCGTCCGCCTCTTCGAAGAGGACTGTCACCCGCGAGTCGCGCGCCTCGGGCGGAAAGTCGGGCGTCCGGAAGGTCTGGACGATGCGGGTCGGGGCGTCGACGCCGAGGAAGATGCCGTGCACGTCGCCTTCGAAGGCGGTGAAGCGGCCGCCCGTCCAAGGCTCGATGGTGGCAAGGCCGCCGCCGGTGAACTCAGAGTGCTCGCGGGGATCCATCCACGCGTTGAAGACGCGCTTCGGGTCCTCTGCGAGTACGAGCGTCACTTCGATCGAGTCGGGCATTGCGCGCGGGACCCCCGTAAACGCCCACTTTACGCATACGATTTGCACAATACAAAGAAACCTTGACGAAAGCGCGTTGAAGGCCTTCGCATGCGCGGATGCAATTGCAGCCTTTCGACCATCCCGCCTACGAGCTGGTGCGTCCCTTCTTTTCGGCCGGGTTTCAAAGGGTTACGCGCGTCTATGCGCCCGACGGACAGCTCGTCGCGACGGTGGAACAGCCGTTCTTCCGGCTCCGCACCGAGCTCGTGGCCTACGCCGACGAAGCGCAGCTCTCTCCCTTGTTCGTCATCCGCACCCGCAGGCTCGCGACGCTCGATCGCGAGCACGACCTGCTCGATCCGGGCGGCGCACGGCTCGGCTGCCTGCGCACGCGGGGAGTCGCGTCGCTGTTTCGCGATCAATGGGACATCCTCGGCGACGACGATGCGCCGGCAGGCGAAATGGTGGAGGAGGGGCCGGCCTTGTGGCGGCGCTTCTTCCGCCTGCTTCCCGGACAACACCGCATCGATCTCGGGGGCCGCACGGTCGCGCGGGTGCGGCAGGAGTTTCACTTCTTTCGCAGGGTCTTCCAGCTCCGAATCCTGCCCGTCGAAGATCCGATCGAGCCGCGTTTCGCCATCGCCTGCGCTCTCGTCGCGATGATGGCTGACCTCCGCCGCGAGCGCAGCCGGTAGTCCGGCGGCCCGGCGAGCAGCCCGTACGCGACACGCGCGAGATTGCGCGCAATGCATAGCTTTGAACCTTCGCGGTTTCGGGCGAGGGCGGCGGAGGAGCGGTGCAGGTCAAAGGCGTCGAGCTGTTGTCGGACGAGCGGGCAGGGCGCGGCGGACACCTCCTCATCCGGCGGCTGCGGCTGCGGATGATTCTCGAGGACGGTTCGAGAACGAAGGAGGGCACCTGGGACTTCGTCGAGCGGCCCATGGGCCTGGACGCGGTCGTCCTGGTGCTGTTCAGGCAGGCGACGCTGGGTGTGGAAGTGCTGCTCCGTTCCGGAGTGCGCGTTCCCTTGCAGTATGGCCGCCCCGAGCGAAGGCCGCTGCAGTTCACCGAGCTCGTCGCCGGCATTCTCGAAGAGGGCGACGACGTCGCGAAGCGTGCCGCGGACGAGGCTTACGAAGAGGCGGGCATTCGCATCGACCCGTCTTCGGTGAAGGTCCTGGGCACCCCGATGTTTCCCACGCCGGGCATGTGCCCTGAGCTGTTCCACTTCGTCTCCTGCGAGGTGGATCCGCGGGCGACTCCGCACTTGCCGCCGGGCGACGGCTCGCCTTTCGAGCAGGGCGCGCGGCTGGAGTGGGTTTCGCTGAGGGATGCGCTCGCCCGTGTGGCCCGCGGGGAGCTGCAGGATCTGAAGACCGAAGTCGGGCTGCGCCGGCTGCGCGACCAATTCCGATAGGCGCGGCGCCCCCAGTTCCGGTAGCCGCGCGCCCGCCGTTCCGGTAGCGGCGCGCCCGCCGTTCCGGTAGCGGCCGGCGCCGGCTGACATACCCGTTCGCCACGGTCGTTGAAACCACCGTGCGTCGAACGTCACTACCAGCCGAAGTGCAAGCTGCCCTGGACAACGCCGACCTGTTGGCGCGCGCCAAAACGGGCGATGCGGAGGCCTTTCGCGTGATCTTTCATCGACAAGCTCCCGGCGTTCGACGCTTTTTGGGCGACCTGCTCAGGGACGACGCGGCGGCCGACGAAGGCACCCAGGAGACCTTCGTCCGCGCCCACCAGAAGCTCTCGACCCTGGAGCAGCCGGCCGCGCTCACCGGCTGGCTGCTCGGGATCGCGCGGATGGTCTTCTTCGAGCACCTGCGGAAGAAGCGGCGCGACGGCCGCGCCCAAGCGCCCGAAGAGGATGGTCCCGCGCTGCAGATCGACCGCGCCCCCAACGCGGAAACGCTGATGCTCACCCGCGAAGCCGACCGCATGCTGGAAGGCGCGCTCGAATCCCTCTCCGAAGACCGGCGCGCCGCGCTCTTGATGCGCATCGATCACGACCTCGGCTACGGCGAGATCGCAGTCGCGATGGGCTGGCCGCTCCAGAAGGTGAAGAACGAGATCCACCGCGCGCGGCAGAAGCTGCGCGAAGAGCTGCAGCCCTACCTGGAGGGCCGGGCATGACAGGTCATCCGGACATCGAAGAGCTGGAAGCCTTCGCCGAGGGTGCGGGCGCGGCCGAAACCGCTGCGCACGTCGCGGGCTGCGCCGAGTGCGCGCGTGAAGTCGAGTGGATCAAGGCCGAGCAAGCGCTCTTCGCGCAGCGGTCGCAGCCGCAAGTGGATGGCCTCTGGAAGGGTGTCGAAGAGCGCATCGCCAACACGGCCACCGTCCCAGCGCCGCTGCTCCGGCGACCGCATTGGCACCGCCGCGGTGTTGCCGCCGCGGGAGCGGTCGCTGCCGCAGCCGCGATTTTCTTCGGCGTCCACGCCAACCGCGCTCGGATTCAAGAGATCACCGGCACCGCACAGCCCAAGCCGCCGCCGGTTGCGCAGCAGGATCAGCGCGCGCCGGCCGGAGCTGCGGGCCAACCGCCGAACGGGCACCACCCGCACCTCGACGCGAAGGCCCTGGCTGCGCTCGACACCGCCGAGAACGACTACCGCCACGCCGCCCAGGTGCTGGAGGCGGAATACGATTCCCTGCGCCCTCAGCTCGATCCGGCGCTGGCCAAGAAGTGGGACGAGACGCTCACCCGCGCCCGTGCCCAGCTCGCGCAGTCGCGCCAGGCGGTCGCTTCCGACGACGCCCGCGCCCGCATGCGCGTCCTCGACGGCTACGCCGAATACCTGCGCTCGTTGCGCGACGTCATCCAAGACTCAGAGGAGGCAACACCATGATCGCCGCAGTTTTCTTCGCCCTGGTCCTCGCCGCTCCCAAACCGACCGCAAAGCCTCATTCGCAGCCGCGCGAGGACGCGGACGAGATCGACATCGACGTTCCGGATCTCGACATCGACATCCCGGATCTCGACATCGACATTCCCGCGATCCACATCCCGGAGATCCGCATCCCGCGCATCGAGGTGCCGGACGTCTCGTTCCTGGTCGCGCATGCCAAGCAGAAGCACCGCGATCGCGACGAGGACGAGGATCGCAACGACGACGACGATGACGACGACTGCGTCGGCAATTGCGGGCCGGCCGCTCCGGTTCCGCCCGTGCCGCCGATGCCGCCGCTGCCTGCCATGCCGGCGCTGCCTTCGTACCCGGACACCAACTTCCAGCGGGAAGACCGGAACGGCGTGCACATCTACCGGATGCAGACCCCGGGCATGTCCAACACCCGCATCCGCATCAATCGTCACGATGACGACGACGAGATGGACTCGGACAGCTCTGCCCACGCGCGCGGCCAGGGCCAGGCGACCTTGGCGGTGAAAGGGCCGGTCACCTTCCGGGTCAACGCACAGGGCGGAGACATCGACGTGACCTCCACCGACAAGCAGCAGGTGATGGTCCGGGTGGAGGGCACCCGCGGCTCCTCCGAAGTGTCGCTCTATTCGTACGGCGACCGCGTCGAGCCGCGCTTCAAGAACCGCCACAGCCTGCGCGGCGGCAAGCTCCACGTCGAATTGCCCAAGGGCAGCCGGTTGGAAGTCGAGAGCATGTCGGGCGACATCAACGTGCAGCGGCTGGATGCCGCCAAGGTCCACACGCTGTCGGGTCAGATCCGCCTCGCGCAGGTCGGCAAGGTGGACGTGCAGAGCATCTCCGGCGACGTGCAGATCCAGGACGCCGCAGGGCCCGTGCGCCTGCACACCGTCTCGGGCAAGGCGAGCCTTGCGATGCGCAATCCGTCGCCCCAGGTGGAGTTCCAGTCCGCCTCCGGCTCGCTCGACTTCAAGGGCGCGTGCGGCAGGGACTGCCACCTCTCTGCCAACACCGTCTCGGGCGATCTCAACCTCGCGCTGGCCCCGCAGAGCTCGTTCGAGCTCAGCTACTCGTCGCACAGCGGCGAGTTGCGCGACGGGCTGGACCTGAACGTCCGGCGCTCTGGCCGCGGCCGCCACGGAAGCCACGGCTCGTTGGAAGGGACGTATGGAAAGGGCGAGGGCGTCATCGAGGCCGACGCGTTCTCCGGCAATCTGACCCTCTCCAAGCAGTAACCGAAAGCCTGCCCGGCTGCCCATTGCGGTGCGACGTAGGTATCCCCACGTTGATTGGTAACGAAGTTGCAACCAACCAACGCGGGGGTCGCGTCGCACATGAAGAAGCTCCTGATTGCTCCTCTAGCCGCTCTGCTCTTTTCCTTCTCCGCCAACGCGCAGTCCATCCAGACGCTGACGGTCGCCGAGCATCAGCGTTCGAGTGATCAACAGCTCTCGGATGCCCTGGTCGAAGTCCACGCCCATCGCAGCCCCGGCGCGGTCATCGCCACCGACGCGCTCTACGGAGGCCTCGCCGGCCTCGCCATCGGCGGCGGCGTCGCCCTGATCACGCAAGACAGCAACTGGGGCCGCGACCTCGCCATCGGCGCCGGCATCGGCCTCGTGGCCGGCGGCGTGTACGGCGCCGTCGACGCTGCCTCGTACGACCGCGCTCCGGTCGGCTTCGGCAACTCGTACAAGGCGCTCAGCAGGACGTTCTAACAGCGAAGTTTTTGCTCGCAGACGTGGGGCGCCGGTGACGCGCCTCACGGATTTGCCAGAGCCTCGGAGCGCCGGTGAGCGCCCCGGGGCTTTTTACGTTGCATCCACAGAGCCCGGGTCGCAGCTTGAAAACGGCCGGGGGACGTTGACCACTTCGAAGAAGGACCCATGAACCGCTCAGCGGCGATGGCGCTGTACCTGATCACGAGCGCGCTCGCCTGCGCGCATTCGGCGCCCTCGGCGACGACTGCGTCCGCGGTCGCGGAAGCCAAGGATGTGCGGCCGCTCGACGTCCGCGATGCCGGCGCATCGCCCAACGACGTGCTCTACATCTCGGGAGTTGCGGCCCGGGGCGATCTCGTCGTCGCAGGCGTGCGCTCGGTGCAAGCAGGCGATTCCTTGAACGTGCTCGTCAGCCTGGGTGAGCCCGCAGGCGGCGGATCGGGCAGGTTTCAATCCACGCTCGAAGTTCTGAGCCGCATCCGGACGGTCACCTTCGGAAACGAGAAGACCGTCATCTGGACGCGGCGCGAGTAGTACGACAACCGCGGTTGACCGCTCACTATCAACCTACCCGCCGGGAATGTTAGCGAAAATCTGTGAGCCTCCTCGCGCGCAGCCAGATCCTGCTTCGGTACCGTTTCGCCGCATGCGCGCAGGCGTCGCGGCATTACCACGTGCGGGAGACGTCGGGCCTCGTCTTCTTTCCCGGCATCGACAAGCGCGCGCGTCCCGGCGCAACCGCGATGTTGGAATTGATCTTCGACGACAGCGATCAGACCCGCATCATCACCTCCGAGGTCGCCTGCATCACAGGCCAAGGGATGTGGCTGCGCAGTCCGGATCTCGCGCTCGGGCGCGAGCTCGAAGGGATGATGTCGCAGCGCAAGCACCGCCGCCTGGGCGCGAACCTCTTCCTCGAGTTGCGCCACGGCGCGCATCGAACGCTCGTCACCTTGCGCGACCTGAGCCTGGGCGGAGCGGCGCTCGGGAACGTCAATGGCCTGGGCGAAGGCGATACGCTCTCGGCGCGGTTGCTCTCGCCCGTCACCGGCGTTCCCGCGGACCTCGGCTCGGTGACGGTGATGAGCGTCGAGAACGGAAAGGCGGGAGTGCGCTTCGACCGCGCTGACCCGCAGGCGCGTCTGGCGGTGGGCCGGCTCTATGCCGCGCTCGACGAAGCGTGGAGCAAGGCGCAGTCGGTCGTCCACCAGGCGGCCTGCTGCCAGGAGAAGTGCCTCGACCCGTCGCCGGACGGGATCGAGCTTCTCGCGGGTTGATTCGCGACCATTGGCCGACACTGACGCGCGCGGAGGTTGCGCGGGCGTTCCGCATGAGGCAACAGCTAGGCGGTGGGCGACCCCGTTCAATCCGACCGGCCGGCGCTGCGGGTCTTGGTCCTCGAGGACGACGAAGACGACTTCGAACTGCTGCGCCGCGAAATCACCCGGATCGGGTGGTCGCAGACCTCGACGCGGGTGCAATCGCGCGACGAGCTGATCGCGGCGCTGCAAGCGCGGACGTACGACCTCGTCATCTCCGACTGGTCGATGCCGGGGTTCGATGCCTTGGGTGCCCTGAGCGTCCTGCGCGAGCGCAACGTCGATCTGCCCTTCATCATCGTCTCCGGGACCATCGGCGAGGAAGCGGCGGTCCGCGCGCTCAAGGCGGGCGCGAGCGACTTCGTGGCCAAGGGAAATCTGCAGCGGCTCTCGGCCGCGATCCTGCGCGAATTGCGCGAGGTGAAGACGCGCAACGAGCGGCGCGACGCGGTCGAGGCGCTGCGGCTCGCGGTCAAGGTGCGCGACGAATTCCTCACCCTCGCCGGCCATGAGCTGCGCACGCCGTTGACCACGCTGCGGCTCCAGGTCCAGGCCATCCGGCGTGCGCTCGGCAGGGGCGAGCCGGTGGATGCAATGAAGGAGCGGCTTCTCTTGATCGAGCGCGGCACGCACCGGCTGCACGAGCTCGTCGATCGCCTGCTCGACATCACCCAGGTTGCGCAGCAGGGCATCGCGCTCGAGCGCAAGCCGTGCGATCTCTCGCATATCGTCAAGGACGTGGTCGCGCGGTTCGTCGAGGCGGGCGCCGCCGCCCAGTTCGAGGTGAAGGCGGAGCGGCCGGTCACCGGCAACTGGGACGACGTGCGGCTCGAGAGCGTGGTGACGAATCTCGTCTCCAACGCATTGAAATATGGCCAGGGGCGGCCGGTGCGCATCGCGGTCGACGACCTGGGAAAAGAGGCCCTGCTTGTCGTGGAGGACCAGGGAATCGGCATCGCGCGCGGCGATCAGGAGCGCATCTTCGAGCGCTTCAATCGGGCCGCGTCCGGAAGGAGCTATGCGGGCTTCGGGATTGGACTCTGGCTCGTGCGGCAGATCGCAGAGGCGCACGGCGGGACCGTGACACTGAAGAGCGAGCCGGCGGCCGGCTCGACGTTCACCGTCCAGATCCCCAAGGGTTGAAGCCTACGGCGGAGGCTCGTTGAGGCTCGCCCAGTACGCGCACACCGCCTGGACCACCTCGACGAAGCGCTCGAACTCGACCGGCTTGCGGATGAAGCTGGTGGCGCCGGCCGCATAGCTTTCGGCCAGATCGCGCTCCTCGCGCGAAGAGGTGAGCACCACCACCGGCAGCCGCTCGATGCGCGGATCGCCGCGGATCCGGCGCAGGACGGTCAGGCCCTCCACCTTGGGCAGCTTCAGGTCGAGC
This sequence comes from Myxococcales bacterium, assembly GCA_036488495.1. Lineage (GTDB taxonomy): Bacteria > Myxococcota > Myxococcia > Myxococcales > 40CM-4-68-19 > 40CM-4-68-19. The sequence continues at coordinate 14,990 of DASXHM010000218.1, read as the reverse complement.
ACCACCAGCACGGGCGAGAGCTTGTCCAGGAGGCGCTGCGCTTCGACGCCGTCGCGGGCGACCACGATCTCGCGGTTCACCTTCGACTTGCGCAGCGCCCGAAGCATGAGGAGCTCGTCGTCGGGATTGTCCTCGACGAGCAGGATCGGCTTGTCGGTCATGGCGAGGGACCGAGAGTGAAATGGAAGGTCGCGCCCTGGCCCGGCTCCGACTCCGCCCAGATCCGGCCACCGTGGCGGTGGACGATGCGCTGCACGGTCGCGAGCCCGATGCCCGTGCCTTCGAACTCGTGCTTGCCGTGCAGCCGCTGGAAGGCCCCGAAGAGCTTGTTGGCATAGTCCATCTCGAACCCGGCGCCGTCGTCCTTGACGAAGAACGCCGTCCCGTCGCGCCCGAAGGCGATGCTCGCGGCGGGTTTCTTGGAAGTGAATTTCCAGGAGTTGCCGAAGAGGTTTTCCAAGGCCACCCGGAGAAGCCGCGCGTCGCACTCGGCGGAGAGGTTCGGGTCGATGGTGACGGTCACCTGCCGCTCCGGATCGCGCTTCTGCAATTCGCCCAGGATGACCCGCGCGAGGCCGCTCAGGTTGACGCGCTCGCGGTTCAATTCCTGCCTGGACACCTGCGACAGATCGAGCAGGTCGTCGATCAATTCACCCATCCGCTGCGCCGCGGCGCGCACTCTGCGCAAGCAGGCGCGCCCCTCCTCGTCGAGCTTCGGCCCGTAATCTTCGAGCACCGCGGCGGAGAACCCGTCGATGGCGCGCAAAGGCGCGCGCAGGTCGTGCGAGACGGAATAGCTGAACGACTCCAATTCGCGGCTGGTGGCCTCCGCTGCTTCCTTGGCGGCGCGCAGCTCTTCGGCCTCGCGTTTTCTGTCGGTGATGTCCTCGCTGATGCCGAGCAAGAAGAGCGGGGTGCCGTCGGCGTCGCGGAGCGGGACCTTGCGGGTGTGCAGCCAGCGCTTGCCGTGGGCGGTCTCGATGGGCTCCTCGACGATGTCGGTGAGCTCGCCGGACGCCAGCGTCGCGCGATCCTTCTCCTGGAAGAAGCGCGCTTGTTCGGGCGGGAAGTAATCGAAGTCGTTCTTGCCGAGAAATTGGGCGCGGGTCATGCCGGTGAGGTGCTCGCAGTAGCGGTTGACGCGCACGAACGACAGCTTCTCGGCGTCCTTCACGAAGATCATGAGCGGTAGACTTTCGAAGGTCGCGTCGAGGAACAGATTCACGCGCCGCAGGTCGTCGCACTCGCGCTGCCGCGCCTGCCCCTCTTTGCGCACCGCGCCGTAAAGCCAGCCAAGGATGCCGGCCAAGGCGAAGGCGAGAATGGCGGCGAGGAGCGGGCGGCTCGACGACACCACCAAGGCGACGAGCAGGGCGGCCGCCACTGCCAAGAGAACCTTGAAGCGCGTGGTGGCCATTTTGGAAACCGTATCCTCGCACTCTTGCCGTGCGCTTGCAGTCAGACTGCAGGCGCACGTCTTCTGACCGACGACCGGGCTACTTTACAGCGGCCGGCCCGCACCCAAGCTTCGAAAGCCGTGCCCACGACCAAGCTCAACGCAGACCAGCGCAATGCATTTCTCGCCGCGTTCCTCGGCTGGACGATGGACGCGTTCGACTACTTCCTCATCGTCCTCGTCTACTCGGAGATTGCCGAAGAGTTCGGAACCAGCCTCGCCAAGATGGCGTTCGTCACCACGGTGACGCTCTTGATGCGGCCGGTCGGGGCCTTGCTCTTCGGACTTTGGGCGGACCGCAAAGGCCGCCGCGTGCCCTTGATGGTGTGCGTCTGCTTCTACTCGCTGGTCGGCTTTCTCTGCGCCTTCGCCCCCAACTTCAGCGTCCTGTTGATCCTGCGGCTTTTGTACGGAATCGGGATGGGCGGCGAGTGGGGCCTTGGGGCGGCGCTGGCGATGGAGAAGATCCCGGCCGAGCGCCGCGGTTTCTTTTCCGGGCTTTTGCAGGAAGGCTATTCGACTGGCTACCTGCTTGCGACGCTCGCCTTTCTGCTCGTGCACCAGGTGCTGGGGCTGTCATGGCGGTGGCTGTTCGCGTTCTCCGCGCTGCCCGCGCTGGTCAGCCTGATCATCCGCGCCCGCGTGCAGGAGTCGGATGTGTGGGTGGACACCCGCAAGCAGATGACCGCCACCCGAACCCGCGCGCGCGACGTGTTCTTGAAGAAGGAGATCGTGCAGCGGTTCGCCTACCTGGTGGTGTTGATGACGCTGTTCAACTGGATGAGCCACGGCACCCAGGACGTGTATCCGACCTTCTTGAAGGAAGGCCTGAAGATGTCGGCGCCGGTGGCCTCGCGGATCGTGCTCATCTACAACGCGGGAGCGATCATCGGCGGCATGCTGTTCGGCACGCTTTCGGAGAAGCTGGGGCGGCGCAAGACGATTGCGCTCGCGGTGCTGCTCGGGCTGCCGGTGGTTCCGCTCTTCGCCTATTCGACGACCTTCGGGATGCTCGCGCTCGGCTCTTTCTTGATGCAGGTGCTGGTGCAGGGGGCGTGGGGCATCGTGCCGGCGCACCTCACCGAGCTCTCACCCGACGCCATCCGCGGCTTCTATCCCGGCGTGACGTATCAATTGGGCAACTGCATCGCCGCCTTCAATTTGCCCATTCAGCAATACCTGGCGGCAAAGCACGGCTATCCATTCGCGCTGGCCGCCACCATCGTCCCGGTTCTGGTGCTGCTCGCGATTACGACCATGCTGGGGTCGGAGCGAAAAGGCATCCGGTTCGGACGGGCGGCAGAAGCGACATAGGAGCGCTGCACGGCGCAGACTGCCCCCGCTCGTGCGCGACGCCGTGCAGGGCGCAGGCTAGTGCGCGCTCCCGTAGACGGACATTCCGGCGATCAGCGTCACGAACCCGGCGGCGAGCGCGACGGCGCCCACGGTCTGCAGGAACTTCGGATCTGCCGGCGGCGGTACCGAATTGCCCTCTTCGTCGGTGCCGGTGAGCCCCGCCGAACCGAGGAGACAGGAGAGACCGACCACGCCGGCCACGCCTCCGATGGTCATCAGCGCGCCGCCAACCGCGTGCTGGACGCTCGGCCCCTCGGACGGCTTCGCTGACGGCACGAACGGCGCCGACGGATCCACTTCGACCGGTTCCTCCGGCGGCGCGGGGGGCGGCTCTTCGGCGTTGCTGGGAACGGCCTGCGTACTTTCGGCCAGCATGAGGCTCAGCGGCGCGTTCTGCGCGAAAGCCGCCCGAGAGAAGATCAGACTGCACAGCATCCATCCAATGACATGACGGCTCGCTCGACGCATCGGCTGTCCCTCCACTCATACGACGAGCGGACCGCGCGCCCGTTCACCCGCTGCAATCAATCGAAACGAGTGGCGAGCGGTCGGGCGTCGAAAACCGCGGCCTCGCGCGGTGACTCACCAGCGCGCGCTCTCCTGTCGGCTTGCGCCCCGCCCCGCGCCGCTTGCCACCGCGCGCAGGCATCGGCAACGCGAGCTGCTTCGGTCTTGCCGTGGCGGCGTTTGATTTCAATCGTGCCGATGTGAGCCGCGACATGAAAGGGGACATATCCAGCGCACGAGCGTTGCGTTTGGAATCCAAAGCGCCCGGGTGCATCACGCAAATGCGGAGGCGATTTTCGCCGAGTGCGCGATGCACGGCACGGCAGAACCGGCCAGGTGCGCCCGCGCGCTTCCGCGATGTTCCGCGACCGTCCATCAGCGCGTGAAAGCCGGCGGGGGGCATCCTCGCGACGGCGCGACTTCGAGGCTTCGCCCGCAGCTCCGCGGCAGCCCGAGACAGTCCGGGAGGGGCGAGACTTGCAGGAGCGCCTCGTGAGGATGCCCCCCGCCGGCGACCCCGTCAGCCGAGGGGCTCGGTCAGCGCGTCGCGGATGCGCAGCGCGACCAGCGACGGGCCCGAGACGTCGAGCCACTGCTTCAGTAACGGCCGCTTGGGATCGAACGCGAGCCTGCCAGCGGCGAGCCGCCCCCGAAATGGCGAGCCCTGCCCATGAAACCATTGCTCGACGCGCAAGAGCGAATCGGCGCCTCCCGAGAACGCCTGCCACCACGGATCCGACGAAGAGGGCGCGAGCCCGGGGAGATCGTCCTTGCCCGCGACGCCGAAGAACCGGCGGCGGACCGTTCCCGCCTCTGCCGCGTCGATGCCAAACAGCTCGACGGGCTCGTCTTCCGCGAGCGGCCCCGGCTGGACGCGCAGCGCGCCTTCACACAACCTGCGCTTGCTCATCCGCTCGAGGCGCACCGGCATCCCTCTCAAGAGCGGTTCTTCGAGGAGCCGCGCCTGCAGCCGCCGAAGCGTCTCGCGTTCGCGGTCGTGGTCGGGAACGTCGAGCGCGATCAGCTTCCAGCTTTCGCCCAACAGATACAGGCGCACGCCGGCGCCGCCGAGCGCAGCCTGGGCGCGGCGCAGGGTGCCTTCCACCTGCCGGCGCACCAGGGCGAGCGCGGTGTCGAGAACCGTCTCGCCCACCGCCGCCGCGCCCTTGGAGAGCTGCGCGCCGTTGCCGATGATGGCGCGCAACCGCCGCGCCGCGTTCCGGTACTCTTCGCGCAGCGCCTTGGTCGAGGCGGCATCGGCGCTGGCGAAGGCGGCGGCATCGATGAGCCGCTCGCCTCCCAAGAGGTAGCTCGTCGAGGTCGACTGCACGAGCGGGGCGGGGCGGCCCTCCGGCGCCGGAAGCCGGACGGTGATCTGCAGCGTCAGTCCGCCGAAGTCGACCATCACCTCGATGGGGTGGCGCTCGTCCACCGGCGGCTCGCGCGCTGCCTTGGCGGCGGCAGGGTCGGCGACGAGGGTGAGCCGGGTTTGTTGCCAGGCGGCTTCGAGACCGGCGCAGAGCGCGCGGCCCACTCCTTCGAGCGCGCGGCTGAACGGCTCGCCGCTCGCGGGATCGAACGCGCACTGCGGATAGGTGAGGACCACTTCCGCGCTGGTGAGCCGCGGCCACCGCTTGCGGAAGCGCCCCGGCTCCGGCGCCACGAACGGCGTCGCGTGGGCAATCGCCAAAGCGCGCCCGAGCAGCGCTCCGTACGTCTCGAGAAGCCGCTTGCTGGTGGCCGTGAGATCGGTCGCGGCGACTTCCGGCGGCCAGTCGGACAAGAGCAAGAGCTCAGGCGATTTGAAGCGGTCGATCCGCAGCGGCGCCGGCACTCGTGCTTCCTGCGGGAGCCAGAGCTGATCCGCCGCCGATGGATCCGCCAGCACCTCAGCGAGCGCCTGCGCGCTGCCCGCACAGAGCGCGGTGGGAAGCTGACCCGGCTGCAGCTCCTCGCCACAGCCGAAGGTGCCGGCGCTGGCAGCATCGCCGGCGAGCCGTAGAAATCCCGAGGGCGCGCTGCCTGCGCTCTCCAGCTTCCGGCCGACGGACCCTGCGAACGCGGCATCCTCCTCGACCACGACGGTGGCGGTGCTGCCGAGATCGATGGCGAGCCGCAGCTTCCCTTCCGCCTGCGCGGGCGATTCGGCGAGCTCGAGCTCGGGAGATCCGGCGAGGCGCGCCGCCCAGAGCGCGTTCAAATCCCACAGCGCTTGCGGTTCGCGGCCCTCCACCGCGCGGACGACCAGCCAGCGCGGCAGACTTCCGGGCGTCGTCCAGGTGGCGACGGTGATTCCGGCGCGGCCGGGCGTCTCGGCGCCGGGAGCGGCCGGCGCGCCCACCCAGACCGGCACCGGCGCGCCGGTCCGATGTGCGGCGGCACGAATCTGGATTGGCCCGCGAAACCCCTTGCTTGTCCAGGGCGGCGAAACCGCGAGATGGACCGACACCCCCGCGGTGGTGCGGGATGCGCGGCCGGCGAACACCACCGGAAACGACTCCTCTCGCTCGCGGGCAACGTGCAAGTCTGCCCGGAGCACGATGCGCGGACCTTCCAAAGCCGGCGGACCACGGGCGGTCAAGACGCCCAGGTCGAAGAGCCAGGCGCACCACGACGGCATCGGCAAGGGCACGAGCTGCGCCTCGGTCTTCGCGTTCTCCGGCAGAAGCAGCGGATCGGCGCTTCCCACCGCATCGCGAAAGTCGGCCAGCGCGGGCGAAAACAACTCGCGGGCCACCGTCTCTTCGAGGGAGAACCGCGCGCGCATCGCCGCGACCAGCGCTTCGATGGCGAGCGACGGCTTGAGCGGCTCGTCGCCGCGGCGCTTGACCGTCTTCAGGGCGGCGCCGGCAGCGCGCTTCACCTCGAGCGGCGTGGTCACCGCAGGTACCGCTGGGCGCGGGCCGAAGGCTCGTCGACGCGCTCCTCCAAGAGCCGCCTGCGCAAGAGGAACAGCCGCGACAGTCCGGTGCCGACGACGAACCCCGCCGCCAGCGATGCGGCTAGACGCGCATCGCCCAAGGCCGCGGCCCGTTCCAACAGCGGGGCCGGTGCGAACAGGGCGAAGCCGCCGGCCGCCAAAAGCGTCAGTCCGGCGCCGCCGATGGTGGCAAACAGCCACGGCCGCTTCCGCGTCATCCGCACCTCATCGACCGTCCAAAGTGCGGCCGATCGGGGCACGCTGTCCAGCGCCGCGATCATCGCGCCGCCCAGGCGTCGAGAAGGCGCAACAGGTACGTCGGGCTCTGCGCGGCCTCGGCTTGTTCCGGCGGGATCGCGAAAAAATCGCCGGTGCGGAAAACGCAGACGGTCCCCTGCGCTTCGCAGCGCGCCCGGCGCTCCGCCACCGATTCTGCCCAGAGCGGCTGGTAGCTGACGGTGAGCCTCCCGCGCTGCGATCGGCCCTTCGAAACCTCCGCCTTGCTCGACAGCCGCACCCGGAGGCCGTCGAACGCGGTCAGCTCGAAGGGGCCGGAGGAGCCGACGTGGTACGCGAGCTCGTCGTGGGCGGTGGCTGCGAGGGGCGGGAGCAACTTTCCCAACGCGGCCTGAAACTGCGCCGAGGTGCGCGCGCGCTTGTCCGCGCACGCCTCCTCGGAGGGCAGGTCACAAGAGCCCGGAGTCAGGCGGGCCAAGAGCGGCGACTTTCGATCGGGCGCGCGCGGATCGAAGGGCGCCAGGACGGGAAACGAGAGCGCATCGGCAGCGACCTGCGCGTCGCGTGGCCGCTCGACATCCAGGCCGCGCAGGTACAGGCAGAGGCCGCGCGGGTGATGGTCGAAAAACGCCCGCAGATCGTGCGCCATCTCCGCGCTGCCGGGACCTTGCGTGCCCCAGGGCGGCGCCTCGATGAACTGCGCCGCCGTCGTCGGGGTGATGGCTTCGCTGATCTGCTGCGCGCGCGAGGAGCGGATCTGCGCTTGTGCGAGGCTGACCGCGATGTCGTCCGGCTGGATGTCGGCGCTGCGGCCCTGGAAGCAGGCGCCCTCGGCGCAGGTGCGCACGTCCCCGCAGTAGACGATGGCAAAGGCGGCGAGGCTGAGCGCGCAGTTCGACTGTCCGGCGGCACAGGCGACGAGCCGTCCGGGTTTCATCGCCGAGAGCTGGCCCGGATTCTGAAGCTGCAGCGCGGGCAGGAAGAGCGCGTCCTCGAGCTGGTGTTCGATGAGCGTCGACGCTTCTCCCGGGAGCGGCGCGGATGCGCGGGCCGAAGCATCGTAGAGGCGTACGTCGGCGCCATCGTCCGCCGCCTCCGCCTCGCAACCCCGGGCCGCGCCGGTCGTGGCAAAGCTCGCATACTGGACGGCGAGGTCAGCATCTGCCGGACAGCGCAAGAGCGTCGCGCCTACTTCATCGCGGACTTCGAAGAGCGCTTTGCCGGAACCCAGCGACAGCGATGCGGTCTTGCGGGCCTCGGGGGGCAGATCGCGATTGATCCGCAGCGCGAGAAGACGCTCCGACAGCGAGAACGGCGAACGCGGCCGCAGCGGCGAACGGCTCCGGACCACCGCCGCGCCCGACGCGGCAAGCCCGAGCACCAAGAGCCCGAGCAGGAACAGCGCGCGCATCACTCGCGCCTGCGGAAGCTGATGAAGTAGAAGACCTGCCCCTCGACCGTCGGCGTGAGCGAGATGCCCGCCTTGCCGTCCGCGCCCGGAGTGGCGTCGCGCGGGTCGGTGAGGTCGGCGACGCGCTCGTAGATGTGCCCGAGCTGGGGGCTCCGGCCCTTGCGGCTCACGCTCTGGCTGCCGAAACGGAACGGCTGCGCGCTGGCGATGGTCACCATCGTTCCCGCCGAAGGCTTGCGCAGCACTTCGATGCGGGCGGTTCCTTCGCAGGCGAGGGTGAGACTGACCGGCGTCTCCGGCGCATCGATGCTCACCACTTGAAGAGCGCCTTCGTCCGGAAGCGGCGCGCAGACCTCGCCGGCGAACTGCCCCGGAGGGGCGCTCGCCTTCAAGGCAGAAAGCTCGTTGCAGGCCTGCCGCGCGCAGCGTCCCAAGCGGTGGACCCAGGCGTCGGAAAACCCGAACGGTGGGGGAAAGTCGAGCGCGCGGCTCTCCTCGGGAGCGGGTGCGGCCAACTCCGGCGCCGGCAGCGAGAAGAGCTGCCGCACCGACGCGGCCACGGCTTCGGGACACTTCCCGGAGCGCTCCGGGCAGAGGCGGTCGGTCACGGCGTGGCGGTCGAGCGCATCGCGATAGGCCTCGCGCAGCCTGCGCCGCACTTCCACGGCGGTCAGCGGACGGCCTTCGCAGAGGAGCGGGTCGGGCGCGAGCTCCAGCACCTGGCTGCCGCCTTCGACGAACACCTTGTATCCGGCGACCGTCGAGGCGCGGCGGGCGACGGTGCGCGGATCGAAGAGCGCGCACAAGAGCGCGTCGGTGTGCTCGCGGACGGAGCGCGCGATTGGATCGGCTGGCTCGGCCTTGGCTTCCTTCTGCAAGAGCGCGACTCGCGCCGCGACCGGGCCCAGCTCCTTGTCGGCGAGCTGCGCGAACACCGGGGTGACGTCGACTTGCGGCGGCTCGCAAAGGAGCCCTTCCGACTTGCGCAACGTCTCCCGCGCGGCAGGAATCTCGTCGGGACGCAGCACCAGGACGCGGCCGGACGAATCCGCTCCCAAGAGCTGCGCCACCGTCGCGACGTCGCCCTCGCGGACGGGAACGGCGCCCCCTCTGCCGATGCAGCGGTTGCCGTGCCGGACCGCCCGCAGCTCGCGGACCCGCAGGAACGCCGGTTTCGCCGCCCCGGGCAGCGGCAGCGATCCCGGTCGCGCGTCCACCCAGGCGATGCGCGCCTGCGCGTCGGCCAGATCGTGAAGCGGCGGCAGGGCTGCGGCCCGCTTGTCGAGGGCAGCGGCGTCGGGCGAAAGCGCGTAGGCGATCCACGGCGCGGCCAACGCGCGGTCCACCGCCGGAAGCAGCGCTGCCTGCGCGGAGAGCTCGAGGTGCAATTCGCTCCAATGAAACCGCGCCGACGGATGGCGCAGCGTCTGCGGCCAGCCGGACTCGCGCGCCACTTCGGCCACCAGCGGCTGGCCTTCGAAGTCCTTCTGCACCGCATCGAACGCGCGGGCGACCGCGTTCGCATCCGGCAGCTCCGCGGCCGGACCGCCATAGAAATGCAAACGCGCGGCATCGAGCTGGTCGAGCGCGTGCACCACCGCGTCGAGGGCGGGTTTGAAGCTGACGCCGCAGCGGCTGGCCTCGCCTTGCAGCGCGTCCAATTGATCGCGCAATTCCCCGGACCGCACCGGCTCGCCGGATTGCCGCGAGAACGCGCCTTCGATGGCGCCTGCGTCCTGCATCGCCCGGGCGAAGAACGCCTGCAGCCCTTCGCGAGCGCCGAACAGGCCGGTCAGCTCGGCCTCGACCCGGCACACCTTGCAGGAGTCGCGCGGCCAGTCGTCGTCCTGGTGCGGAGGCCGGGAGAGGACGACGGTGAGGTCGCGCTCGGGAGTCAGCGTCAGCACGCGGTCGAATTGCTGCGGAGCCCCATCGAGCTCGAGCTGGGCCTCGAAGCGAGGCTTGCGCACGAGGACCCGCAAGGCCCCGAGCGTCTCCGGGAGATCGCGCAAGGTCACCCGGACATCGGCGAGGTTGCCGCTGAGAGGGAGCTGGACTTCCTGCGACGCGACCACGCTCTCGCAGCGCATCCCCGCGGCAAGCCGGGTCACGTGCGCATCGCGCTGCAGCGATTCGGGAGGGGCCGAGGCGCAAGAGATGAGGAGCGCCACGGGGAGCGCCGCCGGGAAGACGGAGCGGCGATGGGCTCGCCGCGCGCTTTCGACGGCGGGATGAATCATGTCTGTCCGAGAAGCTCCGACGCCTCGAAGAGGCGCTGCAGCTCTGCCGGCAGGAAGTCGCCCGCGGCGGCCGCGAATTCGGGCGTGCACTCGCGCAAGGGTTCGGGAAAGCCGCGCGCGGAGAGCCGCGCCTCGAGCGTGCGGGCGGAGAACTGGGTCTTCTCCTTTTCGGAGCGGCGCCGGTTGTGGGCGCGCTCGACGGCGGCGAACACCGAGAGCGGATGCGCCTGCGGATGCAGCGAGGAGAGCGCGTCCAGATCCATCGCCACCGCGGACTCTTCGTCGCGGCCGCCGGTGAGGTCGTCGATGAGCGCCACTTCGGCGACCGGAAGCTGCGCGTCGAAGAGGTGCTTGTGGGCCGGGTCGAGGCTTGCGCGAAAGGCGGCGCGGGCGACCGGATCGGAGAGCTGGGCGAGCGCGATCACGAAGTCGGGGTCGAACTCGCGGATGGCCCACAGCTCGCTGCCGGCGGAGGCGAGCGGAAGCGAAAGGCCCAAGAGCGCGTCCAGGTATTCGCGGCGGCGTTCGGGCCGCGACCGGCCGGCCGGAGCGAGGATGAGGATGGGGCGCGGCGCATCGCGAAAGCCTTCCGGCATGGCTTCCAGCGCCTGCGGGGTCAGCTCGATGAAGATGTCGTCGGCGAGGGGCTTCGCGAGGAGCAGATGGCGGACGAGCAAGAGCGGCTCGATGCGGCGAAGCCAGGCTTCGAGGATCTTCTGCTCGGCGCGCCGGAGGCCGTGGAAGTCGACCAGCCCGAGCCAGGGTCCCTGCGATAGCTCGCGGGCGGGCGTTCCACGGATGCGGGTGCCAGGGCCGGGGGCGCCCGCTGCGCAGCTTGCGCCGGCGGTCACCGAGAGGATCCTCGTCCAGGTCGTGGCGGTGTCGAGCGTCACCATGCGAACCTCTTTCGTCAGGGACTCGACACGCAAAGCAAAAAACTCCGCCCGCCTAGATGAGCCGCAGAAGCCGGCCGTAGCCGGTCATGCGGGTCTGACGCCGCGCGTGCTCCCTCAATTCAGCCACTTCCGCATCGCTCGCCTTCGCGTCGCCGTCCTGGCCAAGGAGCGAAAGCCCGCCCGGCCGCTTCAACAATCGCGCGACCAAGCCCGCGCACAGGGTGGCCGCTTCGGAGGACGCCTTGCGCAACCGCTGGCCGGCCGCAACCAGCTCGGAAAGCCGAGTCCGATCAACGCTCAACACCGCGCACAGCCTGCCGAAGGTGTCAGACGATTTCTGGCCCGCCGCCCCGAAGTTCTCAGACGATTTCTGGCCCGCCGCCGCGAAGTTCTCAGACGATTTCTGACCGCCCGCCCGGAAGCTCTCAGACGTTTTCAGGTCGGCGGCAGTCGCCTGAAACAACCGCATCGCCGCCCGCCGCACTTCGGAAGGCTGCGCCTGCCACGACCGGCTCGACACCCGCAAGACCAGCCCGACCGCGGTCGCCGCCGAAAGCTGCGGGTTCGCCTGCGCGCTCGCGTGCAAGAGCCCGAACCACGCACTCTCCGGCAAGAGCGGATGCAGGTGCGGCCGGATACGCGCCTCCACGCAGTGATGGGCGAGCGCAAACGCCGGATCGGCCGCCAGCGCCTCCAGCTCCGTCAAAGCGGTCTCGGGAGAGTCGATCGTGATCTCGATCGGCTTCTCCAGCTTGATCGCGAGCGGCTCCCGCTGCTCGGCGATGGTGGTGGCGATGGCCGAGACCGCGAAGGAAGGCAGCGCCTCGAAGTCATTCAGCCAGCGCGACATCTCCGTCCAGAGCACGCGCTCCACTTCCACGCCGGCGAACTCCTGCGACAGCTCCGCGCGGCGGCCGCGCAGCGTCTCGTCGAGCCAGCTCGAAAGGCGCGGCGCCTTCCCCAAGAGCGACTCCCAGCGCGCCAACAGCGCGTCGTCGGGGCACTCGGTGGGAAAGGCGAAGAGTTGCGTCATGCACGCTCCAACAGCTCGCGGCCGTTCTCCTCGAGCCAGACGAGGAGCTGCGAAAGCCGCGTCCGGGCACGAGCATCTTCGCCCACCAGGGCTGCGCGCAAGAGTTGCGACAACGGCGCGAGAAATTCTCCTCGCGCGGGCTCCTCGCCGGCTGTGAACAAACGAACAGCCAGATCGTCCGTCCGGTCGGGGAGCCACTCCGCCGACGCGAAACCTGCTTCCACGAACGGCGCCGACAACCCACCCGAGGGGCCGCCGCGGCTGCGCCGTTCGCTCGCGGTGTGGGTGAGCAGCACGAAGCAGGCGAGGCCCGACAACTCGAGCGACAGCTCGCGTTCGCCGAACGGCAACAGCGTCCCGTCGGTCGCGACCCACGGCCACAGCTTCATCCCCGCGTTGGCGAAGCGGGAGAGAAACGCTCGCGCGTGCTCTTGCGTCCGCCCTTCCTGCGCGTTGCGCTTGAGGCGGCGCCGGGCGTGGCCGGAAGCAGCCTGGACGAGGCTCGGCAGGTACGAACCGCGCTCCCCCTCGCCGGTCGGGTGCGGCGACCAGAGCCGATCCTGCACGGCATGGAAGGCCTCGTCGTGGGTCCGCCCCGCATGCCTTCCGGCGGCGTACACCGTCTGCGCGATCTTCAGCACCCTCACCAAGAGCGCCGCGAACGGCTCCGCGTGCAAGGTGCGCGTGGAGACGCCGTGCAACACCTGACGCACGACCGAACGGGGTGTGCGTGCGCCGAGCAGCTTCTGCGCCACGCCCTCGAGCTCGGTCATGGCCCGCAAAAGCTGCCACATCAACGCGAAGCCTTCGGCCTTGCCGAGCGACAGCGCCGCTTCCGCCAGCCATTCGCGGGTCGCCACCGGCTCGGTCGGCCTGGGAGTCGGGCACGTCTTGTAGGAAGCGTCATCGGTCGCGAGCTCGACCGCGTGCGCGGGCAGCCCCATCGCTTCGGGAAAGAGCAGCGCCACGTCCAGCCCGGAGCGCTTGCGGCCCCGCGAAGGCGCCCTGGCGAAGTACGAGGCGAGCGCGATGCCCGACGGCCGCGACAGCGAGCGCGCCTCGTACGCTGTCCGCAAAAGCTCCTCGAGCTGGGGGAGGGATTGCATGTTCGTTCGAGCGGACAGTCTAACCGCGTGACCCTGGCTTGCCCCTTGGCGGTCACGCGGTGGTGCGGTTAGAGGTACGGGTACGGTTCGCGAGGCGTTCATCCGATGCGCGTAGAGGTAGACGACATCCGCTGCGGCGGGTTCCGGATTGTCTTCGGCCAGACGGATGGCGAGACGCCGCGCGTGCGCATGCTCCCCGGAGAGCGCGCGCTGCCGCCGAGCATGACGGGCGCGGTGCTGCAAGGATTGTCGGAGGCGCCGCGGCTCTTTTCGCAGGGCCTGCGCGCGCTTGCGCCGGTGCGGCCGTACGACCGGGTGGAGGTCTCGCTCTTTTCTGGCGACGAAGTGCAGGGCGAGGCGATGGGCTTGGGATCGGGCTGCATCCGCCTCTCGCTCGGCGAACGCGCCCACCCTTCGGAAGTGCTGCGCATCGCGCGGCACGAGGCGTTGCACCTCTTGCTCGCGGCAGCGCTGCCGTCCGCCGCGAAGTGGGACGATCCGGAGCTGGCGTTCGCGGATTGGATCGTGCGCGGGCTCGAGGCGCTGCGGGAACCGCATCCGCCGAGGCTGGGACGCGCGGCGCCCATCTTGGAGAAGCTGCCGCGCTCGCGGGTGGAAGTGCTGCAGCGCGATCCTTCGGAGCTGGGCGAGCCGCTCGCATCGGAAGTGCGCGTTGCCTCCGAACAGAAGCGGCTCTGGCTGTGCGAGGCGGCGCTCGGCGCGCACTACCTCGAGTGTGCGGCGCGGCTCGCTGCCGATGCGGGCGATGGCTTTCTTCCCGTCGCCCTCGACGACTGGCTCTGCGACTACGAGCAGTATGCGCGCGGACTTGGCAATGCGCCCTCCGGCGCGGGCAAGCTGTGGCGGCTTTCCGAGCCGGGCTTCTCGCGCGATCCGGTGGTGCGGCTTGCCGCTGCGGCGCAAGCGCTGCAAGCGCTGGACGGTTGTCTCTTCATGGGCGACCGCCACGACCGCTCGGACGAGCCGGTGTTGTGGAAGAGCCGGGGCAGGGTGCGGCTCCCGCTCTTTCACCAGGAGGCGCGGGCGCGGCCTTCGCCCATCCACGCGCTGCGGGCGGCGGTCCGCGGCCTGCCGCAGGAAGCGCTCGATGCAGCCGCTCGCGGCGCCGAAGGATTCGAGGCGCGCGTTCTCTGGCCGCGCATCCTCGCGCGGCTGGTCGCGCAGGGCGTGACGCTGCCACAGAGCGAGCCGGAGACGCCGCAGGTGGTCCAGATCGTCGATGGCGAAGGCGGAGCGCGCGCGTTCGCGGCATTCGACGGCGCCGCGCGGATGCTGCGGGAGATCTTTGGCGACGGCAGCGTCTGGGTGCCGGAGGTGCGGCCGCCCAGGCCCGTCTCGGCGCTGGTCGCGGCGCGGGCCGATCTGGGTGAACATCGCCAGACCGCTTCGATGCTGCTGGTGCACGGCGGGGCGATGACGGCGCACGATTTGCGCAAGGTCCGCGAGCTCGGCGCTGCGCAGCCCGTCCGTGGCGCGCTCTTCGCCGATCTTCTCCAGGGCGCTGCGTACGAAGAGCTGCCCGACCTGCCGGCCCCGCTCGACCCTCGCTACCGCGAGGAGGCGTGGTCCGAAGCTCCTCTCGCTGCTGCGACCTCGGGCGGCGCCGAAGCGGTGCGCAATCCGGCGGCCGCGGCGGCGCTCGTCGAAGCCGTCGACGCCGCCACCCGCGAGGGCCGGCTCACGACGCCCGCTTCGTTCCTGCTTTCGCTGGTCGCGCCCGGGCTCGAAGAGCGCCATCCGCCTCGAGCGCGCGCAGAAGCCGATTGAACCGCACCGCGTACAGAGCGCTCGACGCCGGAATGGACAC
>DASXHM010000260.1:0-4649 GCA_036488495.1 Myxococcales bacterium | reverse complement strand
AGCGCCTCCGGCCGGGTGCGCTCGTCCGAAGAAGACATGGTGCTGCGGGCCGAGGTGCTGGACGGGAAGCTGCCGCGCATCGACACGCTCTCGAACGTGCCCATCGAATGGCCGCGCGGGTTCGGCCAGTACACGGTGGGGTCGCGGTTTCTCGAATGGATCCGCGAGCAGTACGGGCTGGGCGCGCTGCGCGATCTCTCGCACGATTACGGCTCGCACGCCATCCCATTCGGCTTGAATTTGAGCGCGAACCGCGTGCTCGGGTCGACCTATCTCGAGCTGTACAAGCAGTTCGGAGCTGCCCAGCTCGCGCGGGCGCGGCAGATGCAGGACGAAGTGCGGGCTGCAGGCGAGACGCAGGTCGAGCCTTTGACGAGGCTCGGCGAGTGGGTGCGCACCCCGCGCTTCTCCAAAGACGGCAAGACGCTCTACTACGCCTGGGCAGGCCCAGATCGGCTGGCGGAAGTGCGCGCGCTGCCGCTCGGGACCTGCTGCGACGCTCAGGCTGCGATGCCTGCGGCCACCCGCCCTGGAGACGAGAAGATTGCGACGCTGTGGTCCGATGGGGCCGGCGACGACACCGTGACGGTCGCTCCGTCGGGTCAGGTCGTCTATGCGCGCGAGCAGGTCTTCCAGGAGTACGAGGACATCCAGGATCTCTACGCGGTCGATCCGCTGCGCGGGCCTTCCAGCGAAGTGCGGCTCACGCGCGGGGTGCGGGCGCGCAATCCGGACGCTGCGCCGGATGGCGCCCTCACGTTTCTCTGGCGCAGACCGGGCGGCGGCACCGCCATCGGCCTGCTCGAGCCGGGCGCGCAAGAGCCGCGGGTGGTGTTTACCGACCCTTCCGGCGACCCGGTCGACTCGCCGCGGTTCTCTCCCGACGGAAAGCGGATCGCCTTTCTCCACCACCGCAATGGCAGTTGGACGCTGCGGATCGTCTCCCGCGACGGCAACGAGCTGCTCGACGTCAGCGATGACCGCGCGCTGCATCGCGATCCGGCCTGGAGCCCGGACGGCCAGTGGCTCCTGTTCTCGAGCGATCGCACCGGCATCTACAACGTCTACGCCTGGAACACCGCGGACCACACACAGTGGCAGGTGACCAACGTCGCCCTGGGCGCGTTCGAGCCGCAGCCGTCGCCGGACCAGAAGCAGCTCGCGCTCGTCACCTACAGCTCGCGCGGTTACGACGTCGGGCGCATCCCGTTCGACCCTTCGAGCTGGCGGAAGCTGACTACGCCCACCGCGTCCGCCGAGGATGAGCGGCCGCCCGTCACCTCGGAGCCACCGGAGGAGGTCTATCCTTCGCGGCCCTACAATCCGCTCCCCACGCTGCGGCCGCACTTCTGGCTGCCGTATGCCGCTGCGGATGCGTACGGCACGACGATTGGCGCGCTGACCCAAGGGTTCGACGCCGTCGACCGGCACGAGTATGCGGCGAGCGTTTGGTGGAGCCTCTACGGCAACGAGCCCGGCTTCGATCTGCTCTATACGAACCGCACCCAATATCCGGCGCTCAGCGTCGAAGTCAGCCGCGATCTGGTCACTGAAGCTGCGGCCGGCGAACGCGCTTTGGGCTTCTATTTCGAGCGGCAGACCGGTGGCACGCTGTCGGCGGCCTTTCCATTCAGTCAAGCCGAGCAGGCGCAGGCGCTGACGTTGCAGTACCAGCTCTTCAATTTCTCGACGGACCGCAATCCATTCGGCGTCGGCACCTCGCCCGGGCGACTGGGGGCGGCGCGGCTCGTCTACAACTATTCGGACGCGTTCCGTTTCGTGAACAGCATCTCCGCCGAGCGCGGCGAGCGGTTCCAGGTGGCGCTGCGCGGATCGACTCCGGCGCTCGGTTCGGACTTCACCTTCTGGCAGCTCGAGGCGCGCGCCTCGAAGTATTTCCTGATGCCGTGGAAACGCGCCGACGGTTTGCCGCTGCACCATGCGCTGGCGCTGCGGGTGGCAGGCGGCATCTCTCGCGGCGACCTGTCGAACCGGCACGAGTTCTTCCTGGGCGGGTTTCAGCAAGGCAACCTGGTGACGGCGGTGATCAACCCGGCTGCCGCGCCCGCGACGATCTTGCGCGGCTTTGCCGAAGACGCGTTCGAGGGCGAGGCCTACGCGCTCGGCTCGGCCGAATATCGCTTCCCCATCTGGAACACGGAGATTGGCGCCTGGACCCTGCCGCTGTATTTGCGCCGGCTGCACGGGTCGGTCTTCACCGACGTGGGCGATGCCTTCACCCCGCACCTGCACGACTTCAAGCTGCACGCCGGAGCGGGCGCCGAGCTGCGCGCGGAAGTGGTGCTGGGCTACATCCTGCCCACCGACTTCCGGGTCGGCTGCGCCCGCGGCCTCGAGAACAGCCCGCTCGCGGTCGTCGACTGCTACGCCGCTTTGGGCGGAGTGTTCTGAGGCGCCGATGCTGCGTGAGCTGCGAGTCAGTGGCTATCGATCGCTGCGCGAGATTGCGCTGCCTCTCGGCGGGCTGACGGTCGTGTCGGGTCCGAACGGCGCCGGCAAGACGAACCTGTACAGCGCTCTGCAGCTCCTTTCGGCAGCGGCGTCCGGGACGTTGGCGCAGACGCTGCTTGCCCAGGGCGGTCTTCCGTCGGCGCTGTGGGCCGGACCTCGCCGCAAGCAGGAGAAGAACCGCATCGAGATCTTCGTGGACCTGGAAGACTTTGCTTACGAGCTGCAGATGGGGCTGGTGCCGCCGCCGCAGGGCGTCTTCGAGCTCGATCCCGACGTGAAGGAGGAGCGGCTTTTGGTGGAGAAGCACGTCGTCGCCGAGCGGCGCGGTCCTTCGGCGTGGTCCCGCGATGAAGAAGGAAAACGGCTGGTCTTCGAACGGCCCCTCTGGGGCGGCGAGTCGATGCTCGCGCAGGTGATCGAGCCGCAGCGGTTCGCGCTTCTTGCCGAAATGCGCGCGCGGTTTTTGCAATGGCGCTTCTACCATTCGTTCCGCACCGACGCCGAGGCGCCCGCGCGGCAGCCGCAGGTCGGCGTGCGCACCCCGGCGCTCGCGCATGACGGCCGTGACCTTTCCGCGGCCCTCGCCACCATTTTCGAAGTGGGCGACGGCGCGCTCCTCTCGGCTTCGTTCGAGCGCGCATTCGCGGGCGCGAGAATCGAGAGCGTCGGCGAAGGCGGCCGCTTCAGCTTCCAGATCCACATGCCCGGCCTGCTCCGGCCGCTCGATCCGGCCGAAGCCTCGGACGGCACGCTTCGGTTTCTCTACCTGCTGGCGGCGCTGCTCTCGCCGAGGCCGCCGCCATTCTTGGCGCTGAACGAACCAGAGACTTCGCTGCACGAAGGGATGATCGACGCCCTGGCCGCGCTGATTTCCGCCGCAGCGCGCAGAGGGCAGATCTTCGTCGTCACCCATTCCGATCGGCTGGCGCGGGCGCTTTCTTCTGCCACCCTCCACACCGTGGAAAAGCGCGACGGGGCGACCATCCTCTCCGAAGAAACGCGCTGACGCGGACGAGCTACGCGGCGTCTCTCGCGTATTCAGCGCGTCATGATCAGCGCTGCGCTTCGACGATGCGCGACACCTGCCCCGGCAAGTCGGCGAGCGACACTTCGTGCTGCGTACCGGTCTTCAGCTCCTTGAGCTTGGCAACGCCTGATTTGATTTCATTCTCGCCCAGCACCAGCGCAAAGCGCGCTCCGAGGGCATCGGCGCGCTTCATCTGATTGCCCGGGTTCGCCTTGCGGAAGTTCACTTCGGTGGCGATGCCGGCTGCCCTGAGTGATTGCGCCAGCACATCGGCGCGCTTTCCTTCTTCGTCCCCAAGCGGCGCGATGAACACCACCGGCCGGGTCAGCAGCTCCTTGTGTTGCTGCGCGAGGAGCAGCGCCATCCGTTCCACGCCGCTCGCGAAGCCGATGCCCGGCGTATCGCCGCCGCCGAGCTCGCGGACGAGGCCGTCGTAGCGGCCGCCTCCGGCGACGGTGCTCTGCGAGCCCAGCCCCGAGGTTGCAATCGCCTCGTAAGCGGTGCGCGTGTAGTAGTCGAGGCCGCGGACGAGCTTGTCGTCGAGAACGAAGGGGACGCGAAGATTCGTCAGCGTCTCCTGCAGCGCTCCGAAGTGCGCCTTGCACGCGTCGCACAACGACGCGCTCATCTTCGGCGCGGCCGCGGCCACCTGTTGGCACTTCGGATTCTTGCAGTCGAGCACGCGGATGGGATTGGTTTCCACCCGCCGCTTGCACTCGTCGCAGAGCTCGTCCAGATGCGCGCGCAGATAGGCCTGTAAAGCCGCCCGATATTGCGGCCTGCAGGTCCCGTCGCCCAAGGTATTCAAATGCATTTCGAACGGAATGCTCAAAGCGCGGAGCCATCGGTCGAGCAGCTCGATCTGCTCGGCGTCGATGCGCGGCCCCGGACTTCCGAAAGCTTCCAATCCAATCTGCGTGAATTGCCGGTAGCGCCCGCGCTGCTGCCGCTCGCGGCGGAACATCGGCCCCAGGTACCACCACTTCGTCTCCGGCTCCTGCTGGGCGATGTTGTGCTCGTTGTAGGCGCGCACGAGCGAGGCGGTGTTCTCCGGCCGCATCGAGACGCTGTCGCCGTGATCGTCGAAGGTATACATCTCCTTGCCGACGATGTCGGTCACTTCCCCGATGCCGCGCACGAACAGCTCGGT
>DASXHM010000103.1:0-5719 GCA_036488495.1 Myxococcales bacterium | reverse complement strand
GCGAAGGCGCTGGTCGAGCGGGCCCGCAAGGCGCCGTCGATGGAGGGCCAGGATCTGGCGAACCTCGTCTCCACCAAGGCCACCTATCGCTGGGAAGAGGGCGTGGAAGGGCGCGACCCGCATCCGCGAGCGCATGAGGTGGTGGTGGTGGACTACGGGGTGAAGCGCGGCATCCTTCGCCAACTGGTGGACGTGGGTTGCGGAGTGACGGTGGTGCCTGCCCGCACGGCCGCCGCCGACATTCTCGCCAGGCGCCCGTCAGGCGTCGTGCTCTCCAATGGACCAGGCGACCCGGCGGCGGTGGAAGGCGCCCGCGAGCTGGCCCGCGATCTCTTGGGCAAGACGCCGCTCTTGGGCATCTGCCTCGGCAACCAGATCCTCTCGCTCGCCATGGGTGGGTCCACGTACAAATTGAAGTTCGGACACCGCGGCGCCAACCACCCGGTCCGGGACGTCGTCGGCGACAAGATCGACCTCACCTCGCAGAATCACGGCTTTTCGGTGGACGAGAAGTCGCTTGCCGGCAAGGTCAAGGTGACGCACGTGAACCTGTACGACGGCACAGTCGAAGGAATTGCCGCTCCGGACCTGCGCATGTTCGCCGTTCAATATCACCCAGAAGACAGTCCCGGTCCTCACGACTCCCGCTACCTGTTCCGTAGGTTCGTGCAGATGATCGAAGACGAACCGAGAGGCGAAGGGCAAGGATGATCCAGCCGCAGATCGATACGCTGCTTCTCTATGCAGCGCCGCAGGTCGACGAGATCCTGAAGGCGAAGCAGGAGTATTTCGCCCAGACGGGCGGCGAAGTGCACGAGGAAGACCGCTGCTACGAGTCGCGCATGCAGGCGTTCTTCAATTGGTACCTCCTCGACCGGAAGATGGCGGACGGGTCCACCATCGTCGAACGGTTTCTGCGCGAGAAGGGCGCGGAGCTCGCCGGGCAGGACAAGGACGTGCTGATGGGCTGCACCCAGTCGCGGCTCTCGCTCTTTGAATATCGGGGCACGGGCGGCCTCTTCTCGCGGCCCGGCAAAGGTCAGGTGCGGGTGCGCGATCTCGCCACCGGCGACGAGTTCGACGTGACCGAGCGCCGCCAGATGCACGGCCTGGAGATTGGCGATCTGTTCGAGGCGCGGCTGGTCCCGGTCGGGCGCACCTGGCATTTCTCGACCAGCTTCACCTACCACCCGCGAGAAGCGCGGCGCGAGATCCTGCGGGAAGTGAAGAAGCGGCGCAAGAAGGGCGCGGCCGACGGCAGGCAGCTCGTCTGGGAGCTGGAGCGGATGTTCCTGCAGCACGAGCGGTTCAAGAACG
Source organism: Myxococcales bacterium (assembly GCA_036488495.1). Classification (GTDB taxonomy): domain Bacteria; phylum Myxococcota; class Myxococcia; order Myxococcales; family 40CM-4-68-19; genus 40CM-4-68-19. The sequence goes on along the minus strand of DASXHM010000103.1, from coordinate 4,402 downwards.
TGGCGCTGTCGGCCATCTACAACTTCGACACGCCGTTTCTCTCCAAGCGGGCGCCGAAGGCCGGGGCGGCTTGAACGGCGAAGGCCGGGGCGGGTCGGAAGAGCGGGGCGGTTTGGAAGACCGTGGCGGTTCGAACGGCGAGGGCCGGGGCCGTTTGGAGTTGCGGCACCTGTTGCCGCCGGAGCGCCCGGAGGAGCGGCCTCCGCCCTGGCGCATCCTGCTCGCGTTCTTCGTTCCGGCCGCTGCGCTCGCTGCCGGCATGGGCATTCAGCGGGCGTGGGAGGGAGCAGCGCCGCAAGGCGATGCCGTGTTGCGCTGGCTTTTGTGGTCGTGCGGAGCCGGCCTTCTTTTCGGTGCGATGGCCGGTGTGCTGCGGCGCAGTTGGCTGTGGGCTTTGTACGGCGCCGCCAGCCCGTTCGTGGCTGCGGGCGTGGTGGTCGCGTGCGTCGCCGTGGTGCGCCCCATCCGGGAATTCGTCGCCGATCGGCGCGAGGCCAGGTGCCGCTCGGCCGGCCGCAAGCTCTGCACCGACAGCGAATTTCGCGCGAGCTGCGAGCACGGCGAGATCGAGAAGCTCGGCCCGCCGAGCTCGCGCATCTGCAGCGGCGCTTCCTGTACCTCGCGTTGGCTCTACACAGGCCCGTTCCGCGACGCCTCGGCTGGCACCGGGTCGCTCTTGTGCTCGATGGTGATCGAGTCCGGCAACGTCACCCGCACCGCGCTCCTGCCGAGCGAAGACCGCGACTGATGCAGCCGGTGTTCCGGCGCGGCTGGCCGCCGTTGGCCGCTTTTCTGATCCAGCGCGCGCTGTTGGCGATCTGCGCTGCGAGCGCCGGCCAAGATCCTTTTCGCCTTGATTCCTATGCGCGCTGGGACTCTGCGTTCTATCTCGACATTGCCGCGCGTGGATATGTCACGCCAGCGCATTGCACGCCTGACACGGGTTATCCGGCCTGGGCGTGGTGCGGGAACTCGGCTTGGTTCCCCGGCTATTCCTGGGCAATCTGGTTGTTCGCGCACCTGCGCGTTTCGCCGTTGGCCGCGGCGTTCGTCGTCACCGCCATCGCCCAACTCGTCTGCCTCGTTGCCGTCAGCGAATGGACGAGGCATGAGGCGACCGCGATCTCGAGGTACGCGCCGCTCGCGCTGGCGGCGTTCTTCCCTGGCAACGTTTATCTCGCGACCATCTTTCCCACTGCTCCGTTCGTCTTGCTCGCTCTCATCTGTCTGCGTTGTTGCTCTTTCGGCCGCCCGCTGCGAGGCGCCGCGGCGGGTTGCGGCGCGGCGACCTGCCACCCGCTCGGAGCATTGTTGGCGTTCGTCACCGCGTTGCCGTGCCTGTACCGGCGACGGAGAGCCTGGATGGTTCCGGCCGGAGTGCTGCTCGGCACCGGCTCGTGTACGTGGTGTTGCGCCTCCAGACCGGAAGCTAGGATGCCTTTTCCCGCGTTCAAGCCAAATACGGTTATGACTTGTTCCGCGGCCTCGACGGTTGGTTCGCGCGGCTGAAGCCGTTGGTCAATGCGCGGTATCGCAATGCGAAAGGCTTCGTCACCGCGCTGCAAACGCTCCTCTGCGCCGCGCTCGTCATCACGCTTTTGATCCGCGTGCGCCGGCCGGTGTCGCCGTGGCGCGCGCTGATCCTGCTGTACGTCTTCGTCTTCTGGACTGCTCCCATCGCCTTGGCCGGCAGCGTCTCACTGTATCGGTCGGAGGCCTTGCTCCTGCCCGCGGCGCTGCTCGTTCCATCGCTTCCTCGTCGCGCGCAGGTGGCGTTCGTCGTCGCTTCGGTCGCCGTCTCGGTGCCGATGGCGCGGCTGTTCTTCGCCGGAATTCTGGTCTGAATGCCGAATCACGTTGCAAGGCAGTGTTTTGATCGCCCCGCTGCGGTCAGCGGACCGTCGATTCCGGGTCGTGCGAAGTGGGCGCGCCTGGATACGACACGGTCTTCAAAAGCTCCTTCCGGTTCTTCTCCACGTCCTTGTCGAGCAGCTCTCGCGCCGCGTCGAGTGAATCGTAGAGTCGCTTCGGCTTGCGCTTCATCTTCGGGTCGCTCAACAGCGCGTGCGTCAGCCAGGGAAAGACCGCGGTCACGTCGGTGTGGACGTACACCGAGCCCGCCTCCACCGCCTCGACCGAAACCTTGCCCCAGGTATGCCCTTCGCCGGCCGGGCAGCTCGAGAGCGCGCCGTTGTCCACCGGGTCCACGCAGAACTGCACGTCGATGTCGAACCCGGTGGTCGGCACGAAGAGGATCTGATCCAGGAGCGGCTCGCCTTGCAGCGTGTAGTTCTTGGGGACGCCGCCGCCGAGGATCCAGATCGCGAGCCGCTTCGAGCCTTGGTGCCGGGCGAAGTGCTGGATGGCCGCCATGCTGTAGACGTCGTCGTTGATGTCGATCTCGAACTTGAAGCGCTCGGGAAAGAGCCGCTTCAGTTTGACGGCATTCAAGAAGATCGAGCCGTCCTGCACCGCGCCGACGAAGATGGGAACGCGGTGCTTCCAGCAGGTGGACAACAACGACGGGTTGTCCTGCACCCCGAGCGCCTTTTCCATCGCGAGCAGATCGCGGCCGAGGAGCGCGTGGAATTCCGGCGTGGTCATCTTCCGCTGGTAGTCCGCGCCCTGCATCAAGGCGGAGAAGAGTTTGTCGGTGTCGAGCAGCGCCTCTTCCCAGAACCCGAGATCGTAGATGCGGATGACGCGCGCGAGGCGGAGTTGGAGGTCGCCCGCATTCGGATTCACCTCGCGGATGGCGTGGCCGATGATGCGGTGGGCGTCGTGGTAGAGGTTCGCGCCCGTCGTCGTCAGGCAACTGATCACGCCGCGCTCGATCAGCGGGATCAGGCAGCTCTGGTGCAAGCCGGCGGGTGTCATGGCGCCGCTCAGGGTGAGGAAAATGCTGCAGTCCTCTTCCATCGAACGCCGCATCAGCTCGTAGGCGGTCCGTTCCTGCCGGCCGACGTAAGCGCCGAAGGCGTGGAGCAAAAGGTCGTGGGGCGACTCGCGGCCGTCGATCGGCTTGGGGTCGACGGTGCGCGACTTCTGAAAGGGCCTGCGCAGTTGGGATTTGGTGGCCATGCGGCGGCGGACTATACATGCCGGGTGTGCACGTTGGTCCTCTATCGGCGGCCGAACGACGTGCTCGCGATCTCCGGAAATCGCAATGAATCGTTGAAGCGGCCTGCGAGCGGGCCGCGGCTGGAGAACGGCGTGCTCGCCCCGCGCGACGAAGCCGCTCACGGCACCTGGCTCGGCCTCAACCGTCACGGGCTCTTCGTCTGCGTGACCAACCGTCGCGGCGGCGTCATCGACGCGCGGCGGCCTTCGCGCGGGCTGCTCGTGCGCGACGCGCTTTCGGCCGAGTCGGCGGTGGCGCTGCACAAGCGGCTGCGCGATCTGGATGGCGATCGCTACAACGGCTTCCACCTCGTCTACGCCGACCTGCGCGACGCTTTCGTCACCTGGAGCGATGGGTTTCGCCTCGCCCAACAGGCGCTGTCGCCGGAGGAGGTGCACGTCGTCACCGAGCGCAGCTTCGGGGCTGGCGAAGGCGATCGCGAGGTGACGGTGCGAGCTGCCTTCGCGGCGCGCCCTCTCGACGTTCGCGCCTGGCGCACGCCGATGACCGCGCACGCCAAAGAGCCGCTCGAGAGTGCCTGCGTCCACGCCGAAGCGGCGGGCTACGGCACCCGCAGCTCGCTGCAGCTCATCGTCCACGAGAAGGCGGCCAGCATGCTTTGGACCGACGGACACCCCTGCACGAACCCCTCGCAGGACTTCTCCGCCGCGGCCACTACGCTTCTGGCCGGGCCACCTCGCGCGGCTACTTCACCCGCTTGAGATCGTACGTCTCGGTCACGCGCATCTCGCCCTGATCGATGTGCGCGACCAGCGTGCGCGACACCGGCAGCTTGGTCTTGGGGTCGAACTTGATGGTGGCGTCGCCCATCTCGCGGTTGCCGATGCGCAGCTTGTAGGCGATGCCGCCGCCCTTGGCCTTGGCGAAGTCGTGCGGCTGGAGCGCCTGGCGGACGCCGCCCTCGATGTTCGCCGGGGGGCGGTTGCGAGCGAAGTTGACCAGGTTGTGGAAGATGCCCATGCGGGTAAGCCCGATCAGGAGCGAGTCGCGCAGTTCCAGCGTGGTCGCGTGCTCCCAGTTCTTGTCCACCTGCTGGCCCTGGACCTCGCCCTTGAAGTCGACGGTGGTCTCGTCGGTGAACTTGATGGTGGCGTCCACGTCGCCCTTGAACGCGCCTTCGGCGTGGGCGTGCATGGTGCCCATCACCGGCGCCTCGACGAGCGCCGCTTCCATCTGATCGAACTGCTTCTGCACCTTGCAGTCGCCGCTGCAGGCGGCCGCGAGCATCAACGCAATCATCATCTCTTCCGTGTCCCTTGC
>DASXHM010000019.1:0-18068 GCA_036488495.1 Myxococcales bacterium | reverse complement strand
CCGTACTTCGAGAGCGACGCGCCCTTGCCGGTGTCCTTCACGCCCGTCCACGGCAGCATCGGGTCCAGGTAGTCGCAGCGGTTCATGAAGAAGGTGCCGGTCTCGATCTGCGAACCCACCCGGAACGCCCGCTCCTGATCGCGCGTCCAGATGGCAGCAGTGAGGCCATACGGGCTGTCGTTCATGAGCCGGATGGCCTCATCGTCGTCGGCCACCTTCTGCACGCCGACGATGGGCCCGAAGCTCTCCTCGACCATCAAGCCGTTCATCGAATGGTTCGCATCCGCGATCAGGCACGGATCGAAAAACCGCCCGCGGCCTCCCATGTCGCGAATGGCCTTGCCGCCGGTCAGTACCCGCCCGCCCTTCGCGCGCGCTTCTTCGGTCTGCGCTTCGAGCTTCTGCGGGGCCTCGGGCTGCGCCATCGGCCCCATTGACGTAGTAGCCTCAAACGGATCGCCCAGCCGGTACTTGCGAACCTCCGCCAGCGCTCCTTCGACGAACTTGTCGTACAGCGAGGCGTGCACGTAGATGCGCTCGACGCCGCAGCAGCTCTGGCCCGCGTTGTAGTAGGCGCCGTCGACGATGTTGGCGATGGCGTGGTCGATGTCGGCGTCCGGCGCCACGTACGCCGGATCCTTGCCGCCCAATTCGAGCCCCACGTCGATGAAGCGCTTCGCGCCTTCGCGGTACACCTCGTGGCCGCCGCGCACCGAGCCGGTGAAGCTGACGAAGCCCACTTCCGGCCGCGCGATGATCTTGGCGCTCGTCTCGTGGGTTGCGTCGATGGCAGTGACGAGGCCTTCGGGCGCGCCCGCCTCCGCAAAGGCGCGCTGGAACGCATCGCCCGCCAGCGCGGTGCGATTCGCCTGCTTGACCAACACCGCATTGCCGGCAAGGACCGCGGGCACCACCACGTTGACGCTGATCAAGAGCGGATAGTTCCAGGCCCCGATGGCGAGCACCACCCCGACCGGCTCGTGGCGGATGAAGCGGGTGAACCCCGGCACCGCCGGCAGCGGCTCGTCACGGAGCGCTTCGGCGGCGAGCGAAATCATGGTGCGCGCCCGCATCAGCATGGTGCGCACTTCGCCGCGCGCCTGCCCGAGCGGCTTTCCCATCGACTGTGTCACTTCGCGGGCGATGCGCTCGGAGTCGTGCTCGATGGCCTTGCAGAACCGTTCCACGACGGCGATGCGGCCTTCGAGCGGCGTCTTCGCCCACGCCTTGTGGGCGCGGAAGGCGCGCGAGACGAGGCCCTCCACTTCGGAATCCTGGATGAATTTGCGCTCGGCGACCGTCTCGCCGGTGTACGGGTTGTCGATTCGGTGGGTGCTCGTCATGCGCCGAAGGATGCTTCGGGGCCGGCCTCGCCGCAAACCGAAAGCGGCGAGAATGTCAATGCTGCAACCGAGGCGAGACTGTGCTTACCGTTCACACCCGCGTGGACGCTGCGAGGCACCGCTACATCGTCATCGAAGGCGCCATCGGCGTCGGCAAGACGTCGCTCACGCGCGCGCTCGCGAGCCGCTATGGCGCGCGCACGGTCTTCGAGATGGTGGAGGAGAATCCGTTCCTGGCGAGCTTCTACCAGGACAGGAGCAAGTACGCGTTCCAGACCCAGCTCTTCTTCCTCTTGAGCCGCTTCAAGCAGCAGCAGGAGCTGTTCCAGCAGGACCTGTTCTCGAAGGGCATGGTCAGCGACTACCTCTTCGCGAAAGACCGCATCTTCGCCAGCATCACGCTCGACCCGAACGAGCTCGCCCTCTACGAGCGCATCTACGACACCCTGGGCCCGCGGGTGATGAAGCCCGACCTCGTCATCTATCTGCAGGCGCGGCAGGACGTGCTCCTTTCGCGGATCAAGAAGCGGGGCAGGGACTTCGAGCGCAAGTTCGACGCCGAATATCTCGCCGAGCTCTCCCGCACCTACAACGACTTCTTCCACCGCTACGACGAGACCCCGCTCCTCGTCATCAACACGAGCGAGATCGACTTCGTCGAGAGCGAGGCCGACTTCGGCGAGCTGCTCAAGGCGATCGGGTCGATCAAGCGGGGAACGCACTACTACCAGCCGCTCAGCAGCAGGTAGGCTTGCGCCTGGCTGAAGTTGCCGGCTAGTATGCTCAACATGAGTATACTCGCGACGAGCACAGAAACCTTGAAGCCCACCGAGCTGTTCGTCCTCGCCGTCCTGCGCGCGGGCCCTCTGCACGGCTACGGCATCGTCCAGGAAGTCGCGGCCCGCTCGGGCGGGCGGCTCAAGCTGCGTCCGGGAAATCTCTACCGCGTGCTCGACCGCATGCTCGAGCGGGGGCTCATCGAGGTGTCGGGCAGCCGCGGCGAAGGAGCGGACCGCCGCACCGACTATCGCATCACTCCGCTGGGACGAAAGACTGCCCAGGCGGAGGCGAAGCTGCTCTCGCTCGTGATCGGCGACCTGCTCGCGACCTGAGGCGCACATGCTGCGATTCTTTCTCCGGGCCTTTCCCAAGCAATTCCGCGATCGCCACGGCGAAGACCTGCTCGCCGCCTGCCGCGACCACTACGGGCCCGGCTTCGTGCCGCGGGCTGCGTTCGACTTACTCTGGAACGGACTCTGCGCGCGGATGGGCGCCGCGCCGGCTTCGTTCGAAGATTGGTTGGAGCGTCCGCGCTCTCCGACCGGTGGTCCGCGCCGCCTCGCGCAGCTCGTCCGTGACGTGCGCTCGGGGATGCGCTCATTGGCAAAGAGCCCGGGCTTCACTCTGGCCATCGTGCTGACGTTGGGTTTGGGCATCGGCGCCACCACCGCCATCTTCAGCGTCATCGACGCGGTGCTGCTCAAGCCTTTGCCCTATGCGAACGGGCCGCGGCTCGTGCAGTTGATCCAGCCGGATGCGGAGACCGACAGCGTCGGCTTTTCGCCGCCGGAAGTGGAGGACCTCCGCGCGCAGACGCGAGCGCTCGACGCGGTGGTCGAATACCACGGGATGCAGTTCACGCTGCTCGGCGGCGCGGAGGCGCAGCGGGTGGCGACCGGCGTCGTCTCCTGGAACTTCTTCGACACCTTCGGCGTGAAGCCGCTCCTCGGGCGCACCTTCGAGGAGAGCGACGACAAACCCGGCGCCGAACCCGTGCTGGTGCTGAGCTACGACTATTGGAAGCGCGTCTATCGCGGCGACCCGAGCATCGTCGGCCGGACCTTCAGCATGAACGACAAGACCCATCGCGTGGTTGGCGTGCTGCCGCCGATTCCGCAGCATCCGGCCGAGAACGACGTCTACATGCCGGTTTCGGCTTGCCCGTTCCGCAACGGCCACTGGGCCCACCACCGCACCGCGCGCGGGCTCAACGTCTATGGACGGATGCGCCACGGCGTGTCGGTCGAGGCGGCGCGCTCGGACGTGGCGGCCGCGATGCAGGCTTGGCACGCGCAGTATCCGGAAGCCTATCCGCAGCGGCAAGGGCTGCGGTCGGGGATGGCGCTGCTCAAAGATGAGCTCTCCCGCGACGCGCGCCCGACGCTGGTGGTGCTCCTCGCCGCCGCGCTGTTCCTCTTGATCATCGTGTGCTCGAACGTCGCCAACCTCACGCTTGCGCGGCTCGTGCGCAGGGAGCGGGAGATGGCGGTGCGCACCGCGCTCGGCGCAACCCGGCTGCGTCTCTTGCAGCAGCTTCTCGTCGAAGGGCTCTTGCTGGCCGTTGCTGGGGGTGCGGCGGGCCTCTTGGTTGCCGCTTTTGGGCTGGATGCGCTGTCGTCATTTGCGGCGCGGTTCACGACGCGCGCGAGCGAGATCCGCATCGATGCGCGCGTGCTCGTCTTCGCCTTGGCGGTGACGCTCGGCACCGGCGTTCTCTTGGGTTGCCTGCCGGCGCTGCCCTCGCGCGCGAACCTGTCCGGCGCGTTGAAGGAAGGTGCGGGCGCTTCCGCGGGCAAGTCGCGATTGCGGGCGCGGAGCGCGCTCATCGTCACCCAGGTGGCGGTGTCGTTCTCGCTCTTGATCGGCGCCGGCCTGATGCTTCGCAGCTTGCTCAAGCTGCAGGGAGTGAACGCCGGATTCAATCCACAGAACGTGCTCACGGCGCGGCTGGATCTGAACTTCACCCGTTACAACTCGACCGACAAGGTCCGCGACTTCACTCACCGGCTGCTGGCGCGGCTGCGGGCCGAGCCGGGCATCGAGTCCGCCGCGGTGGGCGGGCGCAGGCCCTTGCGGGACAACTCCCCATCCAACGCGAACTTCCGTCTGGAAGGCATCGACAATCCGTCGAGGCTTCCCCGCGCCGAGGTAGACCTGGTCAGCTCCGACTACTTCCGCGCCATGGGCATCCCGGTCGTCGCCGGCCGTGCGCTCGAGGACGCGGACGAAAGGCCGGACGTAAACACCGTGATGGTGAACGAATCGTTTGCGCGGCATTGGTTCGCGGGGCTCAATCCGATCGGCCACCGGATCACCTTCGACGACGGCAAGACCTGGGCGCAGATCGTCGGCGTCGCCGCCGACGTGAAGCAGCACGGCCTCGAGGCCGAACCCGCCGACGAGCTCTACAGCAACGCCGGCGCCTTCACCGACCTGCGACTGGTCCTGCGGACGCGCGGTCCGGTGGCTGGACTGGAACGGACGGTGCGCGAGACCGTGCGCGCCATCGACCCTGCGCAGCCGGTGACGGAAGTGGCGACGCTCGTGGAGGTGCGCCGCGAAGCGCTGGCCCCGCCGCGGCTCACCGCGGTGCTCCTGGGAGCCTTCGCGCTCTTGGCGCTCTTCATCACCGCGACCGGCATCGGCGGCGTCATCGCGTACTCCGTCAGCCAGCGAACGCACGAACTCGGCATCCGCCTGGCTCTGGGCGCGCAGCCGTCGGAAGTCTTGGCGATGGTGCTCCGGCAGGGGATGGGGCTCGTCGCAGCGGGCCTCGCCCTGGGCGCTTTCGGCGGCATCGCGCTCTCGAAGGCGATGTCCGGCCTCGTCTTCGGGATCGCCGCCGGCGACCCGACCACGTACGTCGCGGGCGCAGCGCTCCTGGCGTTGGTGGGCGCCGTGGCCTGCTTCGTCCCGGCCCGCAGGGCCGCCGAAGTCGATCCGATGATCTCGCTGCGCAGCGCCTGATGCGCGGGCTCTTCCCATTCGTCGCGCGTTTGATGATCGCCGCCATCTTCGTCCAGGGCGCGCTCGGCAAAATCATGGGCTGGAACGGCCAGGCCAGCTACATGCGCGGCCACGGGCTGCACTTCATCCCGCTCCTGCTCGGCGTCGCGCTCGCCATCGAGGCGCTGGGCACGATCTGCCTCGTTGTCGGCTTCCAGACGCGCATCGCTGCCGCGATCATGTGCCTGTACCTGCTGGCCGTGTCGGTCCTCTTGCACGACTTCTGGGCCGCGCAGAATGCGGGAATGCAACAGACGCACTTCTTGAAGAACCTCGCCATCTGCGGCGGTCTTTTGATGGTGGCGGTCTTCGGCGGTGGGGAATGGTCCTTGGATTCACGGCGCCGTCGTATTTGAAGTCGGTCTTCGCGCAGTGCGGCGGAAAAGTGCGGCTGCACTGGCATCCTGCGGCGCGAGTGCTATCCTCTTCAGGTTCCACGTCCGCGCCTGGCTGTTTGGCGGTCAACCCTTTTGGGGTGGCCGACCAGGAAAAACAGCACCGGCAAAGGACCACAACCGACGGAGGTGAACCTTGAAGAAGGTTACCATCCACACGCTGCGCAAGATGAAGCAGGCCGGTGAGCGCATCAGCATGCTCACGGCCTATGACGCGACCTTCGCCCGCCTCTTCGACCGCGCCGGAATCGAGGTCCTGCTCGTCGGGGACTCGCTCGGCAACGTCATCCAGGGCCAGACCACCACGCTGCCGGTGACGATGGACCAGATGGTCTATCACTGCCAGGCCGCGCGCCGCGGCATCGAGCGCGCGCACCTCGTCGGCGACATGCCGTTCGGCAGCTACCAGGCCAGCGCGGACGAGGCGGTCAAGAACGCGATGCGGCTGTGCGCGGAAGGCGGCGCCGAGTCGGTCAAGCTGGAAGGCGGCGCCGAATACGCGGAAGTCATCCAGCGCATCGTGCGCGCCGGCGTGCCCGTGATGGGCCACATCGGCCTCACTCCGCAGTCGGTGCACAAGCTCGGCGGCTACGTCGTGCAGGGCCGCACCGAAGAAAAGGCACAGAAGCTCCTCGACGACGCCAAGGCGCTCGAGCAGGCCGGCTGCTATTCGCTGGTCCTGGAAATGATGCCCGCCGAGCTCTCCGCGGAGATCTCGCGCAGCATCTCCATCCCCGTCATCGGCATCGGCGCGGGCGCGGGGTGCGACGGCCAGGTGCTGGTCTGCTACGACCTCCTCGGCATGAACCCGGACTTCACCCCCAAGTTCGTGAAGAAGTATCTGAACCTCGCGGCGCTCATCGACGAGGCGGCCAAGAAGTACAAAGAAGAGGTCCGGGACGGAAGCTTCCCCGGCGCCGAGCAGACGTTCGCAGCCGATCCCGCGCCGGTCCTCCAGCTTTATTCGGTTCCCGGAGCGAAATGACCCTGGCGGTCGTCCACACCGCGCACGATTTTCGTCGCGCTTGTTTCGAAGCGCGGCAGGACGGCGAGCTCGCGCTGGTGCCCACGATGGGATTCCTCCATCGCGGGCACCAGTCGTTGATCGAAGCCGCGGCGCAGCGGACGCCCACGGTCGCGGTCACCATCTTCGTCAATCCGACCCAATTCGGACCCAACGAAGATCTTTCGCGCTATCCACGCGATTTGGAAGGCGACTTGCGCAAGTGTGAGGAGGCGGGCGCGAAGCTGGTCTTTGCCCCGCGCGATTCGTCGGAAATGTATCCGCCCGGATATCAAACCTATGTCGACCCTGGGCCGCTGGCGCAGCCGCTCGACGGCGAAAAGCGGCCGGGGCATTTCCGCGGCGTCTGCACGGTGGTCGCGAAGCTGTTCGCACTCTCGCGGGCGGAGTCGGCCTTCTTCGGAGAAAAGGATTATCAGCAATTGGCTATCATCCGCCGGATGGCGCTCGATCTGAACCTCGCGACGGAGGTGGTGGGGCGGCCGATCGTGCGTGAGCCGGACGGGCTCGCCATGTCTTCGCGCAATGCGTATCTGACCCGCGAGGAGCGTCCCAAGGCGGTGGCGCTGTGGCGGGCGCTGTCGAAGGCGCGGGCTTTGTTTGCCGCTGGCGAGAGGTCGGTTGCGCAGTTGGAGGAAGCCGCCCGCGCCGAGCTGCACGAGCTCCGGCTCGACTACGCCGAACTTCGCGACGGCGTGGAGCTGCAACGGCCGAAAGCCGCGGAAGCGACGCATCGGCTGTTCCTGGCGGCGTTTTTGGGAAAGACGCGGCTCATCGACAACGGCGCATTGAGCGAATGAGCGAGCACGTCAAAGTCATCACCACCAACCGCAAGGCGCGGTTCGAATACCACGTCGAGAGCAAGCTCGAGTGCGGCATTTCCCTGACCGGAACCGAAGTCAAAGCGCTCCGCGAAGGCACCGCGCAATTGTCGGATGCGTATGCGCACCCGAAGGGTACCGAGCTCTTTCTCTACAATGCGCAGATCCCCCATTACAAACCCGCGGGAGTGCTGCAGAACCACGAGCCGAAGCGCGCCCGCAAGCTCCTCTTGCACCGCCGCGAGATCGACCGGTTACAGGAAGCGCAGCAGAAGGCCGGATACACGCTGATTCCGTTGAGCCTTTATTTCAAGGACGGCCGGGTGAAGGTCGAGCTCGGCGTCTGCAAGGGAAAGACCGGCGCCGACAAGCGCGAGAACATCGCCGAGCGGGAAGCAAAGCGGGAGATGGACCGCGCCCGCCGAGGGCGCGAATGAGGACGCCCGGTAAGGGCGTGAATGACGACGCGTCGGCGAGGGCGCCAACGAGGCGGCGGTGCGAATGAAGACCGTTTTGGTCACCGGCGGGACCTCCGGCATCGGCCGTGTCGCGGCGCGCGAGCTCAAGGCCAAGGGCTTTCGCGTGGTGGTGGTCGGCCGCGACCCGCAGCGGCTGAAGGCGATGAATGGTTTCGAAACCATCCAGGCGGACTTGTCGCTGGTGCGAGAAACGAGGCGGGCGGCGCGCGAATTTCGCGAGCGCATCGGCACCTTGGACGTGCTTTTGAACAACGCCGGCGCAATCTACGGCGAGTACGGCGAAACCGCGGAAGGCATCGAACGCACCTTCGCGCTCGATCACCTCGCTTACTTCGTCATGACCGAAGAGCTGCTGCCGCTCTTGCGCGAGTCGCGCGGCCGGGTCGTCTCGGTCTCGTCCGATGCGCACAAGGCCGGCCGGCTGGACTTCGACGATCTGCAGTTGAAGCGGCGCTTTTCCGGCGCGCGTCAGTATTGCAATGCCAAGCTGATGAACATCCTCTTTGCCCGTGAGCTGGCGCGGCGCGAGCCGGACATCACTTCCAATGCGTTGCATCCGGGAGCCATTGCGAGCGGGTTCGGAATGACGGGCGCAGCCGGGCGCATCGGCTGGATCTTCAAGCTCGCGCGGCCGTTCTTGATCTCGGAAGAGAAGGGCGCGCAGACGTCCATCTGGGCTGCGTCGGATCCGTCGCTCGACGGCGTGACCGGCAAGTACTTCGTCAAGAAGCGCGTCCGCAACCCGATTGCGGCGGCGCGCTCGGACGAGAATGCGCGCCGGCTGTGGGAAGCGACCGAGGTTATCGTCCGAGGCATTCCACCTTCGCCGTGACCTTCATCTCCTTGAAGACGCAGTGGCCGACGCCTTCGAGCTGACCGCCGTGGCCGTGCACGATCGCCTGCAAGCAGCCCCAGGCTTCTTTCGGCTCGCGGGCCTTGAGCGCCGCGGACCGCTGTTCGTCTTCCTTGCGCAGCTTTTCGCGGACCGTCTGAGACTGCGCCGACGCCTTCATCAGGCACGCCTTCTGCTCCTCCTTCGCGAGCTTCTGGCAATCCTCGAAGCGCTGCTGCGCCGCCTTGAACTCAGGGTCCTTGAAGCGCGCTTGCACCGCATCGACGCGCTCCTGCTCGAGCTTTTGCTGCTCGGCGCTCATCTGGAAGTTGATCCGCAGGCCGCCGTCGGTGGGTGCGATCTGCGCGTGCGACTCGCGGGTCGCCGTCCCCTTGCTCCAGACGACGTCGTAAAAGCCGGCCTGCGCCTCGCTCAGCGCGGCGATCCAGCCGTCTTCGAACTGCAGCGAGAGCCGGAGCTTTTCGTTGACGTTGGCGATCACGAGCGAAGCCCGGTTGCCAGCCGAGAGCGCATCGAGCGTGACCGGGCCGGGAAGCGCCGTCTTCGCAAGCTTCAAGGTTGCCGAGAGGGAAGTGGGCGTCAGCTTCACGTCGTCGAGCTCGGCGTCGTCGCGGCGGACCGTCACTTTGGTGCCGTTCGGGAAGCGGCCCTGAAGGCTGATTTTCGCGGTGTCGCCGCAGGCGACGTTCTGCGCGCCGCCCTGGAGCGTCATCTGGGGGGCCGCGCTCGCGGCCAAGAGGAAGAGTGCGAGGTACATGTCGTTCTCCAGGACTCGGTCATCGCGTAGCGGTCGCGCCCGCACAAGGCCTTCGCCGTGCGAGCGAGCCGTCGCACGCCCGGAACGCTACCGCACTTGACCCGCCGCCGCGCACGGTTATGTTGCAGGCTTGGTCGCCATGGGGGCGAACCGGTTTCGACGAGGGCAACGAACTTTTCGGCGCATGCAGGGGACGTCTCGAACCTCTTCAAAAAACGGGGCACAGAAACAAACGCCAACGACAACGTTGAGCTTGCGCTCGCCGCCTAAAAAAGCGGCCTAGTGCACGAGGTCCCGGAGCCCAGCCCATGGCGCCGGTCAACCTCGTCAAAAAAGTGGGCTGGCCCTGCGTGGCGCTCCGACGGCGCAGGGCGAGATTCATTCGGGGATGGTCCGGCGGGAAGAGTGCCCGTGTTCGCCCCGCCGGATGACGACAAACCACGGGACAAGCATGTAGTGCCGCAAGTGGAAGAGCTTTCGCACGCGGGTTCGATTCCCGCCGCCTCCACCAATTTTGCGCGTTCGGCAGTTCGCGCGGCCGCAAAGCCGCGGCCTCGCAGGCCTTGCTCAGCGGGCGTGAGTCGAATCCCTCCGAGCAATGCGGCAGCGAGGTGGCTCTCCGCACCAACTCGTCACCGGTAGTCCGTCTTTGAGCGAAAATACCTCGTTGCATCCAGGCGCGGCGGGGTCGCTGACGTTTCGCCATCCGTGATCGAGTCCCGCGCTATACCAATCCGCGATGGAGACTGATCCGTCGCATCCAAGGTCGCGGGCGTAGACAGGAATCGGGTTTCGGTACGCCGCCCACGTAAAGAACGCCATGACCGCAAAGACCGTCACGGCCAAGAGCGCCAGCGCAACCCTCAACTTCTCGTCCCGCGGACCAGGGCGCCCAAGCGGTCTTTGACCTGTGGCCACTCCTCGTAGGTGATCGAATAAATCGCGCTGTCGCGGATGCGGCCGTCGGTGCAGATGCGGTGGCAGCGCACGATGCCTTCCGGCTTTGCGCCCAGCCTTTCGATCGCCGTCCGCGAGCGCGTGTTGAGGACGTCGGTCTGGAAGCAGACGCTGATGCACGAGAGCGTCTCGAACGCATGCGTGAGCATGGCGAGCTTGCATTCGGTGTTGGCGTACGTGCGCTGCCAGGGACGCGCGTACCAGGTCGAGCCGATCTCCAGTCTTCGATTGGGCGCGTCGACGTTCATGAAGCGCGTCGAACCGATCACCTTGCCCGTCGTCTTCTCGCGGATGGCGTAGGCCACGGTTTTGCCGTGCTGGTGCTCTGCGAGGATTTCGGAGACGAAACGGCGCAAGTCCTCCGGTCGCTCGATGCGGACGGTGTACCACTCCCAGATTCCCGGCTCGAAGAGGGCGACGAGCTCATTCAGGTGCCGCTCCTCCAAGGGCTCGAGCAGCAGATGCTCGCTCTCGAGCGGCACCGCTTTCAACTCGAACGCGAAGACTTCGACGTGGCGCATGCTCGCCTCAATACCCGATTCGTCGCCCATGTTGGGACCGGCTTTTCCGTCAGGATCAGCGTCAACTGGCTCGCGTAGTAAGTTGTTACCGGGCTCGGTGCACAGGAGATGCAAGATGGAGCGCTTCAGCGGCGGTTGCGTGTGCGGCAACGTCCGAATCGTGGCGTCGGGCCGCCCGTCCCGCGTCGGCATCTGTCATTGCCTCGACTGCCGCAAACATCACGGCGCGCTCTTCCACGCTTCCGCGATCTTCCCTCAACACGTGGTGACCATCGACGGCGAGACGGACGACTACCAAGGCCGCTTCTTCTGCCCGCGCTGCGGCTCATCCGTCTTCTCGCGCAGCGCCGACGAAATCGAAGTGAACCTGGGATCGCTTGACGCGCCCGATCAATTGACACCGACGTACGAGCTCTGGACCGTCCGCCGCGAGTCGTGGCTGCCGCCATTCCCAGTCGCAAACCGCTACGCGCGCAATCGCGACGAGTAATCGTCAGCGCGCATTCAGCGCGGCAATCTCGGCGTCGCCGTCGTCCATCAAGCGCTCGTACGGCTTCAAATCCATCCCGCGGCTCCGCGCGACCGACAAGAGAAGGCTTTGGCCCGGCGCGGGCCGTCCCGGGTGCAGCCGATAGATTTCGTCTTCGTAGACGATGCGCGGATCGGTCGGCTCCCAGCAATCGTCTTCGAGCGCCGTCACCCCGTCGTCGAGGAAGAGCGCCTCGATCAAGTTGTGGTGCAGGAGAATGACCTGCGGCACCTGGCGCCCGAACAGCTTCTGCGAGAGCTCGCGGTACGCCCCTGCGCGCTGCAAGAGATGGCCGACGTAGACCTTGCGAAAGCGTGCGAGGTCCGCCTTTGCATCCTTGCGCAACGCCTCCACTAGCGCTTGATTGAGCCGCCAGTCGCTGGTGTCGAGCGTCACGTACGCGTTGCGATAGCCAAGCTTTTGCAAGAACGCGCGCATGGCGTCGCGCTTCTCGGGAGTGTTTCCTTCGCGCAAGTAAGTGAAGCGGAAGTATTTGCCGTAGCCTTTCGACTTGCGGATGACTGCATCGCAATCGAGCAGCTCCTGCTCGTACGCCTCGAGACTGACCTTCTTGTCGTTCAAGTCGGGATGCGTGACGGTGTGGTTTCCCACCAGGTGGCCCGCCTCGCCCCAGGCGCGGACCAGTGCCAATCCTTCGGGGTGGTTGGCGCCGTTTCCCGAAGTGACGAAGAGCCCGGCGACGACGTGGTGCTTCGCCAGCGCGCCGAGCAGCGCCTGGTTGCGGGCGGCGGGTGTGAGGAGCGGGGTTTGTTCGAGCTTGGGGCCGTCGTCGAAGGTGAAAGCGAGCGGGGTCGGGTGGGCGCAGGCGAGCGCGAGGAGGAGGGGCAGCATGCATCACTCTCTGCTGATGGCCGCGCGCTATCAACTCGCTGAACGTGCGTCGCGCATCCGCACGCCGCTTGGTCTAGCGCTTCCCCCAGCCGCGGAGCATGTTCCGCGCCGTTGTTTCACAGAGCCACAGCGCCACGAAAAGCCGGCTATGACCGCGGCGAGGGAAGGACGGAGAACAACATGGTCGCCGGAGCACCCGTTTCATTGTCGATTGCCCGTGCCGGGACGCAGCCGTCGCAGAAGGGGCCCGCCGAATACTTCACCGGAACGGTGCGCATCGATCCGCTCTTCCAGCCCAAGGAGACGACCCAGGCCGCCGGCGCTTACGTGACCTTCGAGCCCGGCGCCCGCACGGCGTGGCATACGCATCCGCGCCGCCATCCAGGAGCAGCTGAACGGTAAGGTCGTGGAGTGGATGGAGAAGGTCACGGACGAGCAATATCTCGCGGCTCCATCGCGCTGACGGCGGGCGGCGTCGCCGCTCTTGGGTACGCGCCGGCGCGGTGATGGCGCGCCCGGCGCGGTGACTACCCGCTACTTCTGCGCCGACTTGGCGTCGACCTTGATGGCGGTGCCGTCCGGGCGATACGACGCGCGGACTTCGCTGCCCGGCTGAAGCTGCGCGGCCGAGCTGGGCTGGCCGTCGAGCGTGACCTGCGTCGAGGAATCGATTTTCAGCGGCTGCTGCAGGGAATCGATGCGCAACTGCGTGTCGCTCGCCTGCGCCAGCTTGCCGGTCACTTCCTGGCCCGATGTGGCCGCGGTCGCCGTCTGGCTGCGCTGGTCGGCGGACGCCTGCTGCGTCTGCGCGGCTTGCTTCTGCTGCTGCGCCTGTTGCTGCTGCTCCTGCGTCAGCGCCTGCGCGGCCTGCTGCTGCGAGGCAGAAGCCGTCTGCTGCGCGGCCTGACCCTGCTGCTGTGCCTGGGCCTGCGCCTGCTGCGCGGACGACTCCGCCTGCTGCGCCTTCTGCTCCTTCTGTTGCAAGTCCTGCTGCGCCTTTTGGACGTCGCTCTGCGCGCTCTTTGCCTGGTCTTCCTGCTTCATCGCGTTCTTCTGCGCGTCTTCGGCCTTCTTGAAGCCGTCGCGAGCGTTCTGTTGCGCGCTCTTCACCTGGTCGGTCTGTTCGTTGTTCTTCTGGCCCGTCACGGAGCCGTTTTCGTTCTTGCAAGCGGGCGCAACCGCGAACAGCGCCGCCACCATGAGCCATTTCGTCACCCGCATTTGTCGCTCCTCGGAAGTTGAATCCACCGAAAACGTGATGCGCAAGCGGCGAGGCCGGAAGGTACGAGCGTGCGGGCGCCCGAGCGCTCATGGAGCGCATTGCGCCGTGATATCGAAGCGCCGGGAGGTAACCCATGGCGCGCAAGGTGGCAGTGGTCGTCGGCAGCCTGCGGCGGGAGTCGTTCACGCGGAAGGTGGCGAACGCAATCGCCGCGGTGGCGCCGGCGGAGCTGCGGTTCGAGCACGTCGAGATCGGCAAGCTGCCGCTCTACGATCAGGACCTCGAGGCTGCGCCGCCGGCCGAATGGCAGAAGTTCCGCGAACAGGTGCGCGGCATGGACGCGGTCCTCTTCGCGACGCCTGAATACAACCGCTCGATTCCGGGCCCGCTGAAGAACGCCATCGACGTCGGCTCGCGACCGTACGGCAAGTCGGCGTGGTCGGGGAAGCCGTGCGCGGTGGTCAGCGTCTCGCCGGGAGCAGTTGGCGCGTTCGGCGCCAATCACCATTTGCGACAGATGCTCGTCTTTCTCGACATGCCCTGCTTGCAGCAGCCGGAGATGTACATCAACGGCGCAGACAAGATCTTCGACGCTGGCGGGAAGGTTTCGCGCGACGGCGTGGAGGATCTTTTCCGGAAGTTTGCCGGCGCTTTCGCACGGTGGATCGACCGCAACGCGCCGTCAGGACAGTAGGAGTGGAGCTCGAAGTGGAAGCGTCGGTCCTCGTCAACGAAGGCGGGGTGCAGTGCGTCGCCGTGGTCTTTGCGCGGCTGCCGACGGGTGCAGCGCAGCTGCAGGTTGGAGACGAAGCGTTTCTCGGGGGCGTGCGGGTCGCGCGCCTCGATCAGGCGCTTGCGAGATCGCGCGGGCCGGGCCTAGTCGCGTTCGTGCTGGAGGATGCGATGGAAGCCCGCTCGTTCCAGCCAGGCGACCGCGTGCACCTCGACGACCGCGGCGTTTACTCGCCGCCGCTCGGGACGTAGTCGCGCGCGAGGTTTTCGAAGCGCGTGTGCTCGTGGATGAATGCGAGATTGGCGGTGCCGATGGGGCCATTGCGCTGCTTCCCGATGATGATTTCGGCGATGCCTTTCACATCTTCCTTCTCTTTCTCGTAAACTTCCTCGCGATAAATAAACAAAATGGTATCCGCATCCTGTTCAATCGCGCCCGAGTTGTGGGAGACGACTCCATCCGCGAGCCACGACGCAGGCCCGGGGACAGTCAAGTCGTAGACGTCCTCTTCGCCAGCAGGCGTGACGCTGACGACTGAATCCCAGAACAAATCGTTCGTCGCCAAAGCGTGGAGCGCAGGATCTTTCAGCAGCCGAGCGTAATCGAGCATCACCTGCCGCGACGGAGCGAACGAAAAATGCGCGCTGCCTCCGTAGGAAGTGCCTCGCATCGTCGCCATCTGGCGCTGGGTGACGCCGCGCGTTTCCATCACGGCCCGCACTCGCGCAAACGCCTCCGCCGGCAAGGTATCTACGTTGGTGTTCGCGGATACTCCCTCGAGAATCGTTGCCAGTGCCCGCGCTGGGGCCTCGCGCGGGCCGAACGCCCCGACGCGAGCGAGAAAGAGCCGCTGATCGCCTGCACCCGACACGTGCACTGTATAAAGCGGCCGATAGCTTTTTTGTACGACGCTATGAATCCGCGCCACGATTCCGAGGCGCAGCAAGAGCGCTGCAACGTCGTCGGCGAGCCGGCGGCTGCAGGTGGCGAAGAAGACGGCGCCTCGGCGTTCCCTCGTCGAGATGCAGCCATCTGTCGCCCACAGGTGGCGTACAAATAGCGCGACCTGATCGTTCGACAGCGCGAAGATCTCCGCCGGTACGTGCTTTTGATGCGAGCGTTGATCGAAGATGCCGAGCTCGCGAAGCCATAGCCCCGCGCCGGCCCGATGCCAGCGGTTCCCGTTGCCCGCGATCACGAGTTGGTGCCATGCACCACGACCTTCATGGCGCGTGACACGACAACCGAACTCCCGTTCCGCGGCACCGCGTACCGCCGCGCTGTTTTCGGGCGATGCAGTCGTGTAACGGAGCGGTTGATGCTTCAGATAGCTGCCGTCGCCAATCAAATGGGCAAGCAGGATCAGCCTGTCTTCGGGCCACTTGCCATTCGCTGATACTGGCAAGCAGCGAGCGATGGCGAGTCGCGCCCCGACTCCAATCTCATCAACCCGCTTCCAGCCCGCCCCTGTGTAGAAGCGATGTTTGCCTGTGGCTCTGATCTTTCGGCCGCTCGACAACGCGACTTCGAACACCGCCCGCGTTCCGACCTTCCATACTTTGTCGCTGGCAGCGGCGACGATCCGCTCGTCGGGAGACATTGCGAGGACGCGCGGCGTTTGACCGACCAGCGAAGCGATCGGGACGCGACGGCCGTCGGCAAGGACGACGAGGGTATCACCGGTGACGCATTCACGAAGGTCGGACATCAGCGGCCGTTTATCGGGTCGCTTTTCCAGCGAACGATTCAACTGTGAAAGCGCCAAGACCGGAATCCCCAATTCCTTTGCCAAGGCTTTCAATGAGCGCGAAATCTCGCTGATCTGCTGCTCGCGGCTGTCGATGCGCTCGTTGCCGCGCATGAGCTGCAGATAATCGATGACGATGAGCCGCAGCGGCTGGTCGGTGTTCTCGTACTTCGCGTAGAGCCGCCGGCATTTCGAGCGCAGTTCCAGCGCCGAGACACCGGGGGAGTCGTCGATGTGGATGTTTGCGTCGGCGAGGACGCCCGCGGCCTGCGCGAGCTTGGCCCAGTCGCTTTCGATCAGTTTGCCGGTGCGGATGCGCTGCGAGTCGACCCGCGCCTCCGACGCGAGCATGCGCATGACGAGCTGCTCTTTCGGCATTTCCAACGAGAAGATGCCCACCCCGCAGCGCTTGCGATTGAACTGCCCCCGCACCCCGACATGCGTCGCCACGTTGAGCGCACACGCAGTTTTTCCCATGGAGGGCCTCGCGGCCAGGATGACCAGGTCGGCCGGTTGGAAGCCGCTCGTCAGCCGGTCCAGATCGGCGAAGCCGGTCGGCACTCCGGTGATCTCCTCCTGCCGCTCGTAGAGCGCCTCGATGTTCTTGAAGACCCGGGCGATCACGGGCTTGACCTGTTCGAAGGCGACGGTGGTCTTTTGCTCGGTGATGGCGAAGATGCGGCGCTCGCATTCGTCGGCGAAATCGCCGACGTCGCCGTGCTGCTCGTAGCCTAGCTGGGCGATGGTGCCGGCCGCCTCGATGAGCCTGCGCGCCAGCGCCTTCTCGTGGACGATCTTCGCGTAGTAGGCGAGGTTCGCGGCGGTGGGGACGAACTTGTCGAGCAGGTCGATGTACTCGTCGCCGCCCACCGCCTCGAACGCGCCGGCAGCCGTCAGCGCGTCCTTGAGCGTGATCCGGTCGATGGGCTGCGACTTCTCCGCCAGCGCGTTCATCGCCTCGAAGATCTTGCGGTGGGCGTCGCGGTAGAACTCGTCCGCCACCACCTGGCCGACCACGTCGTTGAAGGCCTGGCCATCGAGGAGGATGCCCCCGAGGAGGCTCCGCTCGGCGTCGAGGTTGTGCGGCGGCACTCGGCCGTGCGGGCCTGCGACCAATGCAGCGGGAGCGCTCACGGGACCATCCTACGAGGGGGGTCCGACAAGTTGCCTTGCCGCGCTTGTGGATCACAATGTTGGTAAGCTGTGTTTTACTGGGGATGCCTGTGACTGACGACGAGAAACCGAAGCGGACCAAGAGCTGGCGCGAGATTGACAAGATGCGCGACGGCGGAAGCTCCTCGCGCAAAAGCGACGCGCGCGAGCGCGAGAGCTTCGAACGGTCGACCGGCTACACCAAGTACAAGACCAACCTGGAGCGGCTTTTTTCCGGCGGCGCGCCCCTGCCGGAGCACCTGCGCGAGCGGCTCGGCGAGGCCGACCAGGTGGCCGACGAGGAGCGCAAGAAGCTCGCCGCCATCGAGGACACCAAGTCCTTCCACGCGGCGGCGAAGGACTTCCTGCAAAAGCACGACGTGCCTGCCGATGCGCGGCTCCTCGACCGGCTCTTGGGCCATCCGGATGACGAGATTGTCGAGAAGGCGCTGGGCAAGCTGGAAGAGCTGCACAAGGCGGGGACGCTGAAGGCGCCGCCGGCTCTGTCGCAGCGGCTCGCGTCGGTCGAGATCGACACCGGCGATCCGGCCATCCGCAAGCGCGCCGCCGAGCTGCGCAAAGCGATTCGCTGATCAGCGCCCCGGCGCTTCGGCGTGCTCTTCGCGCGCCAGCACGAACGCGCCCTTGCCGCGGTCGTACGAGTAGGTGGTGATGGTCGCCGCCTGGTCGTCCTCGCCTTCCGGCTCGCGGATGCGCACCTGCCCGAGGCCCAGGTCGACGTGCGCGCGGTACAGATCGCGCTTGGAGAGCAGATCGACCAGCTTTCCCGCCCGCACCGTCTTGACGATCAATTCGTCGGTGGTCTGACCGCAAGTGTCGCAGGTCAGCTCCACTTCGATGTCGGCCGAGCCGTCGTTGGTCACGTCCTTGGCTTGG
>DASXHM010000315.1:0-4616 GCA_036488495.1 Myxococcales bacterium | reverse complement strand
TGGTTGCCAAGTGGGCCGAGGACATCGGCATCCTCTCCAAGCCCGGCGCGCTCTCCTGGGCGCTCGTCTTGCAGAACATCTCCTTCGACAAGCTGCCGCTCTTTCCCCTCACCGGCACCGCCGCCGTCGCCTGGGGCAGCGACGCGAGCTGGCACCTCGCCTTCGACTACAAGGTCGACCTTTCCGACACGAGCAACCTGAAGCAGACCGGCGCGCTCGGAGCCGAGCTGCTGGTCGACGACGGGATCGTGCTGCGCGGAGGGCTGCGGCGCGACTTCACTGCGGACATCTGGTGGGCTTCGGCGGGAGTTGCCTTCCTCACCTCCGGCGGCGGACTCCAGCTCGCGTGGCGCAGGCGGCTGAGCGGCAACTTCGATCAGATCTTCGAGGGCGGCATCACCCTTTTTCTCGAGTGATCGGCGAGGTATCGCGCGAAGCTTCTCGCGTGATCCGCGCCGACACCAGGAGCGCGCCGGAGGCAGGGTGCGACACGACGTCGATCGCGGTGCCGTAGGCAGCCCCGAGCACCGCCGCCTGCAGGACTTCCTTCGGTGGTCCCTCGGCGCAGACCGTCCCGCGATCGAGCAGGAAAAGCCGATCGCACGCCGCCGCGGCGAGCGACAGGTCGTGCAGCACGAGGAGCGCCCCTGCGCCTTGCCGCGCCCGAGCGCGCAGCGTCTGGACGAGGTGCACCTGGTGCGCGAGATCGAGGCCGTCGGTGGGCTCGTCGAGGACGAGGAGTGGTGCGTCCTGCGCGAAGGCGCGCGCCAGGAAGACCCGCTGCCGCTCTCCCCCGGAGAGCTGCGAGATGGGCCGCTCGGCGAGCTCCGCCGCGGCCGCCTCGGCGAGCGCCGCGTCCGCGCGTGCGCGATCGGCCATGCCTTCGAGCGACCAGAGCCCGAGGTGCGGCGCCCGCCCCATCAGCGCGACTTCACGCGCAGTGAAGCCGAGGTCCGAGGGCGGATCCTGCGGCAGGTACGCGACCCTGCGCGCTCTCTCTCGCCGCGAGAGCCGGGGGAGCGGCTCGCCTCCGAGCAGGACCTCGCCGCGGTCGGGCGCGAGCAAGCCACACGAGAGCCGCGCGAGCGTGCTCTTTCCGGCCGCGTTGGGGCCGACCACCCCCGCGATCTCGTGAGCGTGCACTTGCAGCGAAACACCCGCGACTGCGTCCTCGCGCGCGTTCGGGTGGCGGTAATGGACCGAGCGAAGCTCGAGCAGCGCGGTCATTGCCGGCTCCGCAAGAGCATGACGAAGACCGGCGCCCCCACGACCGCGGTCACGGCTCCAACCGGCGGTTCGGCGCCGAGGCCGTGAAAGAGCACCCGCGCGAGCGTGTCCGCCAGCACCAGAAATGCCGCGCCGCCCAGCGCAGAAGC
The DNA here is from genome assembly GCA_036488495.1 of Myxococcales bacterium. GTDB lineage: Bacteria > Myxococcota > Myxococcia > Myxococcales > 40CM-4-68-19 > 40CM-4-68-19. Next base: position 3,240 of record DASXHM010000315.1, on the reverse strand, counting down.
GGGCAGCACCACCCGGTGATCCGGCCCCGTCACCACCCGCACCGCGTGCGGCACGACCAGCCCGACGAAGCCGACCAGCCCCGTGAAGGCGACTGCGATGCCGACCGCAGCGCTCGCGGCGAAGAACGCGAGCAGCCGCGTCCGCGAGACGTCGACGCCCAAGGCTTCCGCGCCTTCGTCGCCGAGCGCGAGCAGGTTCAGCCGCCCGGCGAGCGCGACCAACACGCCGATGGGAATGATCAGGAGAAGCCCCGCGCCCGCAAGGAGCGTCATCGCCTCGTACCCGAGCGTCCCGGACAGCCAGAGCAACACCGCTTGCGTCTGGTCCGGCTTGACGATGGCTTCGACGGCGAGGACGAGCGCCGAGGCAAAGGAGTTGAAGACGATGCCGACGAGGAGCGCGCGGGTTGGATCGAGCCGGCCGCGGGCGCGCCCCAGCGAATAGACGAGCAGCGCCGCCGCCATCGCGCCAGCCACCGCCGCGAGCTGCGCCGGCAGAAGCCCGAAGAACGATGCCGCCGGAAGCGCTGCCGCGCCGAGCGCCGTTCCAGATGCGATCACGATGGTTGCGGTCCCCAGCGCGGCGCCGCCGGAGAGCCCGAAGACGAACGGATCGGCAAGCGGATTGCGCAACAGCGCCTGCAGCGCGACGCCGGAAACGGAGAGGGCGGCGCCCACCTCAGCGGCGAGAAGCACCCGCGGGACGCGCAACTTCCAGAGGACGGTCGCGTCCGGCTCGACGCCGCGCAACGCCGCACCCAAGGACGATTCGCCGGCGCCGAAGCTGATTCCGCACAGCACCGCCAGCGCGACGACCGGCAAGAGAACGGCAACTGCCCACGCCGCACGCGACGCAGCCGATCGGACGGCGGGATCGCCCGGCCTCACGGGCGCAGGGCCGCGGCAAGATCCGCCAGCGCCTCCGGCAGCCTCGGCCCTGGGTGCAAGAGCGCCGTCGAGCGCAGCGATGCGACGCGGATGTGTTCGAGACCGGGAAGCGGAGTCCGGCCGGCGACCGCCTCGACCCCGCAGAGCACGATCACGTCCGGCGCCGCGCGCACTGCTGCCTCCGCGCTCCAGCGCAAGTACGGATCCTTCCCGTCGGCGGCGTTCTCTCCACCCACATCCGATAGGAGCTCCGCCGCAAATCCGCCGCTGCCGGCGACGACGAGCGGGCTCAGCCCGAACACCAGCAAGGCGCGGACTCGCGGCTTTCCGGCCCAGGACTTCCGCGCCGAAGCGCGCGCGCCTTCGATGGCCGCATCGGTCTCGCGCCCCTTGCTGGCGACGCCGAGGAGCTGAGCGATGCCGAGAATCGCGCCTTCGATGTCGGAGATGGTCGTGAGCGAGAACGCTTCGATGGGAATGCCCAAGCGCGCCAGCGCCTCGACCGGACCTCGATTGGCGGGAGCGGGTTGCGCCAGGACCAGATCCGGCCTGACCGCCAGCACGGCTTCTGGCTGTGGATCGTTGTACCCCCCGATGCGCGAGACCTTGGCCACCCGCGGGTCGTCGTCGAAGCGTGTCACGCCGACCAGGCGCTCTCCTGCGCCGAGTGCGAGGACAACTTCCGACAACGACGGCGCGAGCGTCACCACCCGCTGCGCATGAGCTGGCGCAGGCGGTCCGAGATGCTGCCGCGGGCCAGCCGCGAAGAGAAGCGCGATCAGGGCGCCCACGTCACCTTTGCGAGGTTGTTCGTCCCATAGTTCGAGACCAGGGCGTTGTTGTCGTCGAGCGGCAGGATGTTCCAGGGCGCGCCGTTCTTCCCGAAGGTGGCCTCGGCGATCACCTTTGGTCCCCCGCTCGCGTCCGGATCGATCTTTTGCACGTCATTGCTGCCGGAAGCGGCGGTGTACAGGAACTTGCCGCTCGCGCGCACGTCTTGCAGCGTAGAGGTCGCGTCGGCGAAAGGGAAGAACGGCTGCACGGTCAGGTCCGTCGCGGTGACGGTGACGATGCGCAGCCCGTTGTCCGCGCCCGAGACGACGGCAAGCCGGCCGCCGCCCATGTCGGCGATCTCGACCGCGGTCGGTCCGATGTCCGTGTGCATCTTTTCGGATCCGGTGGTCGCGTCGAGACGGCTGAGGATGCCGCCCGACTCGTTCGAGCAGAGCGCGTAGAGGTCGCCGCCCGAGACCAGCACGTCACCGGTGCTGACGAACGTTCCGGTGGTCGGGCAAGAGATGGGGAAAGGGCCTGCGACGGTGAAGCTGGCCTTGTCGACCGCGAACACCTGGCCAGCCGCTGCGTCGCCGAACCAGAAGCTCGCCGGCCCTTCCGCGAGACCGGACGGCGAAACCTGCGCTCCGAACGAGCCCTGCGGCGTCGGCACCGAGCGGGTCACGCGGTTCGTCGCCGGGTCGACTTCGACGATGGCGCTGCCGGCGCCGTTCTGCTTGAAGTCGCCCGAGCAGGTCGCGTAGACGTGCGTGGTCGAAGCGCGGACGAACAACGCATCCTGGCACTGCCGTTCGTCCGCGCCGCCGAGGTCGATGAGCGTCGTGGTTCCGGTCGCGACCGTGTATGCCGCGAGGAGCCCCGGCCCCCGGACGACGAAGTTCGCGTCCTGGTTGTTCAAGGCCACGTAGGCGACGCCGTTGAAGAGCGCCATTCCGGACGGCTTTGCCAGACCGGGCGCGGCCGGGTCGTACGGTTCGAGCGCAGTTCCGGCCGGCAGCGGGATCGCCGTCACGGCCGGCGAAGGCGGAGCAGCGGTGTGGCCACCGCAAGCGAGAATGGGAACGGCGAGGGCAAGGAGTCGCTTCATCGTGCTCCTTCAGAGCCGGGCGCGAGCGATCAGCGCGATCGAAAAGCCCGGCAGCGGGTATTGGAACTGGTCTTCGAGCGTTCGGTCGTCGAGCAGGTTCTTCGCCTCGACGTCGAGCCACACCGGTCCGGTGATTCGCGCTCCGAGGCCGGCGCTGAGGATGAGCTGTGCCCCTTCCGAGGCGGTGTCGAAGCCGTTGCGTGGCATCGCGGAGGTGAAGCCGAGCTCGCCGTAGCCTTCGAACCGATCGCCTTTGCGGGCGAGACGGCTGTAGAGGCGGTGCGGCGGGCGGTAGGCGAGGTGGTGTCCTTGTCCGGCGCCGGGCGCATCGTCGACCGCGTCGAGGAAGCTGTAGGCGAGCTGCGCCAAGAACCCCGCCGGAAGCGGTACCGCGCCCTCGATCTCGAATCCCTGGATGTGCGCCTGACCCACGTTGAAGGGCTTCACCTGCGCGGGCGGGAAGAACTCGT
>DASXHM010000303.1:0-3365 GCA_036488495.1 Myxococcales bacterium | reverse complement strand
ACGATCTCGCCAACGCGCACCTCTTGCGCTTCCACCTCGAAGGCGCCGGCTACACGGTCGCGCAAGCCGACAAGGAGGCGCAGGCCATCGACCTCATCCGCCAGCTCGCGCCGCAGGTGGTGCTGCTCGATCTGATGCTCGGCGACGGCGGCGACGGCCTGAACGTGCTGCGCGCGATGAAGCAGGACCCGGCGCTCGCGTCCGTTCCGGTGCTGGTGGTCTCGGCTTCGCAGGAGACGCGGCGCGCGCGCGATCTCGGCGCCATCGAATGCTTCGTGAAGCCCATCGAAGGGACGCGGGTGGTGGAGGCGGTGCAGCGCATCTGCCCGCCGCCCTTCCTCGACGGCGCGCGCGCGACCGAGCTGGTGGTCGACGATCACGACAAGAACCGCGAGCTCGCGCGCACCATGCTGGAACGCCGCGGCTGCCGGGTGCTGCTCGCGCGCGACGGCCAGGAAGGGACCCGTGTCGCCAAGCTCGAGCACCCGAAGCTGGTCCTGATGGACCTGGCGATGCCGGTCAAGGACGGCATCTCCGCCGCCCGCGAGCTCAAGGCCGACCCGCAGACCAACGCCATTCCCCTCATCGCCTTCACCGCCCTCGCGATGCGCGGCGACGAAGAGCGCGCGCGAGAAGCCGGCTTCGACGGCTACCTCTCGAAACCCCTGGAGACGCAGGCGCTCGACGCGACTCTGCGCAAGTTCCTGGTCTGACCCGTCATGCCCCGCCTCGACCCCTTCATCGATCTGATGTTCCGCGAAAAGGCCGACGTGCTCTTGCTCGAGACGGGCCAGCCGGCCGTGCTGGTTCTCGGCGACAAGATCCGCGCCGCCATGCAGCGCTCGCTCTCCACCTCGCAGATCGCCTCCGCCTGCGCGGAGCTCGCGCCACCTCACCTGCGGGAGACGTTCTCGGTCTTCGAGCAGGCGGATTTCGAATACGGCGCGCTCGCGGGGCGCGTTCGCGTGCAGGTGGCGCCGCAGGCGGAAGGGGTGCGCGCGACCTTCGAGCCCATCCTGGTCAAGGCGGTGGCGAAGCCTGCGCCGTCGAGGGTGATCGAGCTGCCGGCCGAACCCATCGTCGCCGTTCCGCCGAAGCCCATCGAGACCAAGGCTGGTTCCGAGGACGCGGCGGCGGCGATGCGCGAATTGCTCGATCTGACCGTCCAGAAGAAGGCGTCCGATCTGCACCTGACCACTGCCTTTGCTCCTTGCCTGCGCATCGACGGCGACATCGTCCCCATCGAAGGCTATGGCGCCATTGGCGAAGGCCGGCTGCGGGAGATGCTGTTCTCGATCGCGCCGCCGCAGAACCGCGAACAGTGGCTCGCCACCAGCGACACCGACTTCGCCTACGAGACCGCGCAGGCGCGCTTCCGCGTCAACCTCTTCGCCGAGCGCTCCGGCATCGGGGCCGTCTTGCGCCAGATCCCGGCGACGGTGATGACGGCGGAGGAGATGGGCCTGTCGAAGTCCCTTCTCGACCTCTGCTTCCTGCACAAGGGGCTGGTCTTGGTGACCGGTCCGACCGGCTCCGGCAAGTCGACGACCCTCGCCGCTCTCGTCGATCACATCAACAAGAACCGCGACGACCACATCCTCACCATCGAAGACCCGATCGAGTTCGTCCACACCCACCAGCGCTGCCTCGTCCACCAGCGCGAAGTCGGCGTGCACACGCAGGCGTTCAAGACCGCGCTGCGGGCGGCGCTGCGCGAGGATCCGGACGTGGTGCTGGTGGGAGAATTGCGCGACCTGGAGACCATCGCCATCGCGCTCGAGACCGCCGAGACCGGCCACCTCGTCTTCGGCACCTTGCACACCAACACCGCGCCTTCGACGGTGGACCGGATCATCGATCAGTTCCCGCCCGACCGCCAGGCGCAGGTGCGCACCATGCTGTCCGAGTCTCTCAAGGCGGTGGTCGCGCAGACGCTGGTGAAAAAGATCGGAGGCGGGCGCGCTGCGGCGCAGGAGGTGCTCTTCGTCAACAGCGCCATCTCAAACCTCATCCGCGAGGGCAAGACGTTCCAGATCCCGAGCATCATGCAGACCCAGCGAAACGCCGGCATGGTGACGCTGAACGACGCGCTCTTCGATCTGGTGAAGCGGAAGGTGGTCGCGCCGGAAGACGCGCTCGCGAAGGCGATTGCGCGGAGCGAGCTCAAGGCCATGCTCGAGCGCCTCGCCGCCACCCCCGCGCCGGGGCCGGCGGTCAGCTCTCGATGATCCAGTCGAACATCAGCTTGAAGTCTTCGTAGCAGGTCTCGCAGATCCAGCGCCGGTCGGGCGTGACGTAGCCTTCGGTGGCGACGCCCGACTTGCCGCTCGACCGGAACGGCGTCCAGCAGAACTCGCAGTGATCGTGCTCCGAGCCCTCGCGCGGGGCCCGGTAGGTCTCGAAACGAAGCAGCTCTTCGCGCAGCCAATCCTGGCCCTGCAGTCGCCAATCTTCCTGAACCATTGCCGGCACTGTGGATCCTTTCACGGTCGTTCCCTTCATCGGCATCCGTCCCCTCATGGAACCGGAATGCCTGCGCCCGGCGGCTCGCCGAGCAGTTTCTCGCAGGCGGCGATCCGATCCGGATCGCCATCGCCCCGAGCCGCGGCGGTGTCATCACCCGCGGTGAGATTCAGCGCAAGCCCATAAGCGACGCAACCCTTCTCGTCGTCCACGTCCACCGTTTCGGGCGGATTCATCGCCAGGGCCTTCTGCAGCGTGCGCAGCCAGGCCAGCGCCGCGCGCTTCTTCAATTCCTGTTCGGGCGGCACCTGCGGATCCGGCTTCGGCGCAATCTGGAAGTGGGGCAGGGCCTGCCAGGTCAGGTCGCGCGCCTCGTCCTGCGCGCGCACCACCCGGGTCTTGTCGCCCAGCTCCACCTGGCACGCAGCCTTGGCGACGAAGCGATGCTGCGTCGCGGGAACGTGCTTCTGGTTGCCCATCGCATCGGGGACCGTCGCGACCGTCCGCGTGGTCACATGCTCGATGCTGACGTTGAGCTTGCCCACCACCACGTCCGGATCGCTGCCGTTCCAGGAGATGTTCAGCTCTTTCCCGGCCATTTCGAGCGCGAGCGCGATCAGAGGATCGATGGCGATCTGCTCGTCCGAATGGCCGAGCGTCAGGTGCGGCTGCAGGCGCGCTTCCAAGTCGGCGACGGCCCGGGCATCACACGCGCGATGGCCGGCAGCAGCCGAACGCCCGCACAGCAAGAGAGCCTGGGAGGGCGAGGCGTCCGCGATCAATGTGTCGAGCTGTGCTTTCGGGCAGGCCCCTGCAAGGTCGGACGCCAGCTCGGCATCGTCCGCGGCGCGCGCGGCATCGGCCGCCAAGAGGAGCTCGCGGCAGTCCTTGCGGCCCAGCAT
>DASXHM010000244.1:0-4108 GCA_036488495.1 Myxococcales bacterium | reverse complement strand
ACGGGCGATTGCACTGGATGGCGACGGTCACCGGTTGGACGGCCACCTGGTAGGCATAACTGAAGCGCACCGGAAAGCCACGAAACAGCGGCGCGGGATGCTCGTCCTGCATGGCTTGCACCCACTCGTTCAGCTCGGGAGTCCCGATGCGCCGCGAGGCTTCGTCGTGCAGCTCGGCGGCGAGCTCGAGGATCTTGTGGATGCGGGTGCCTTCGAGGGCGCTGACGAAGAGGAGCGGCGCGAAGTCGACGTGCTGCAGGTGGCGGGCAGCCTCGGCCCGAAGGCGTTTCGCCTCGCCGTCCTTGTCGCGCACGAGGTCCCACTTGTTGACCACCATGATGACGGCGCGGCCGCGCTCTTCGGCCTGGGCGGCGATGCGCGAGTCCTGATCGACGCCCAGCGCGGTTGCGTCGGTGAGCACCACCACCACGTCCGCCTTCTCCACCGCGCGGAGCGCGCGCTGCGCGGAGAACACCTCCACCTTGTCGATGACCTGTCGCTTCTTGCGCAGACCCGCGGTGTCGGTGAGGACGTAGCGACGGCCCTTCCAGGTCACTTCCTCGTCCACCGCGTCGCGGGTCGTGCCGGGCATGGCGGAGGCGACGAACCGCTCTTCGCCGAGGAGCTTGTTGAGCAAGGTGCTCTTGCCGACGTTGGGCCGGCCGAGCACCGCGAGGTGGATGCTGGCAGCCTCGGCGGCGGCTTCTTCGGAAGGCTCGGGCAGCTTGTCCACCGCCGCATCGAGCAGCTCGGACACGCCGCGGCCGTGCTCGGCGCTGAGGGGAAAGACATCGAAGCCGAGCGCGTGCAATTCGCCCAGGTCGAGGGCCGATTCGCGCGGGTTGGAATCGACCTTGTTGGCGGCGAGGAAGACCGGCTTTCCGCCACGGCGCAAGATCTGCGCGAGCTCCTGTTCGGAGCCGGCGAGACCTGCCACCGCGTCGACGACGAGCACGATCACGTCCGCCTCGCGGATGGCCAATTCGGCCTGGCCGCGGATGGCATTGGCGAGGGGCTCGTCGCCAAAGGGCTTGTCGCCCGCCTTGATGGTGAAGCCGCCGGTGTCGACGACGCGAAAGTGCGTTCCGTCGTGCTCGGCTTCTGCATACTGGCGGTCGCGGGTGACGCCGGGGACGTCCTCGACGATGGCGAGACGCCGGCCGACGATGCGATTGAACAGCGTGGACTTGCCCACGTTGGGGCGGCCGACGAGCGCCAAAAGCGGAAGCATCAGCCCGGCACCACCGCGAGCCGCCGCCGCTCCACAGGCTGCGGCCGCGCAGCATCGACGACGCGCGTCTGCACTCCGCGCAACGCCACGAGCGACGCGCTCTCGACGTGCACCTCGACGAGGTCGCCCGTCCGGGCGGTCCCCTGGAAGTGCACCGTCCAGTTCTCGCGCGAGCGGCCGAACCCTTCCGATTCCACCAGCACTTCGACGGTCTTGCCGATCGCCGCGCGATGCCGTTGCAGCGTGCGCTCCTGCTGCAGCCGCTGCACTTCGTCGAGACGGCGCAGCGCGAGTGGCCTCGGAACTTCGCCCCACTCTTCGAGCTTGAGCAATGCGCCTGTGTGCGGCCGCGGCGAGTAGATGAAGGAGAAGAGATTATCGTACGGCGTGCGGTGAAGGAAGGCGAGGTTCTGCGCGTGCTCGTCGTCGGTCTCGCCGGGAAAGCCGCAGATGATGTCGCTCGTCAGCGCGAGGTCTTTCGGGAGCTGCGCGATCCGCCGCTCATACTCGGCGATGGTGTACTTCCGCCGCATCCTTTGCAGGACGGTGTCGGCGCCGTGCTGGACCGGCAGATGGAAGTGCGGCATCAACTGCGGCACGTCGTGAAAGGCCTGCACCAACTCATCCGAGAGGTCCATCGGGTGAGAGGTGGTGAAGCGGATGCGCAAGAGGCCCGGCACTTCGGCGAGCCTCCGGATGAGCTGCGCGAAGCTGCAGCCGCCCGCGTACGAATTGACGTTCTGGCCGATGAGCGTGACTTCGCGGACGCCCACCGCCACGAGGCCCTGCACCTCGCGGACGATCTCCGCATACGGCCGTGAGACTTCCCGCCCGCGCGTGTACGGCACGACGCAGAACGAGCAGACGTTGTCGCAGCCCTTCATCGCGGTGACGAAGGCGCTGGCGCGGCCGCGGCTCGTCTCCGGATCGGCTTGCGGGAAGAGATACTCGTGCGTTTCCGCGAATTCGGTTTCGAGGCCGCCCTTGTCGGCCAGCTCCGGCACCTTGTCGAGGTGGTCGGGCCCGAGGACGAAGTCGACGAAGGGTGCGCGCTCGAGCAACTTCTCCTTCTCCTGCTGCGCGACGCAACCCGCGACGCCGATCTTGAGGCGCTTCTGCGCCTTCAAGATGCGGTAGCGGCCGAGCGCGGAGTAGAGCTTGTCCTCGGCTTTTTCGCGGATGGCGCAGGTGTTGACCAGCACCAGGTCGGCGCGCTCGGCAGCGTCGGTCGCGGACCACCCCGCACGCGCGAGCGCCTCGCCCATGCGCTGCGAGTCCGACTCGTTCATCTGGCAGCCGAAAGTGTGGATGAAGTAGCTGCGGCCCATCGAGGGCGGGGGTATCTCACGGCTGCGCCGGGCGTTCAACTTGACGGGCGCCCTCTGCCGGGCGAGGGCTTTTGCCGCGTGTTCGTCCTAGGCCACCTCGGAATCGGCTCGCGCATGCTCGGCCCTTTGCGGGGGCGGCTGCCCTGGACGTGGTTGTTCTTGGGCTGCGTGTTGCCGGACCTGATCGACAAGCCGCTCTTCTATGGCCTGTTGTGGCTGCGCGGGCATCCGGACGGCTTCATCAGCGGGACGCGGACGTTCGGGCACACCGGGCTCTTCTTGCTGGGCCTCACGCTTCTCGCAGCGCTCTTTCGCAGCCGCGCTCTCTGGGCGGTCGCCGCCGGAGTGTTGACGCATTTGCTGCTCGACTCGCTGGGGGAAGTGTTCATCACCCCGCCCGACGACGCGCACATCCTCATCGCCCTGCTCTTCCCGCTCTACGGGGTGCGCTTCCCGGTGGCGCATTTCGACTCGCTCTACGAGCACCTCCGCATCGGCGCCCAGAGCGCCTACAACATCGCGGGTGAGCTGTTGGGCGGCGCGATCTTGCTGCGCGCGTGGATGGTTCGAAGGCGCGCGCGACGCCGCAGCGCAAGCAGGTCGTGAGCATCAGCCGGCTTCGGTGGCGCCCTCCTCTGGCTCCGGAAGCCTACGGTTGGCGAGCGCTGCTGCGGTCAGGATCAAGCCGCCGCCGATCAGCACGTAGCGCGTGATGCGTTCATCGAGAAATGCCGCGCCGAGCAGGACCGCCACCGTCGTGTCGAGCAGCGGGATGATGCCGATGGCGGCGATGGGGATGCGGTTGATCAGCCAGAAGAAGCAGCCGTACGTCAGCGCGGTCCCAAAGACAGCCAGATAGCCGAGGACCGCGTACGGGCGGACGCCGTGCGGGAACGTCGGGCGGCCCTCGAAAACCATCGCCAGGATGAGAATGACCACCGCGCCCGAGGAGATCTGGAAGAACGTCACCATCATCGGATTCGCCGACGACAGCTCCTTGCGGATGAGGACGTTGGCGAGCGCGATCAACATCGCTGCGCCGAGCACGAGACCCGCGCCCAATGCTTCGTTGCTGCCGAAAGAGAGCCCGCGCAGCCGCGGAAGCTGCAGGACGATCACGCCGCCAAACCCGAGCGCCACGGCCAGCAGCTTCAGCGGCGTCAGGTGCTCGCCGCGCATCGTGAACCGCGCCAGCAACACGAGCCAGACCGGAAACGTCGCGAACAGCACCGCCGCGATGCTCGCCGGCAGCCACTCCTGCGCGACGAACATCATCGCGTAAGGCACCCCGATCTGCAGAACGCCAAGACCGAGCATCTTCCCGAAGAGCGTGCGCGTCGGGCGTTGCGACCAGCGATGCGCCACGAACGGCGAAAGGCACACCGCCGCCAGCAGCATGCGCGAACCGGCGAACCAGAGCGGCTGCCAATCGCGCAGGCCCACTTTGATGGCCGACCAGGTCGAACCCCACAAGACGCAGCACAGCAGGTAAATGAAGACGACGCGAAAGCCCTTCACTTCTCCTCGTACCCCGCGCGGCGCAGGCCCT
>DASXHM010000226.1:0-11585 GCA_036488495.1 Myxococcales bacterium | reverse complement strand
GGCAGAAGATGCTCGAGCTGCAGCAGATCATCAACAAGGTGGCGGACGCTCCTTCGACGGTGCTCATCCGCGGCGAGAGCGGCACCGGCAAGGAATTGGTGGCGACCGCGCTGCACGAGAAGAGCAGTCGCCGAGGCGGGGCCTTCATCAAGATCAATTGCGCCGCCATCCCTCGCGAGCTGGTCGAGGCGGAGCTGTTCGGCTTCGAAAAGGGCGCCTTCACCGGCGCGGTGCAGTCGAAGCCCGGCCGCTTCGAATTGGCTGACGGAGGGACGCTCTTTCTCGACGAGATCGGCGAGATCCCCATCGAGATGCAGGTGAAGCTTTTGCGCGCCATCCAGGAGAGCGAGTTCGAGCGCGTCGGCGGCGTGCGGACCACCAAGGTGCAGGTGCGGCTCATCGCGGCGACCTCCCGGGATCTTTCGAAGGAGATCGTCGCCGGAAGGTTCCGCGAGGACCTCTACTACCGGCTGAACGTCGTGCCCATCGAGCTCCCCCCGTTGCGCGAGCGGCGCGACGACATTCCGCTCCTCGTCGAGTACTTCCGGCAGAAGTACAACCAGCGGCTGAAGAAGAACGTGGAGAAGATCGAGGACGACGCCCTGGCGGCGCTCGCCGGATACTCGTGGCCGGGCAACATCCGCGAGCTCGAGAACGTGCTCGAGCGCACCATCCTCTTTGCCGAAGGGACGCGCATCCGCGCCGCCGACCTGCCGCCTTCCTTGCGCGCGCAGCCGCATGCAGCAGCCCAGGACGCGGTGCCCCACGCGGCGAACCTCGCTCCGGGCCCGTTGAAGGAAATCGTCAAGGGGCAGGTCCAGGCCATCGAGCGGGACCTGATCGTGCGTGGACTGGAAGTGACCGGCGGCAACGTCACCCGCACCGCGCGGCTGCTCAAAATTTCGCGCAAGAGCCTGCAGATCAAGATGAAGGAATTCGGCCTCCGCGGCGACGAAGTCTAGGCCTTGAGCCTGAGCGCGAGTTGGTAGACCTCGCGCTTTCCGTGGCGGCCGCCGAGCGCCTCCGCAATTTCCTTCGGCCGTTCCCCCTTCGCGAGCCGGGCTCGGACTTCCTCTTCGAGCTCGCGCGGGTCGGCGGGGGGCGCGTCGGGTGCTCCGGCCGTCACGATGACGACCTCGCCGCGGACCTCGGCAGCAAAGCGCTGCGCAAGCTCCGACAGCGTCCCGCGGGCGAGCTCCTCGTGGAGCTTGGTGATCTCGCGGGCGACCAGCGCCGGCCTGTCGCCCAAAGCCGTGTGCAGGTCGGCCAGCGTGTCGTGCAGCCGCTGCGGGGCTTCGTAGAAGACGAGCTGCGCGCGCAGCGGCCGGAGCTCTTCGAGCATCTCGGAACGGTGCGAGGCCTTGCGCGGCAAGAAGCCCGCGAAATGGAAGCGGCCCTCGGCGAATCCGCTGACGCTGACCGCCGCCACCGCGGCGCTCGCGCCGGGAATGGGAACCACTTCAATTCCTTCCGCCACCGCGCTGCGCACGAGCAGCCCACCCGGATCGCTGATGGCCGGAGTGCCGGCGTCGGTGACCAAGGCGAGCGCGGCGCCGTCGTGCAGGCGTTTCAAGATCGGTCCGACCCGCGCCGCCTCGTCGAACGCCGGCAGTGACAAGAGCGGCTTCTTGATCCCGAGGTGCTCGAGCAGCTTCCCCGAATGGCGCGTGTCCTCCGCCACCACCGCATCGCAGGAGGCGAGAATTTCGCGCGCGCGGTCGGTCATGTCGCCCAGGTTTCCGATGGGCGTCGCGACGACGAAGAGCGGCATGGGCTCTCAGTATGCGCCGGCGTCGAAGGCGTTGGGAAAGTGCGTGATCTGTGGGCCGCCTGGCGCGTCGACGACCGCGATGACGTCGAAGCGAATCGCCCGCGCGGGGCCACGCCTGCGCGCGAGAAAGTCCTGCGCTGCGAGGACCACGCGCCGCTGCTTCTTGATGCCGACCGTCTCTTCCGGAGCGCCGAAGACCGCGCTTTCGCGCGTGCGCACTTCGACGAAGACGAGCAGCTCGCCCTGCTCCGCCACCAGATCCACCTCGCCACGGCGGCAGCGGTGGTTGCGCGCGACGATGCGAAAGCCTTGCTTGACGAGAAGCTCGGCAGCGGCAGCCTCGCCCGCGTCCCCCAGCCGCCGCCGCGCGTGCGTCACGCCGCGTCCCCCAGCCGCCGCCGCGCGTGCGTCACGCCGCAGCCACCAGGTCGGCGGTGCCGGCCGGCGGCGGCGTCTCGACGCGGTGGATCACCTGCGTTTGCGTCGAAATCCCCTTCAGCATCTTTGCGACCAGCTTCTGCTTTTGCGCATCCAGCGTTGCGAAGGTGTCGTCGACGACGACGGGCAACTTTTTGTGCGCCGCGACCCGCTCGAGCAAGGTCAGCCGCAGCGCGACGTGGACGAGGTCGCGCAACGGCTGCGGCAGGCTGATGTACGGACCGGTCCGCCCGTCCGCCGCCGCCAGCACCAGGAGCCCGTTGTCGTCCCGGCGCGCGCTCGCCACCCGTTGGTCGGTCAAGGCGGCGAGATACGCCGAGAGCCGCTGTCCAATTTGCTGGGAGAGCTCCTCCGGCGAAAGATTGAGCAGCTCGGCGGCGCGGTCGAGATAGAGCTTCGGCACTTCGGCTTCCGGCGTGGCGAGCGACTTCGCCTTGGCGCTGTCGATGCCCATCGCCTGCTTCAAATCGGCCTCGATGTCCCCGACGGAGCGGGTGAAGCCCATCCGCAGCACCTCCGCCTCCAGGCCCTGCTTCTCCTTCTCCAAGACGGGAATTTCGATGGGCACCCGGGCGATCTCCGGATCCTTGCGCAATTCGTCGACCCGCGCCCTGGCGCGATCGCGCCGCTCCGCGACCGCCTCGCGTTCCTTGAAGAGCACGAGCAGCTCCGCGGGGTCTTCGACGTTCGCGGCCTTCATCGCGGCTTTGAGCGGCGCGTGCTCGGCCTCGTACTTCTTCACGATGGAGGTCTCGCGCTCCTTCAGCTCGCGCGCCGCCGACACCGATTCCTTCTCCGCCTCGTCGGCGCGGATCCAACGAAGGATCGCGATCAGCACCGCCAGGAACGGGACCAGCGCGATCAGCGCCACGAACGGCCGCTTGATCGCAAACGCCACCACGTCCAAGAGGAGCCCGGCAGCGAGACCGCCGCCGAACCACGGATCGCGCACCACGCTCTCCGCGGGCGGCGCCACGACCTGGGTGATGCGCTGCCGCTTCTTGGCGACCTCGCCGAGGCCTTCCTCGCGGCGCTTCAGCTCTTCCTTGGCGCGGCCGGCGCGGGCGGTCAAGTCGGCGATCTGCTCCTTCGACCAGGGCGAGCGCGCAAGCTCGGCTTCCGCCGCTGCGGCGTCGGTTTCGGCCTCCTTCAAGATCTGGGCGGCCTTCCCCAGCTCCTGCAGCCGGGTGGCGATCTTGAAGAGGCGGTCCTGCATGCCTTCGAACTTCTTGGTCAGCTCGAGCTCGCTGCGCAGAGCGGAAACCGCGGCCGCGTCCACGTACGCCTCGCTCACCGCTGCCGCCGACTTCGCCCGCAGCGACGGCAGCTCGTTCACTTCGAGCACGAAGAAGGAGGTGAACGCCTCCAGCGAAGGCATGCCGCACTCGACCCGCAAGAACGAATCGATCTCGAGCTGATCGTCGGTGAGCTGGACGTACTTGCGCGTCTGCGGGTCGAGCTTCAAGAGCTGGCGCGATCCGCCCACCTCGCGGAGCAGTCTGTACGGAGTGCCGTCTCCGCCGACGAGGCCGACGCCGACGCGGGTGGGCCCGTCAGCGAGCGAAAGCCGTTTCTGATCGTCGGGCGCAGGACACAACGGCGCGACCAGCGCCACCCGCAAGGACGGCGACTTCGAGACCACAGCCACGTACCCTGGCTTGAACGCGATGTGGCCTTGACCTTGGAGGTCCTTGACCTTCTGGTACAGCAGCTCGGTGAGCTGCACGAAGGATCCTCCGGGTCGTTCGGCGGGCTACTGCGTGTTCTCGTCGGCGTTCTTGAGGCGCGCCGCCTTGCCCTGCAGATCGCGCAGGTAGAAGAGCCGCGCGCGCTTCACCTTGCCGCTCTGCATGATTTCGATCTTGTCGATGCGCGGCGAATAGAGCGGGAAGATGCGCTCCACTCCGACGCCGTAGCTGACCTTGCGCACGGTGAAGGTGGTGTTCACCTGGCCGCGCCGCTTGCGGATGACCACACCCTCGAAGATCTGGATGCGCTCTTTGTCGCCTTCCTTGATCTTGGTGTGGACCTTGAGCGTGTCGCCCACGCTGAACTCCGGGACCGCGCTGCGGGTCTCGGCCTTGACGTTGCGCATTTCCACCAGCTCGATCGCCTTCGAACGCATCTTCTTACCCTCTTCCTGCGAAGTCCGTTACCGCTCGCTCAAGTTGCCGATTTCGTCAAGTGTTTTTCCAGCAGATCGGGGCGGCGCGCGCTGGTGCGCGAGGCGGCCTGTTCCCGCCGCCAGGCATCGATGCGCGCGTGGTCGCCGGAGAGAAGCACCTCCGGCACCCGCAGCCCGCGGAACTCCGGCGGGCGCGTGTATTGCGGGCCTTCGAGCAGCCCCTCGCCTCCGAAGCTCTCGTTGCGCGGGCTGTCGGCATTGCCGAGGACGCCGGGCATCAGTCTGGCCGTCGCGTCGATGACGGCGAGCGCCGCCAATTCGCCGCCGGTTAGCACGAAGTCGCCCAAGGAAAGCTCGTCGTCCACCCAGGACAGGACGCGCTCGTCGACGCCTTCGTAGCGGCCGCAGACGAGGATCAGCGATTCGGCCTGCACCAGCTCTTCGGCGACGGCTTGGGTGAACGGCCGCCCCTGCGGGCTCATCAGGACGACGCGTGCGTTCGGAGAGCGGGCCTTGGCGGCCTCGATGGCAGAGACGAGCGGCTCCGGCTTCATCACCATGCCCGCGCCGCCGCCATAGGGAACGTCGTCGGTGACGCGGTGCTTGCCGCTCGCATACTCGCGAATGTCGGTCACGAGCACGCGCAAAAGGCCCTTGTCCCGGGCCTTGCCCAGGATGCTCTCCTCGAGCGGGGCCGCGACCAGGCGCGGAAACAGCGTGAGCACTTCGAACGACGGCATTGTCTCCCTACAGTTCGAACAGCCCTTCCGGCACTTCGATGACGATACGCCGGAGGTCCGACAAGACTTCCTTCACCAGCGACAGCGGCACCAGCCTGCCGCCTTCGAGCCGGAGCAGATCCTGCGCCCCGGCTTCTTCCAGATCCTCCACCACCCCGCGCTCTTTGCCTTCGCCGTCGACGACCGAAAACCCGATCAGGTCGATGGCGTACATCTCGCCGTCTTCGAGCGCCGGAAGATCGCTGCGGAGAACTTTCACTTCCAGGCCGCGGAGCGCGTCGGCTGCGTCGCGATCGTCGACTCCGCGCAGCGCCACGAGCCACCCGAGATTGGCCCGCTCTGCCCGCGCCACTTCGAACTGCTTCTCGCCTGCCCACAGCGTCTTGACCGAGCCCAGCGCCTGCGATTCTTCGTCGTACGGCGCGACCAGCACGCGCCCGCGGATGCCGTGCGCACGAGCCACCCGGCCGATGGCGAGGAGCGCGCCCTCGGCCGCGGCCATGCTACTTCGCCGGCTGCGTCGCGGCTTGCGTCTTCTTGAGCAGCTTCAGGAGTTGGGTGACGGTGGGGCTCGGCTTCGCGCCGACCTTCAGCCAGTGATCGAGCCGCTCCTGCTTCACCGTGACCTTGGCGGGCGAGAAGTTCGGATCGTACGTGCCGATCTCCTCGTTGAACTTGCCGTCGCGCGGGTTGCGCGAGTCGGTCGCCACGAGGTGGTAGAAAGGCGCTTTCTTCGCGCCACGTCGGGCGAGGCGCAGCTTGACGGCCATGCAGGGTTCTCCTTGGAAAAGCGGGCCTCTCTACCGGTTTGCTGAGGTCCCGTCAAGGCTCACCTGCCGAGCAGGCGGGCGAGCACGAAGAGAGCGAGAGAGCCGAGCGCGGCAATCCACAGCACGGCCGGCACCGTTCGTTGCGTCATGCGCGCCTCCGGGTGTTGGTCATGCGCGCCTCCGGGCGAGCTCGCGGCGGTTGAAGAGCCAGACCGCGCAGGTCCAGGCGGCGAGGAGCCAGAACAGGTCCCACAGCGCAGGCGAGAAGATCACCGGCTCACCCGCGCGAACCTGGTCGACGATGGTGAAGAGCTTCTGCGGCCCGACGTACGGGTCGAGGGCGGCCAGCGCGGCGCCGACCGGCAGCTTGGGAAACAGCACCGGCGTGCCGAACAGCGTCACCGCCCAGATTGCGCGCGCTCCCAGCAGGACGACCGCGTTGCTGAACCCCCGCATCACCGCGGACAGCGCGATGGCGGTCGCGAGCCACGCCAGCGCCGGCAAGATCGCGAGCGGGAGCACGAGCAGCCGCGGCAAAAACTCGAGCGGCTCTCCGCGCGCCATCGCCGCCGCCAGATTGACCACCCAGCCGGCGACGCCGCCCAGGCAGAGCAAGAAGCCCGCGCCGACCAGACGCCCCGAAACCCAGCTTGCCCGGGTGATGGGGCGGAGCAGCACGAGCTGAGCGTGCCCCGACTCCACCTCCGACGAGAGCAGGCCGGCGGAGAGCGCGAGGACGAGCAGGAAGAACCAGATCGCGGCGACGTTGCTGAACGCTTCCGCGCCCCACGCGTCGGCCTGGTTGTGGACGAACCCGAGCAGTACGATGACGACGAAGCAAACCAGCGTGAAGGGAGCCGTCGCGCGCTCGCGCACGGTCGCACGCGCGATCGGCCAAGAGACGAGGCCCGCCGCCCGGGTGCGCACGGTTGGCTCGGTCATACCCTTGCGCCTTCCACGACGGGCGCGGATGCCGCCGCCGGACCCTCGACGAGCTGCAAGTACAGCTCCTCTAGCTCTGCGCCCGACAGCTTCACTTCGAGGATCTGCCCGCCAAACCCCACGACCTGCCGCACCACTTCAGGAACGGCCGCTTCCGACGGGACGGGCGCGCGCAGACGATCGCCTTCGAGTGATGCTGAAGGCAGCCGCGCCGCCAGATCGACGGCGATGGCCTGCGCATTGGCGAGCCGGATTTCGACCCGCTTTCCGCCGGCGCGGACTTCGTGCGCTCGGAGCAGCTTTCCGCCTTTGACGAACAGCACCCGATCGCAGACGCGCTCCACCTCCGAGAGCAGGTGCGAGTTGAGCAGCACCGCCCCTTTGCGGGCGCGCACCGCCACCAGGATCTCGCGAATGTGCGCAACGCCCGCCGGATCGAGGCCCGCGGTCGGCTCGTCGAGCAAGAGCAGCGCAGGCTCGCCGAGCAACGCCTGGGCGAGACCGAGCCGCTGCTGTTGCCCTCGCGAATAGGTTGCCGTCTGCCGGCGCGAGGGATCGCCGAAGCGAAGCTCTTCGACGAGCGCCTCGGCCCGGGTGTGAGGCACCCCGAGCAGATCGCAGTGCAGCTTCAACACCTGCATGCCGGTCAGCGCGCGGGGAAAAAGCGGCGCGTCCGGCGCGTACCCGACCTGCCGCCGCGCTTCCAGATCTTCGGGGTTCAGGCCGAACAAGCGCGCTTCGCCCGCGTCTGCATCGAGCAGCCCGAGCGCGAGCTGCATGGCGGTGGTCTTGCCCGCCCCGTTCGGGCCCAAGAGCCCGACGATCTCGCCGGGCTGCACTTCGAAGGAAAGCGAATCGACGGCGAGAAGCTGCCCGCCGCCCGGCGATCGGTATCGCTTGGTCAGCCCCTGCGCCTGCAGGGAAGCGGTCATGCTTTCAGCACGGCCTTGAGCGTCGAGCCGAGCTCGTGCGGACCCTTGGCGATGTGCACGCCGGCCTCGCCGAGAGCGCGGAACTTGTCCTGGGCGGTGCCCTTGCCGCCCGAGATGATCGCGCCCGCGTGGCCCATCCGCTTTCCCGGAGGCGCCGTCGCTCCGGCGATGAAGCCGACCACCGGCTTCTTGTAGTTCGCCTTGATCCAGCTTGCGGCGTCCTCTTCTTCGCCGCCGCCGATCTCGCCGATGAGGATGACCGCGTCCGTCTCCGGATCGGCCGCGAACAGCTTCATGCAGTCGACGAAGCTCATGCCATGCACGGGATCGCCGCCGATGCCGACGGCCGTGCTTTGACCCAATCCGAGCTGTGTCACCTGGTGCACCGCCTCGTAGGTCAGGGTGCCCGAGCGGGAGACGATGCCGATGCGGCCTTTGCGGTGAATGTGTCCCGGCATGATGCCGATCTTGCACTCGCCGGGGGTGATCACCCCGGGGCAGTTCGGACCGATCAGCCGTGTGGAAGTTCCGGCCATGGCGCGCTTCACCTTGACCATGTCGTTGATGGGGATGCCTTCGGTGATGCAGACGACCAGCGGCAGCGCCGCATCCACCGCCTCGAGGATGGCGTCGGCGGCAAAGGGCGGCGGAACGAAGATGACGGTAGCGTTGGCCTTGGTGGCCTTCACCGCCTCGTGCAGCGTGTCGAAGACCGGCACCTTGTCCTCGAACTTGGTTCCGCCCTTGCCGGGAGTGACGCCCGCGACGAGCTGCGTGCCATACGACAGCATCTGCTTGGAATGAAAGGATCCCGCGCTGCCGGTGATGCCCTGGCACACGACGCGGGTCTCCTTGTTGACGAGGATGCTCATGCGCGCTCTCCGGAATCGGTGAACCGGCCCAGGTGGCTCGGGTCGGGAAAGCCCAGCTCGCGGTGCAGCTTGACCGCGATGCTCTCGGAAGGGCCGCCGTCGGCGCGGCGGTACACCCAGCCGAGGGGAAAGACATGCCGTACCGCCTGCGAGCCATTGGCTGCCGGCGCTTTGATCCTCACCGCCGGACCGAGCGCGTGCCCCGGCACCCACTCGCCGCCGAAGTTCCGCACCAGCACTTCGCCGAGCCAGGAGCCCAAAGCGTCGCGGTATTCGTTGTGTCCGGCAAGGCGCTCGGCCAGATCGTCGGCGTAGCGCAGCTCGTCCTTGGCAAAGGTGAGCTGGATTCCGAGCTCGCGCAGCACGGTGACGAAGTGCTCCGCCGAATCGCGAAAGTCGGAAGGGCCGGGCTTGCCGAGCACGTTCCGGAAGATGGACGAGATGATGCCCATCAGCGGGTCGCGGCTACTGCCTTGCGAGCGGCGTCGCCCAGGTCATCCGCAGGGGTGATGGCAAGGCCGCTCTTCGCGAGCAGCGCCTTGCCCTGCTCGACATTGGTGCCTTCCAGCCGGACGACGAGCGGCACCGACAGCTTCACCTGCTTCGCCGCGGCGATGATGCCGGCAGCGATGACGTCGCATTTCATGATGCCGCCGAAGATGTTCACCAGGACGGCCTTCACTTGCGGATCGGCGAGGAGCAGCTTGAACGCCGCCGTCACCTTCGCCTCGTCCGCGCCGCCGCCCACATCGAGGAAGTTCGCCGGCTGGCCGCCCGCGAGCTTGATCATGTCCATGGTGCTCATGGCGAGGCCCGCGCCGTTGACCATGCAGCCGATGTTGCCTTCGAGGCCCACGTAGCTGAGGTCGTGCTCCTTCGCCTGCGCCTCGCGCGGGTCCTCCTCGTCCGGATCGCGCAGCGCGGCCAGCTCTTTGTGGCGATAGAGCGCGTTGTCGTCGAAGTTGATCTTCGCGTCGAGGGCGATGACCTCGCCCTGCTTGGTCACCACCAGCGGATTGATCTCGACGATCGACGCGTCGGTTGCGACGTAGGCGTTGTACATGGCGCCGGCGAACTTCGCGAAGCTGTTCACCGCGGGTCCCGAGAGGCCGAGCCCGAAAGCCAGATCGCGAGCCTGGAACCCTGCCAGGCCGACCACCGGATCGACGCTCGCGCGGAGGATCTTTTCCGGCCGCTTCGCCGCCACTTCCTCGATCTCGACGCCGCCTTCCGACGACGCCATGAAGGTGTTGCGGCCGGTCCCGCGGTCGAGCGTGACGCCCAGGTACAGCTCGCGGGCGATGTCGCAGCCTTCCTCGACGTAGACCTTGCGCACCTTCTGGCCTTGCGGGCCGGTCTGGTGGGTGACGAGCTGCATGCCGTGCATCTGGGTGAACAGCTCGCCCGCCTGCTCCGGGCTCTTCGCCAGCTTGACCCCGCCGCCCTTCCCTCTGCCGCCGGCGTGAATCTGCGCCTTGACGACCGAGACGGGCTTGCCGCCCGCCATCAGCTCCTTCGCCGCCGCCACCGCTTCCTGCGCGCTGTTCACGAGCTTTCCGCGGGGCACCGCGACGCCGAAGCCGCGGAGGATTTCCTTCGCCTGGTACTCGTGGATTTTCATGGCGGCGGTTGACTACACCGCAAAGAGGGCCTTCGCAACCGGTCTTGCCCAGAACCTCGGTCTCGGCGTACCCCAAGGTCTTCTAGGAGCGAGGCGTTGCAGAAGACGATCACGCCGTCCGGGTCGAGCAGGAGCGAGAGGAATTGAAGGCCTGGCACTGCGATGCGCGCGAGGTTCCGCTGCCCGACGGGCATCGCTTTCCCATGCACAAGTACGCGCTCTTGCGGCGGCGCCTGCTCGAGGAAGCGGTCTTTTCCGAGGGTGAAATGCTGGCCTCAGGGCTGATTGAACGGGAAGCGCTGCTCGGGGCGCACGAGCCTGGCTACGTGGACGCGGTCTTCGAAGGCACGCTCAGCGAGCCGGCGCTGCGGCGGCTCGGCTTTCCCTGGAGCCCGGGACTCGTCGAGCGGTCGCGCGCGAGCGTCTATGGCACCGTCGCGGCCGCGCGGGCGGCCTTGGAAGAGGGTATCGCCTGCAACCTCGCCGGCGGCACCCACCACGCGTTTGCCGCCGAAGGCACCGGGTTCTGCGTCTTCAACGACATCGCGGTGGCCGCGCGGCTCTTGCAGCGCGAAGGCCTCGTCGACCGGGCGGTGGTGGTGGATCTGGACGTGCACCAGGGCGACGGAACGGCAGCCATCTTCGCGGGCGATCCGTCGGTCTTCACCTTCTCGATGCACGGCGCGAAGAACTTTCCCTTCCGCAAAGAGAAGAGCTCGCTCGACGTGGAATTGCCCGACGGCTGCGGCGACGAGGAGTATCTGTTGCAGCTTTCCCGCCACCTGCCGCGCGTGCTCGACGAAGCGCGTGCCCAGATGGTCTTCTTCCAGGCCGGTGTCGATCCGCTCGACGGCGACCGGCTGGGCCGGCTCAAGCTCTCGCTCGAGGGGCTAATGCGTAGTGATCGGCTCGTGCTCGAAGCCGCGCGCGAACGTGGGCTCCCCGTCGCCGTCACCCTGGGCGGCGGATATGCCCGTCCCGTCTCGCTCAGCGTCGAAGCGCACGTGGGCACCTTTCGCGAAGCCCGCCGCGCCTTTGCGCGCGAGCATGACCTCTAGCTCGGCGGCCGGGATCGGACGGGAGAAGAAGTAGCCCTGGCCGTACTCGCAGCCGAGCCGCCGCAGCTCGTCGAGCTGGGCGCCGTTCTCCACGCCTTCGGCGATCAGGGTCAGCCGCAGCGCGCGCGCGAGGCTGACGATGGCAGAGACGATGTCCCAGCTTCCCCCGTGCTCACCGCCGCGGGCGATGAAGCTGCGATCGATCTTGATGGTGTCGAGCCGGAAGTTGTGCAGGTAGCTGAGCGACGAATAGCCGGTGCCGAAATCGTCCAGGTCGAGCGAGACGCCGAGCGCGCGAAGCTCGGCCAAGACCAGC
>DASXHM010000197.1:0-8782 GCA_036488495.1 Myxococcales bacterium | reverse complement strand
TTTTCCACCACCCTTCGGCGCAACCGTCAGCGTCTGACCGCCGGCCGGCGGCGGCTTCATGGTCCGGCGCAGGTACACCTGCTGGACGATGGAAAGGATGTTGTTGGTGAAGATGTAGAGGGTGAGTCCGGCGGGGTACGTGAGCATCAGCAGCGAGAAGAACCCGCTCATCACGTAGCCCATCGTCTTCTGGCTCGCGTTCGACACCGGCGAGGGGGTCAGGATCTGGGTGAGGATCATCGTGATGCCCATCGCCACCGGCAAGACGAAGTACGGATCGCGCGCGGTCAGGTCGTTGAGCCAGCCGGGGATGAACGGCTCGTTGTAGAGGTCCACCGACACCTGCAGCGTGGTGTAGAGCGCGAACCAGATGGGCATCTGGATGATCATCGGCAGGCAGGAGCCCATCGGGTTCACCCCGTGCTCCTTGAACAACTTCATCTGCTCGACGTTCTGCCGCTGGGTGTCCCCGGCGTACTTCTTCTTCATCTCCTCGAGCTGCGGCTGGATGCGCTGCATCTCCTGCATCGACTTCATCGACTTGTGCTGCAGCGGGAACGTGACCGCCTTCATCGCCAAGGTCAGGAGGATGATCGCGATGCCCCAGTTGTGCGGCGGCACCACCCGCTGGAAGAACTTCATCACCCCGAGGAGCAGCTCGGCGATGACCTGCCAGATGCCCCAGTCGATGGAGTGGGCGAGCGGCTTTGCCACCGCGTTCAGCTCGTCCGAGTCCTTGGGCCCGGCGTAGCCGCCGAAGTCGAGCTTCTGAGGCGCCCCGGGCGCAATCTGCAGCGGCACCGCCAACGCGGCCACGAGCGACCCAGACTTCTGGCCTTGCGCGGTCAGCGTGCAGCTCGCCGAGACGCCTTGCGGCGCCAGGATCGCGGAGAGGAAGTACTGCTCGTCAATGCCGGCGAACCCCGCCCCCGCCGACTCGAACTTGGGCTCCTTCGCGCCCACCGCCAAGCGCTCGACCTTGTTGTTCCCGCCGAGGCAGATGGCGCGCGCCGGCAGGTTGCTGCGCGAACCGAAGAACCCGCCCGACGGCTCCTCGGCATGCGCCCCCGAGAGCACCATCAACTGGCCGGTCAAGCCGGAGGCGGACTGCACCTCCACCGAGACCTGCACCGCGTACGTCTTCGGGTTCAAGGTCAGCGTCTTCAGCACCGACACGTCGCCGCGGATGGCGCGGAAGCTCACCGAATCATCGTTCTGCCGCGCCACGGTGTAGCCGGCATCGGCGGGCAGGATCTCGGTCCCGTCGGAAGCGACGATTCGGGTGGCGAACGGGAGCGGCTCGCCCGCGCGCTGCCCCACCAGATCCACCTGCGCCTCTTCCTTCGCTCCCTTGTGCCGCGCCCACTTGTCGCCCTTGAGCTGGATGCTTTGCAACGCGCCGCCGTCGCTGGTCGCGACCACCCGCATGCGCTCGGTTTCCAAGCTCACGAGCCGGGTGGGAGGACGCGCAGTTTCCCGAGACTTTTCAGCCGTTTGCGTAGGCGTCGCGGGCGGGGGCGCCGTCTGCGCACCGGAAGGCGGCGCAGCAGCCGCGACCGACTTGGCCGGCGTTTGGGCGGGCTTCTTGGGGCCGAAGAACGCCGACCACGCGAAGTACACCGCAAGCCAGAGCGCGATGGCGAGGAACAGCCGCTGATTCGTGTCTTTCATGCAGTCCTCTGCGCGGGCTCGCCCGCGGCGCACTCCGGCGGCACTTCAGCGCGCCGCTCGTCGCGCGGGTTGCGACGGGGCGGAACCGGGTCCGGCCCGCCCACCGCCCACGGATGGCAGCGCAAGAGGCGGCGCGCCGCCAAGAAGAGGCCGGAGATCGGCCCATGCACGCGAATGGCGTCGAAGGCGTACGCGGAGCAGCTCGGGTGGTAGCGGCAGGCCGGCGGCAGCATCGGCGAGACCAGCCGGCGATAGACGAAGACGAGCGCGAGGAGCGGCAAGGACAGCGTCGTGCGCAGGAGCCCGAAGAGCGCTGTGCCGCGGCCGTTCTGCGTGAAGCTCGCCATCAGTTCTCGACGTGAAGGAACGGGGAAAAGCGGCTCGGCAAGTCTACCGGCCTCGAACGGCAAATCCAGCCAAACTCATCCGGCGCGGCGCATGCGCGAGGACGACTTGCGCAACCAGGCGCGCAGCACCTCGACCGTCGTTCGCGTCGACGACGCCCTCGCAACCAGGACCAGATCCACCGGCGGAAGCGACGGCAGCTCGTGGCGAACCGCCTCCCGCAAGAGCCGCTTCACCCGGTTGCGCACCACCGCGTTGCCGACTTTCCCGGACACAGTGATGCCCACCCTCGCCGCGCCTTGGCGCGGACGGAAGCTCGCTGCCAACGGACCTTCGGCAAACCCCTGCCCCTCTGCCTTGACGGCGAGGAACTCGGCGCGGCGCAAGAGCCGCGACGACTTGGGGAACGCGAACGCCATCGGCCTTACTTCTGTGGAGCGCGGACGACGAGGCGCTTACGGCCCTTCGCCCGGCGGCGCTTCAGCACCTTGCGGCCCGCCGGAGTGGCGTTGCGCTTGCGAAACCCGTGCTCTTTGTTTCGGCGGACCTTGCTCGGTTGGTACGTGCGCTTCACGGCGACTGCCTCCAGTCAAAAAAGCGCGGCAATCAAGCACGCACCCCTACGTAAGTCAAGGAACGCCGTCAGGGTTTCGGCGAATGGTCGCGGGGGCTTGGCGTTCGCGGCGGCGAAGCACGAAATTGATCGCGTCGATCCAGCCACTTCGAACCTGCCCCTTGATCCTTTTTCGGAGCCTTTGCTACCTTCCGCCCGCCGCACGCAATCCTACCGACACGCAGCCGACATCCGGGAACTTCTTTGGACACGCTGGCGCGGGCGCTCCCCCCGCTGATCGCGCGCCAGCGATGATGCTGTTTTGGCCGTATTTCTCGGGAGATCTCCAATGGCTGGACCTTTGTCCACAGCTGTGAACAAGCCTGTGGACGGCTCTCTCGAGGCGGCTGCGGTCGAAGCCGACCGGGCGCAGGATCTCTGGACCCGGGCCATCGAACGGCTTCGCGTCCGCCTCTCCCGGCACACCTTCCAGACGTACTTCGAGCCGGTCAAGCCGGTCGCCCTGACGGGCGACGAGCTCACCCTCGCCCACTCGAGCAAGTTCATGATCGACTGGGTCCGGGACAACCTCTTGGACGTGCTCTTGCAGGACCTGGAGGCCCAGCACGGCAAGCCCTGCGCGGTGAAGTTCGTGGTTCGCGAGCGGCCCGGCACCGACGACGATGCTTCCCCTCCCCAGCCCGAGCCGCGCTCACCCGCCATCCAGGCTTCGGCCGAGCAGCCGCCCTCTTCCAGGCAGTTGCAGATCAGCGCCAAGTACAGCTTCGACTCGTTCGTCGTCGGCCCTTCGAACCAGTTCGCGGTGGCCGCTTGCACCGCCGTCGCCAACGCCCCGGGCAAGGCCTACAACCCGCTCTTCCTCTACGGCGGCGTGGGCCTGGGCAAGACGCACCTCGTGCACGCGGTGGGGAACCACGCGTTGAAGGCGAACCCCAACTGCCACGTCGTCTACCTCTCCAGCGAGGCGTTCACGAACGACCTCATCCACGCGCTCGAGCAGCATCGGATGCCCGAGTTCCGCGCGCGGTACCGGGAGAAGTGCGACATCCTGCTGCTCGACGACATCCAGTTCCTCTCCAACAAGAAGCAGACGATGGAGGAGTTCTTCCACACCTTCAACGCGCTTCACGAGGCGGGAAAGCAGATCTTCGTCACCAGCGACAAGCTGCCCACCGAGATCGACGGCTTCGAAGAGCGGCTGCGCTCGCGGTTCCAGTGGGGCCTCATCGCCGACATCCAACCTCCGGAAGTGGAGACGCGGGTCGCGATCCTGAAGAAGAAGGCCACGACCGATCACATCGTCCTTCCCGACGACGTCGCCCTCTTCCTCGGCACGCACATCCGCTCCAACGTCCGCGAGCTCGAAGGCAGCCTGATCCGCCTCGCCGCCTTTGCCAGCCTCACCGGCGCCGCCCTCACCGTCGAGCTCGCGCAGGACGTGCTCAAGAACATCCTCGTCGTCCGCGGCGACAAGCCCGACGTGGAGACCATCATCCGGGTGGTCGCCGAGCACATGCAGGTGAAGCCGCAGGACATCAAGGGCGATCGGCGGCAGCAGAACATCGCCCGGGCGCGCCAGGTGGCGATGTACCTGACCCGCAAGATCACCGCGCTCAGCTATCCGGTCATCGGCGAGAAGTTCGGCGGCAAGGACCACTCCACCGTCATCAACGCCGAACAGCGCATCGAGCAGTTGATGGGCGAAGAGCCCGACCTCGCCCGCGCCGTCGACTCGCTCAAGCGCCGCCTGAACAGCTGAATGCGGCTGTGCGCAACCCTGCGCGAAAGCGTCTCGGCCTCGTGTTGACCACCGCGGAGGCGCGCGCTACACAAACCGCGCACAGCGCCCCGCAGCACTT
Source organism: Myxococcales bacterium (assembly GCA_036488495.1). Lineage (GTDB taxonomy): Bacteria > Myxococcota > Myxococcia > Myxococcales > 40CM-4-68-19 > 40CM-4-68-19. The sequence continues at coordinate 4,333 of DASXHM010000197.1, read as the reverse complement.
CTCCGCAAGGCAAAGCCCAAGGGTTCCGAGGCGTCCCGCCGCCCGTCCACAGATTCACAGGCTCTAAGAAGACTTCTACCTTCTTCAGATCCTCTCTCCTGATCAGAAAGGTCATCCCCAGATGGAGCTGCAGATCGGGACCGACGAGTTCTCCCGCGCCCTCTACCGCGCGCAGGGCATCGTCGAGAAGAAGAGCACCATGCCCATCCTGGCCTCGGTGCTCCTCGAGGCGCAGGAGGGCGACCGGCTGCGGGTCTCGGCGTTCGACCTGGAGATCGGGGTGCAGACCTCCCACCCGGCGGAGGTGCGCAAGGCAGGGTCGGTCGCGCTCAAGCACAAAGAGCTCTACGACATCGTCCGCGCGCTCCCGGAGAAGAACCTGGTCTTGCGAAGGGAAGCGAACAACCGGGTGAAGATGGTCTCCGGCGCAGCCGAGTTCAACATCGTCGGCCAGCCTGCCGAGGATTACCCGCCCTTTCCGCGCGCCGAGAAGGTGCCGATGGTGCGGATCGATCCTGCCGCGCTGTCGGAGATGATCGAGAAGACCCAGTTCGCCATCTCGGCGGACGAGACCCGCCACAACCTGAACGGCGTCTACTTCGAAGAGGGCGAGAACAACATCATTCGGATGGCGGCGACCGACGGGCACCGGCTGTCGATGGTGGAAAGGGCGCTGTCGCAGCCATTCGCGCTCAAGCGCGGCGTCATCGTCCCGCGCAAGGGACTCTTCGAGCTCCGCCGGCTCCTCGACGAAGAGGGCGGCGACGCGGAGCTGGGGTTCACCGAAACTTCCGGCGTCTTCCGCAGGGGCGAAGTGACGATGGTGATGCGCCTCATCGACGGCGCCTTTCCCGACTACCAGCAGGTCATCCCCAAGGAATCCGAACGCGTCATCACCGTCGATCGGCCGCGGCTGCTCGAGACCTTGAAGCGGATGAGTCTCCTGTCGAGCGACCGGACGACCAACGCGGTGCGCCTCGAGCTGTCGCAAGGGACGCTCAAGGTCAGCTCGCAAAACCCCGACTTGGGCGACGCCAAGGAAGAGATCCCGATCAGCTACGAAGGCGCGAATCTCGCCATCGGCTTCAACGCGCGGTATCTGATGGACGTGCTCCAAGTGGTCGACTCCGCGCAGGTGAAGGTCGAGCTCGCGGACGAGCTGTCGCCCGGGGTGCTCAGGCCGGCTGGGGACGCAGGGGACGGCGCCCGCTACACCGCGGTGATCATGCCGATGCGCATTTGATGCCCATGCGCGCAGCGTTCCTCGCGCTCGTCCTCGCAGCGCCCGCTGTGGCTGCCGCAACTCACAAACCCACCAAGCGCGATCCGCGCACGCAGGGCCTCGGACACAGTTGCAGGCAGAGCAAGGACTGCCACAAGGGGCAGCGCTGCCTGCGGATGAACGACGTCAACGGCAAGGCGGAAGAGCAGGGCTTCTGCGTTCTGCCCTGCGCCGCCATCGACGCCGGCACCACCAAGGTGGTCCCGGGCGCGCCGCTGCAGGCGACGCCGAGGAACGCCAAGGAGCGCAAGGTCCCGCCCCGCTGCCCGCCGAAGTACCAGTGCCGCGACAAAGGGCAGGGTGTGCCCATCGACATGTGCGTGAAGGAGTGATCCTCGAAGAGGTCGCCCTTCGCTCCTTCAGAAACCTGCGCGATCCGCGCGTCGAGCTCTCCCCGCGGACGACCGTCCTGTACGGACAGAACGGGCAGGGGAAGACGAACTTCCTCGAGGCTTGCTACCTGCTCTGCACGCTGCGCCCGCTGCGCGCGCAGAAGCTGATCGAGCTGGTCCGGCTCGGCGCGAAGGAAGCCTCCTTCGTCAACGGCAGGTTCGCGCTCCCCGGGGGCCACCGCGAAGTCGAGGTGGAGATCTCCGCGCAGGGAAGGGCGGCGCGCGTCGACCACAAGCGCATCGCCGATCCGGACGAGCTCTACGGAGGTCTCGCGACCGTCGCCTTCACCCCCGACGACCTGGCGGTGGTGAAGGAAGGCCCGGAAGGACGCCGCAAGCTGCTCGACCGGGCGGTGCAGAACCGCCACCCGGCGCACCTCGCCGACGCGCGCGAGTACGTGAAGGCCCTGCGCTCGCGCAACCAGCTCCTGCGGCAAGGCGCGGACGAGGCACTGCTCACGAGCTTCGACGGACCCCTCGCGCGGCTCGGGGCGAAGCTGCGGCAGCGGCGGGAAGGGCTCTTGCGCGAGCTCTTGCCGCATGCGGAGCGCGCGTTCGCGGAGGTCGCGCGGGGGGAATCGCCGTTGCGCATCGAGTACCTCGCGGCCGGCCGCGATTCGGACGATCTCGCGGACGCCGGAGAAACGCTGGAAGGGCGGCTTGGGGCAGCGCTCTTGCGCCGTCTTCCGCGAGACCGCGAGCGCGGCTACACCAGCGTAGGTCCCCACGCGGACGACCTCGGCCTCTGGCTCGGGGAAAAGAGCGCGCGCCTCTACGCCAGCCAAGGCCAGGCGCGGGCGGTCGTGCTCGCGCTCAAGATCGGCGAGATCGAAAACCTGCGCGCATCCCAAGGCCGCGCACCGCTTCTGCTCCTCGACGACGTTTCGAGCGAGCTCGATCCGCAACGGAGCGCGTTTCTGATGGCGTATCTGTCCGCTTTGGAAGGGCAGGTGGTTTTGACCACCACCGACCCGCGCCTGGTCGCAGGAGGGCTGAAAGGAGACGCCCTTTTCCGCAGCGTTTCCGGCGGCGCGATCGAACCCGCCAAAGCCCCGTAAAACAAGTATAATTTCAATACTTTAGGGGCCCGTTTTCGCCTTGCTTCCGAGGATCTGCGCGTGATACTTCGGAGCCCTTCCATCGAGGTGGACTTTTGGAGACCGGGCAAGACACGCAGGCCGATCAACGGCCCTTTGCGGGCGACTACTCCGCCGACAGCATCAAGGTCCTGGAAGGCCTCGAGGCCGTCCGCAAGCGGCCGCACATGTACATCCGCGGGGTCGGCGCCGAAGGCCTCCACCACCTGGTCTACGAGGTGGTCGACAACGCCGTGGACGAGGCGCTGGCCGGCTTCGCCACCACCATCCAGCTCACCATCCACGCGAACGGCTCCTTGAGCGTCCAGGACGACGGCCGCGGCATCCCGGTCGGCCCGCATCCCACCGAGGCAATGGACACCCTCGACGTGGTGATGACGAAGCTCCACGCCGGCGGCAAATTCGACCAAGGCAGCTACAAGGTTTCGGGCGGGCTGCACGGCGTCGGCGTCTCCTGCGTCAACGCGCTCAGCGAGTACCTCGAGGTGGAGGTCTACCGCGAAGGACACATCTACAAGCAGCGCTACGCCTGCGGCATCCCCACCGGAAAAGTGCGCACCATCGGCACCACCAGCCTGAAGGGAACCAAGGTCACCTTCAAGCCCGACGCAACCGTGCTGGAAGCGACCGAGTTCAACTTCGACGTGCTCTCCAACCGGCTGCGCGAGCTCGCCTTCTTGAATCCGGGATTGCGCATCCTCATGCGCGACGAGCGCGCCGACAAATCGCACGACTTCAAATACGAGGGCGGCATCGTCGCCTACGTCGAGCTCTTGAACACCAACAAGACCACGCTCTTCAACAACCCGATCAGCGTGAAGGGCGAAGTGAACGGCGCCGAAGTGCACGTCGCTTTGCAGTGGAACGACGGCTTCGACGAGAAGGTGTTTTCCTTTGCAAATAATATCAACACGGTAGACGGCGGCCCCCATCTCGTCGGGTTCAAGAGCGCGCTCACCCGCACCGTCATCAAGTACGGCGAAGAGAGCGGGGCGTGGAAGGAGATCAAGGAATCTCCCTCTGGCGAGGACATCCGCGAAGGACTGACCGCCGTCATCTCGGTGAAGATCCCCGGCGCGCAGTTCGAGGGAAATCTCAAGGGCAAGCTCGTCAACACCGAGGCGAAGACGGTGGTCGAGCAGCTCGTCGGCGACAAGCTCTCCGCCTTCTGGGAGGAGAACCCGCCCATCGCCAAGCGGGTGATGGCGAAGGTGACGGACGCCGCCCGCGCGCGCATCGCGGCTCGCAAGGCGCGCGAGACGGTGCGGAGAAAGGGCGCGCTCGACTCCGCGTCCTTGCCGGGCAAGCTCGCCGACTGCCAGGAGCGCGATCCGAAGCTGTGCGAGCTCTACATCGTCGAGGGAGATTCCGCAGGCGGCTCGGCCAAGCAGGGGCGCGACCGGCGCACCCAGGCCATCCTGCCCTTGCGCGGCAAGATCCTGAACGTCGAGAAGGCGCGCTTCGACAAAATGCTCGGCTCGGCGGAGATCAGCACCATGATCACCGCCATCGGCACCGGCATCCACGACGAGTTCGACATCGGGAAATTGCGCTACCACAAG
>DASXHM010000185.1:0-1880 GCA_036488495.1 Myxococcales bacterium | reverse complement strand
GGGCCGTTCGCGTCGCTGTGTCGTCGGGCACCTGGAGACGTACGGGCTCGACGGCAAGGGTCCGGTGGACATCGCCTGGTACTACCCGCAGGACACAGCGACGCGAACGGCCCCGCAGTTCATGCGCGGGCTCTTCGTCGTGGCGCGCACGAGCGGCGATCCGCTCGCGCTGGCCGCGCCGTTGCGCAAGGTGGTGCAGAGCATCGATCCGCTGCAGCCCATCTTCGCGGTGAAGACCCTGGAACAGGCCGTCGACGATTCCGTCGGCGACCGCAAGCTGACCTTGCTCCTTCTCGACGTCTTCGCCGGGCTCGCGCTTCTGCTCGCTTCGATCGGGATCTACGGCGTGATGTCGTATTCGGTTTCGCAGCAGACGCGAGAGATCGGCATCCGCATGGCCCTGGGCGCCGAGCGCTCGGCGGTGCTGCGCTCGTTCGTCGGGCTCGGGGCGCGCCTCGCGGTGGCCGGCATCCTCATCGGCGCGGGACTTGCGCTCGCCGTCTCGAAGACCGTGCAGGGCCTGCTCTTCCAGACCTCCTCCACCGACCCCGCGACCTACGCCGTCCTCGCGCTCGTGCTCGGGTTCCTCACGGTCGCATCGAGCTTTGCGCCGGCGTTGCGCGCGTCGCGCGTGGACCCGGCCGTGGCGCTGCGCGCCGAATGAGGTGTCCGCTTTTGGGACGAGCCGTCCCCCAGCCGGGCAACGAACCTGCCGTCTCCCTCGGACGGAAGCTGGCACGAAACTCGCTCCTAGGACGATCATGATGGCAGTGGAAACCCAACTTCCGGAGGAGCCGCGACGCAGCGTCGTGGACATTCCGCGCAAGCCGAAGAACAAGCGGCGGCGCAACGCCGTCGTCATTGGCTCGGTCGCCGCGGTGGTTCTGCTGATCACCTTCTTTCTCTCGCGGCTGAAGTCGGCCGCGCCGGTCGTCGACCGCTCGTCGTTGTGGACCGACACGGTCAAGCGCGGGCCGATGCTTCGCGAAGTGAAGGGCCCGGGAACGCTGGTGCCGGAGCGCATCCGCTTCATCACCGCCGACACCGCCGGCCGGGTGGAGCGCATTCCGCTGCGGCCCGGGGCCAAGGTCGAGCCCGGCACCGTGCTGCTCGAGCTCTCGAACCCTGACGTCATGCTCCAGGCGCTCGACGCCGAACGCCAGCTCGCGCAGGCGCAGGCCGATCTCATCAACCTGAAGGCCACCGTCAGCGGCAACGCGCTCACCACCGAAGGCGGCCTTGCGACCTTGGAAGCGCAGACCCTCGACGCCGAGCGCCGGGCCAAGGCCGACTCCCAGCTCGCCAAGGACGGCGTGATCAGCGGCGTCGAGGCCAACCAGCAGATCGAGCACTCCAAGGAATTGCGCGACCGGCTCACCATCGAGAAGCGGCGCCTCGGCGTCGTCTCCGGCAGCGGCAAAGAGCAGATCGCCGCGCAGATGCAGCAGATCGACCGGCTCAAGGCAGTGGTGCAGTTCCGCCGCCAGCAGGTCGAGTCGATGCACGTGAAGAGCGTCGACAAGGGTGTCCTCGCCGAACTGCCGCTCGAGCTCGGCCAGTGGGTCACGCCCGGCTTTCAGCTCGCCAAAGTGGTGCAGCCGGAGAAGTTGAAGGCGGTGTTGCGCATTCCGGAGACGCAGGCGCGCGATCTCGCGCTCGGCCTGCCCGCCGCGGTGGATACCCGCAACGGCATCGTCCAGGGCAAGGTCTCGCGCATTTCCCCTGCGGCCAATCAGGGATCGGTCGAGGTGGACATCGCGCTGCCGAACGAGCTGCCCAAGGGCGCGCGGCCCGACCTGACCGTCGAAGGCACCATCGAAATCGAAAAGCTCGCCAACGTCCTCTCGGTCGGCCGGCCCGCCGGCGCGCAACCCGAAGGG
>DASXHM010000122.1:0-4082 GCA_036488495.1 Myxococcales bacterium | reverse complement strand
TGGTTGCGGTCGCGCTCGACGAGGTCTTCGAGCCTGGCCACGCGCTGGATGTTGCCGCAAGGTGTGTCTGGCATGCGCTCTCCCAGCCGTTTGGATGCCTAGCTTGGCCCAAAGTTCCCGCGCTGGCGAGGTTCGCAGCGTTCAATCGTGAGTTTTTCCCCCACCTTTCGCACCCGCCGGTAGCCGAGCAGCCGCAGGAACGCCATCGGCACGGGCGAGCTCGCGTCCGCCACCAGCCCGCCTTTCGGATCGCGCGTCACGCCGGGCAGGAGGCGCGCGAGCCGGGTCGCGCCCGCGAGCCGCAGCGCCTGCGAGGCGAAGAGCCACAGCGCGCTCGCCTCGCGCCCCCAGAAATACCCGTCGCCGCCCAGGCCCTGGTAGAGCGGCAGCACCACCATGCCGTCGTCCGGAGCGCGGATTTCGCCAGACTTGTCGCGGGCGAGGAGCTGGCCTTTCCTGGCGTGGTCGATGTTGCGAAACCCGGGCTCCATCACGAACGCGTCCTCGGGCGCGATCGACCGGCGCGAGATGACTTCAACCAGCCGCGGCAATCCCTGCCGCAGCTCGTTCAGCCGCGCGGCGCTGCGCGGAACCTCGGGCGGCGTTCCCAAGAGAAGACCGGCGTGGGCAAGCGCGAGCCAGAGCACCGCCTCGCCTGCCTCGACCGACGCGGGACTCGCGTGCTGCCCCGCCTCGAGCGCGAAAGTGACGAACCCCTGGTGCGTCCAAAACTCGGTGAGGACGCCGTCGAGCTGCTCTTCGAGGCCCAAAATGGCGGGCAGCGGAAAGCCGCGGGCGAAGTGGAGCTGCCGCAGCGTATCGCCGAAGAGGATGAAGGGGATGCCGGCTGCGCTCGTGGAATGGAAGTCGCCCAGATACACCTGACCGCGCGCTTGTGAGCCTGCCGCGCGGATGGCTTGCAAGAGCTCGGACTGCTCGCGGTCTTCGGTGTCCCACGCGCTCTCGGGCTTCTGGGAAAGCGCGGCCACGCGGTCTTCGGTCCAGGCGCGGTTCAAGTCGCGGTCGTGGTAGCGGACCCCGCGGCGCAGGCTGCGCAGGTTTCCGGCGAAGGCGACGAAGTCGCCGCGAAACTTCAAGTCGCCCTTTGCGAGCCGCGCCAGGACGCGCCGCGCCGCTTCGATCCCCGCGGGCTCGTTGCCGTGAATGCCCGCGACCGCGATCAACATCGGGCCGGGCCCTTCGCCGCGATGCCGCCCGAGCTCGCGCTGTTGGATATCGACTCCGATCGGCATCTCCAACTACGGCTCCGCCGCCGTGTCCTGCGCCGTTTCCTCGGCAAGCACCTTGGCGGCGATGCCGACGAAGTCCTCCTCGGTCAGGACAGCCACGATGTGTTCGTCCTGCACCACCGGCAGGCAGCCGATGCGGTAGCGCTTCATCAGCGCGATGGCCTCTTGCGTGGACGTTTCCGGCGTCACCGTGACCAGCTCCTTCTTCATGATGTCGGAGACGGCCGCCCCCGATCCTCCCGGCTGCGGCGGGTATTTGTGTAGCCCCGTCAGGTGGCGCAAGACGCCGCGATAGGAAACGAGCCCGACCAGCCTGCCGCGCTCGTCCTCGACCGGCACATGGCGGATGCGCTCCCAGCTCATCAGGTCCGCCACCAGCTCGACCGGATCGTCGGGCCGGACGGTGAAGATGTCGGTCGACATGTATTCCGAGACTTTGCGCACGCCGACCTTCTCGCTCTCGTTCTCGTCGAGCCGCGCTCGCTCCCAGTCGCTGACCACCCGGTCGGTGCGCTGCCGGGCGATCATCGCCGCCGTGAGCGCGTTCAGGCGCGCGCCGGCGGAGCCCTTGCCCTTCATCTCCGCGATCGACTGCAGCATCCAGCGCGACCCGGTGCGCCCCGTCGAGATACGGCGCTCGAGGATGCCGAGATAGCGGGCGGAATCCTCCGGATTGGCGCCCGCCCGATCGAGCCCCTTCTTCGCCAGCGGCAAGAGCTGCTCGAGGAGGAGCGGCTGCGCCAGCGTTTCCTTTCCGTCGAGCCAGGTAAACCGCGCCGAAAGCCCGTCTCGCGCCGCCGAATACAAATTCACCCGCGCGTCCTCGAACGCGATGCGCTCCGGCACGTCCTCGACGGTTGCGGACAGCTCGCTCATCAGCCCGAGCCAAAGCGCTGCGTTGGCCACCTCGTCCGCGACGGTGGGGCCGGAGGGCAGTACGCGCAGCTCGATGCGCAGGTGCGGCTTGCCGTTCTCGGAGATGCCGTAGCAGGGGCGGTTCCAACGGTAGATGGTCCCGTTGTGCAGCCGCAGCGCCTTGAGCTCCGGCACGCCGCCCTTGCGCAGCACCTCATCGGGATGCTCGTCGGTCTCGGCGCCCAAAAGCGCGCGGAAGCGGGTGACGTTCTCCCGGTAGATGTCGGCGATGCTGCCCTTCAGCCACTGGCTTCCGAACGAAACGCGCGGCACCGAATCGCGCAGGTGATGACCAGGCGAGCGGATGTCGCAGGCCTGCTCGAACAGCGCGATGCGCGTCTCCGCCCAGAGCCTGCGTCCGAACAGCACCGGCGAATTGGTGCCGGCCGCGAGCACCGGGGCGAGCAGGAGCTGCGCCAGGTTGTACTCGTGCGCGAAGCGCTCTGGCTGCGCGATCTGCAGATGCACCTGGAAGCTCGCGTTGCACGCTTCCACCATCACCGAGTCGTGCTTCACCACCAGGTCGTCGATGCCCTTGATGGAGAAGTCGAACGCCCCTCCGCGCGCCGTCGACATCGCCTGGCTGAGCGAGTGGTAGCGCGGGTTCGGCACCATCATGTGCATGCCCAGATCGGCCTTGCCGATGGTGGGAAGGATGCCCGCCAGGACGGCGTGCATTGAAAGCTCGCCCGCGGCCTTCTTCGCCTTCCCAAACAGCTCTTCGAGCTGCGCCTCCATCTGCGCGAGCCCTTTGCCCGCGAGCGGCTGCGGATCGGCATTGGCTTCCAGGTTGAACAGCCCGAGCTCGGTGGTGAAGTGCGGATCGCCGATCTTCTCCAGCATCTTCAGCGCGCCCGGCGCCGGATGGTAGGTGCGGTCCACCAAGAACAGCTCCTGCTCAGCGCCGATGCGGGTGACGCCGCGCTCGATCGATCCGGCTTCCAGCATCTCTTCCAGCGCGCGCAGATCCGCCAGCACCGCGCGCATGAACCTGCGCCGGGCGTCGCCTTCGAAAATGCCGTCGGTCTTCTTGTGGTCTCGCGTGTCTTCCATCAGCCCGCCGTCCACTCGGTGAGGTACTTCGGCATCATTTCACGCCAGGTGATCCAATCGTGGTGCCAATCCGGGCCCCAGTTGTCGAGGCGATTGGGAATGCCTTTCGCGCCCAAGGCATTGGCGAGCGCCCAGCTTTCGCCGACGTTTTCCCATTTGCCCTCGCCGGTGGCGATGAGGATGAACCGCTGCCGCAAGACGTCCAGGTGCAGCCCTTCGAGCTGGGGCAAAAAGAAGAGCGGCGACGAAACCCGGTACTCCTCGTTCGGCTCCGACACCTCGATGAACCGCATCAGATTATAGGTGCCGCTCATCGAGATGGCCTTGTGGAAGATGTCGGGGAAGCGGCAGACGACGGCCGCGGCATGGAACGCGCCAATCGACGCGCCTGCCGCCCAGATGCCGATGTCCGGCGACTTGCAGTCGGTGCGGATGGCCGCCGCCACTTCGTGCTTCACGTATTGGTGGAATTCGTGCTGCATCCGCATGCGGTAGTTCGGGTCGCCCTGCTTTCCGAACCAGATGCGGCCGGCGACGCTGTCGCAGGAGTAGACCTTGAGCTTGCCGGCGGAAATCAACGGATCGAGCGCTTTGATCAAGAGAAACCGCTCGATCTCTTCCGCGTCGCCGCCCGCGGTCGGGAAGATCAAGATCGGTTGACCGTAGTCGCCCCAGCGGGCCAGGGTGGTCTCGCAGCCGAGCCGCTGCGAATACCAGGTGGACTTGACGAACGAGGTCATGGGCACCCCTGCCTTCGCCACTCCTGGATCCGCCCCCAGAAGAGCTCGGTGAACTTCTCCACTTCGTGCTCGGGAAAGAGCGCCGCCACCTTCAGCCGGACGGCTTCCTTCGCTTCCGGCGAGG
>DASXHM010000120.1:0-10846 GCA_036488495.1 Myxococcales bacterium | reverse complement strand
TCCGGGTGGGCTCGCGCAACGAGCGGCCCGGCATCACGGGTATCTCGCACTTGTTCGAGCACATGATGTTCAACGGCTCGCGCAAGTACGGGCCGAAGGAGTTCGACAGGCGGCTCGAGGCGGCCGGCGGGAGTTCGAACGCGTACACCTCCAACGACGTCACCGCCTACTACGAGGACTTTGCCTCGGAGGCGCTTCCGGTCGTGCTCGATCTGGAGGCCGATCGGATGGCCTCGCTTCTCATCGACGACGCATCGCTTGGCCGCGAGCGCGAAGTGGTGAAGGAGGAACGGCGCTACCGGACCGACAACGACATCGACGGCATGATGGAGGAGGCGATGGGCGCGCTCGCCTTCCTCGCGCATCCGTATCGGTGGCCGGTGATCGGCTGGATGAGCGACATCGACCGCATCACCCGCGCCGACTGCGAGCAGTACTTCCGCACCTACTACGCGCCGAACAACTGCACGCTGATCCTGGTCGGCGACTTCGACCGCAAGGACACGCTCGCGCGCATCTCCGACCTGTACGGAAGGATTCCGCACGGAGCGCCCTTGCCGGAGGTTGCGACCGGGGAACCTTCGCAGAAGGGCGAACGCCGCGCTGTCATCCGCTACCCGTCGCAGGCGCCGGCGATGCTGTTCGGCTACCGCGCGCCCTGCGGCAACGATCCGGACGCGCTGGTGCTCGATCTGATCGAGACCGCGCTTTCCAGCGGCGAGGGCGCAAGGCTCAAGCGCGCCCTCGTCTATGAGCAGGAATTGTGCGTCGAGGCGCACGCGGGATACGGCTGGCGCATCGACCCGGGGCTGTTCGAGGTTTCGCTGAAGCTGCACCCCGGCACCGATCCGGCGCGCGCCGAGAGCGCGCTGCTCTTCGAGCTCGCCCGCATCTGCGACGAGGAGCTGAAAGAGCTGGAGGTGATCCGGGCGAAGAACCTGGTCCGCGCGCATCTCTTGCGCGGCATGGCCACCGCCAATGGACGCGCGCACACCATCGGGCAGATGGAGGTGATGTTGGGGACCTGGCGCTGCATGCTCGATCTGCCGGACCGGTATTCGGCAATCACCGCGGCGGACATCCAACGCGTCGCCAAGAAGCTGCTCGCGCCGCACCTGCGCAGCGTGGTGACGTTGATCCCTGGGGAGCCGGCATGAAGCTGCCGCCGCTCCTCATCGAGACGCTGCCTTCCGGGCTCACCGCGGTGGCCATCCAGCGGCGCGGGTTGCCGCTCTTCCACGTGCGGCTCTCGCTGCCTGCGGGGACCTGCGAGGATCCGCGCGGCAAGGCCGGGCTTTCGTCGTTCACCGTCGACCTGCTTCGGCGCGGCACGCGGCGGCGCCCAGCGCGCGAGGTGGACGACCTGATCGAGTCGATGGGCGCTCAGCTCTACGCCGACGCTTCGATGGAGGAGGCTTCGCTCGCGTTGACGGTGCCGGAAGAGCTCGCCGGGCCGTCGCTGGACGCGCTCTTGGAAGTGGCGCTCGAGCCGCTCTTCGACGAGGAGGAGGTGGCCGCGATGCGGCGGCGCACCATCGCCGGACTGTCCTCCGATCTCGACGAGGCCGCGACCGTCGCCGGGCGCGCGGTGGTGACGCTCGGCTACGGCCCCGGCCACCCGTATGCGCATCCGGGAGCGGGGCTGCGCAGAAACGTCGAGACCTTCGTGCGCGAGGACGCGCTTGCCTTCCACGCCACCCGCTTCCAGCAGGAGGGCGCGCTCATCGCGGTGGTCGGCGCCGCAGAGCCGCAGGCGCTGTTTCAGCTTCTGCGCGAGAAGCTCGAGCAATGGGAGAAATCCTGGCCTGCGAAGAGCCAGCGCGCGCCACTCGACTTCGCGACGCTCGCGCCGCGGACGGGACTGCGCGGGGTGGTCGTGCACAAGCCGGACGCGACGCAGGCGCAGGTGCGCATCGTCGCTCCGGGCGAACCGCGCAATACGCCGCGCTATGCGGAGGCCGTCGTCGCCAACACCGCGCTCGGAGGCGGCTTCACTTCGCTGTTGGTCGACGCCATCCGGGTGGACCGCGGACTGTCTTATTCGGTGTCCACGCGGCTGCACATGCACAGGCGCGCCGGGCTTGCGGTCTTCAGCAGCTTCACCCGCAACCAGACCTTGCGCGAGCTCCTCGACGTGGCGCTCGACAACATGCGGCGGTATGCGCGCGCAGGGCCGTCGAGCGACGCCTTGGACAAGGCGCGGCGCTATCTCGCGGGGCTTTTTCCGCTGGGGATTGAAAGTCACGAGGCGCTGGCGGAGCAGGTGGCGGACGCAATCTTGGACGGGCTCGGGCTGTCGCACCTGACCAGCTACCGGCAGCGCATGCTGGCGGTGACGCCGGAAGGCGCGCGCGAGGCGGCGGCCGCGCTTTCGCCTGCGCGGGATGGTGCGCTCATCATCGTGGTGGGTGACGGCGAGACGGCGCAGCGCGCCCTCGAAGGACTTTGCCCGGTGGAAGTGCGCCCGCTCGACGAGTTCGCTTAGAGAGTGAACGCATAGGCGAGGCCGAGGACGGCGTCGGGCGCGTTGTCGACGTAGAGCCAGGTCTGCACGCTGTGCGGGTTCGACCCGAAGGTGAAGTCCTCGCTGAACCAGAGCGTGAAGCGCGCGTAGCGGACGCCGAGGCTGATCTGGTTGTGCACCCGGAAGTCGGCGTACAGGCCCGAAGAGAGCAGGGCGTCGTCTCCATTGAGCCCGCTCGGCACGCGGTCCCAGCCCGGGCCGAACAGCGGCGAGAGCGCGCGGTCCTCGAAGAGCAGGGTGACCGCCGAAACCCGGGCCTCGAACGATCCCTCGAAGGTCCAATGCCACTCCTTCGGCTGCAGCGCGGTCGGGGCGGAGAGCCCGGAAAAGCGGCTGAGCGCGAAGAGGCCGTGGAGCGTGCCCCACGACGAAAACGGCCAGCTCGCGACCACCCCCAGGCCCGCGTCGAAGCCGCCCGAGCCCCCTGCCGCGCTGAGCGAGCCGATGGGCAGTTTCAGATCCAGGCGCGCCGCCACTGCGACGGGTGCGGTGAAGAGCGAAACCTGCGTCCGCACGGTGGCGTCGCCCGGGGCGAGAGTGGGCGAATCGATGTGGAAGGCGGTGCCGCCCGTGTCGGCGAAGACGAGGTGCACCTGGTTCCGCGGGAACATCGAGCGCTGGTAGTTGAAGGAGCCGATCAGCGAATGCCATCCCTCGATGGGGCCGTCGCTCCAGCCTCCCCAGTGCTCGGTCAGCTTCCACTCGAGAGCCGTCCACGCCCGCGGGAACCACGGCCACGGCGCCTTGACGCTGACCCCGAGAGAATCGGCTTGCTCGTCGAGGAACTGGTCCGCCACCTCGGCGCCGCGGGTGAGCAGCATCGGCTCGTTCCAGGTGTTGGCGGCGCTGTAGCGCAGCTCGATCTCAGGCCTGACGATGGGCCGCGCGTCGGCGGAGGTGACGTCCAGGAAGAGCTCGCGCAAGGGGCCCTGCGTCCGCAGGCCGAGAGGACCGCCCAGGGCGAGAAGGAGCGCGACGAGCACGGCGGCGCAGTCTATGCGGTCAGCGCCGCTCTTGGGCGCGGCTTGGATCGTGGACTTTGTTCACTTCGTGTCCCAAAAGTGAACGGTGTTCACTTCCACGCGCGCGGTCGCGGGCCGACAAGCTGGCCCTCGATCTCTGTGGACAAGGAGTAGGAAACGGGCGACATTCGCGTGGCTTCGCGGGGGCGACGTGAAGCGAGGGAACGTGACGAGCTGGGAGCGGCCCGCGCGCCAGGATGCTGGCGTGCCGGCGGCAGCAAAAGGACGCGAGCCCCCGTGCGCATTCTCTATCGCGATGAGCACCTGATCGCCGTCGACAAGCCGGCGGGAGTCCTCACTGTCGCCGGACGGGGCGAGGCGACCGGACCCCTCATCGACGAGGTCCGTTCCGAGTATCCCCAAGCCTTGCCCGTCCACCGCCTCGACCGCGACACCACCGGCGTGGTCGTCTTCGCGCTCAGCCAGGAGGCGCACCGCGCGCTGAACGCCGCCTTCGAAGGGCGGCGCGCCGAGAAGTCGTACGTGGCGCTGGTGCGCGGAGACGTGGCCGAGGCGCAGCGCATCGAGCTGCCGCTCCTGGAAGCGCGCCGCGGGTCGATGCGCGTCGCTGCCAAGGACGGCAAAGAGAAGGATGCGGTGGCGGCGCTGACCTTGATCGAGCCGCGCGAGCGGTTCGGCAAGTACACGCTCCTGACCTGCGCGCCCCGGACCGGCCGCACCCACCAGATCCGCGTGCACCTCGCCGCCATCGGGCATCCCTTGGTGGTCGATCCGCGCTACGGCGAGGACAAGCCGCTGCGCATCGGCGAGTTGTGGAGCGGCGCGCCGGATCCGGACGGCGTGGTGCTGGGCCGGACGCCGCTGCACGCCGCCTCGCTCCGGCTGCCGCATCCGGTCTTGCGCAGTTGGCTGGCCATCGAATCGCCGCTCGCCGACGACATCGCCCGCGCGCTCGACCTGCTCCGCGCGGCCCGCCGCTACGAGTGAGTGCGAAGGCGGCGCGCCGCCGGCGAGTTCAGCGAAGGGCCCGGCTCAGCGCCGCGCGCTCGTTTCGGCGGCGTCGCGCAGGGTCTGCCAGAGCTCCTCCACATGCCGCGCTTCGGTCGACTCGATGCCGATGGAGACGCGCACCATCCAACGCCCGCCGGCCATCGCTGGCGTCACGTACGCGGCGCCGGAGTCGTTGACGGCCTGCGCCCACCTTCGCGTGTGCTGGTCGAGCGCCTCGCCGGAAAGTCCCTCCGGCTCGTGTCGGACGCACACCGTCTGCAGCGGCACCGGCGCCACCCTGCGCCAGCCCGGAGTTGCGTCCACCTGGGCCGCCAGCCACTGCGCGTTGCGCAGGTCGCGCCGCAGCCGCTCGCGAATTGCCGCCACGCCCTGCTCGCGGAGCGCAAACCAGATCTTGAGCGCGCGAAACCGCCGCCCGAGCGCAATTCCCCAATCGCGATAATTGCGCACCTGCGTATCCATCGGCGTCTGCAGGTAGCTCGGGTTGGTCGACATCACCCGCACCAGGTGCTCGGGGTCGCGGACGAGATAGAGCGAGCAGTCGAACGCGACGGTCATCCATTTGTGCGGATTGACGACGATGGAATCGGCGCCTTCGATGCCGTCCCAAAGCTTGCGGCATTCGGGGAGGATCATCGCGCTTCCGCCCATGGCCGCATCGACGTGCAGCCACAGCTTCTCGCGCCGCGCGATGGCGGCAAGTTCGGCGATGGGATCCATCGCGGTGGTGGCGGTGGTCCCGGTGGTGCCGACGATCGCGCAAGGGACGAGCCCCTCCGCGCGGTCTTTGGCGATGGCCGCCTCGAGCGCCACCGGCTGCATGCGGAACTCTTCATCGAGTGGAATCGCACGCACGAAGTGGCGGCCGAACCCGGCCAGAAGCGCGGCCTTCTCCACCGAGCTGTGAGCCTGCGCGGAGGCATAGACGACGAGCGGCGCGCCTTTTCCCTGCAGACCGTCTCGCGCAGCGCCGTACGCGGTAGACCGCTCGCGCGCGGAGACCAGCGCCAGAAACGACGCCGTGGACGCCGTGTCCTGGATGACCCCGCTGAACTCGGGCGGCAGCCCGAGCAGGTCGCGCAGCCAGTCGGTGGTGACGTGCTCGAGCTCGGTCAACGCCGGGCTCGCCTGCCAGTTGAGCCCGACCACGCCCAGGCCGGTGCTGACCAGGTCGCCGAGCACCGACGAGAGCGACGCGGCGGTGGGGAAGTAGCCGAAGAAGCGCGGGTGCTGCCAGTGGGTGATGCCGGGGAGGACGACGGAGTCGAGGTCGCGCAGGATGGCTTCGAACGGTTCCGGCTGTTCGGGCGCTGCGTGGGGAAGTCGGGCGATGATCTCGCCCGGCTTCACCTGCGCCTGCACCGGCAGATCGCCCTTCGCGAGGCGCTCGCGGTAGTCGGCAATCCAATCGACGATGGCATGTCCTGCGCGGCGGAATTCTTCGGGCGTCACGGCCTCTCCATCCCTACAACTGCAGGATCTCGGCGCACTTCGCGGTCACCCGGACCTTGATGCCGTCCTTGGTGTTTCCCTCGCCCATGATGTCCGCGCCCTTTCCATTCGGCGTGACGGTGAGTGGGATCTTGGTGACGAGGTATTGCGCGGTGGCCTGCGCACCGCCGAAAGTCACCGACAGCTCCCCCGACTTGGAGCCCGGCGCGTCCGGCTTGTACACGCGGATCCCGCTGGTGCGGAACGACCGCGCGCTCTGTGCGTGCCAGTCCTTGAAGGTCGCGGCGAAGATCTCCTGGCTCTTCGAATGGAAACATTCCACGTCCGTCTTCGACCCATAGGTACCCGCATACGGACCGCTCGCCACCGCGACCGACACTTCGTTGGCGGTTGCTCCAGCCGCAAAGAGCACGGCGATGCTTGCAACCGCGATGCGGGAACGAGAGTGCAAGGTCATTCACAAAGCCCCTGGAAAGAACGGTCGGCGACGCGCTGACCGCGCTCCCTACTCTCAATTTACGAGGGTGTTTGCAAATCCATGTCGCGCGCCGTCTAGCGAAAATCGGGAGCGGCGCGCTGGAATGAGTCGCCGACCATCAGCTCGTATTCGCGGCCGAGGCGCAGCTCGCGGACGAGCTCGATCGCTTCGTCGTAATTGCAACGCGAGAAGCGATAGCTGCAAAGGAACGCGACCGCGCTCGCCGCCGCCAGCATGACAGTCGCAACCAAGCCGCGATCGTCGGCGCCAGTCGACGCGGCGAAGGCTGCGAGGAGCGAACCGGACGCCATTGCCACGAAGCCGAGCCGCGCCCAGGCGAAGGAGATCGAACGCCAGCTCAGCCGGTCGAGCTTCACGCCCTGCCAGGCCCTGCCGTCGGCGCTGTCGAGCACGAGCCACGACTCGCGGGGCAGGATCGGCACGCGCGCGAGATGCGCGAAGCGCGTCTGCACTGAGAAGGCGCCCGGCACCTGATCGACCGAACCCGAGAGCCGGGAACCGAAAGCCCAACCAAACATCGCTTCCTCCGAGAGAAAGACGATAGCCGCGAGGGTGGCCTTCGCGCGAGGTGGGAAAGGCGGCATAAAGCGCGCACCGAGGCTTCCATCGTGCACCGCCGCGCTTTTCTCCGCTCCGCCGCTTCCGCGCTGCTCTTGCCCGGTTGTGCCACGACGCTGGGTGGGCGGAAGTCGGGAGCGGGGTGCCTTCCGCGGGCGAGGCTTCTGCGCCGCGGTCGTTTCCTTAGAATTGGACCAACGGGTACTTACCCATCCGGCCCACCCGGCCGATGGCGGCCTTGACGTCTTCACGAGCTTCGATCGTCGCCCAATTCGCCTGGCGCTGCTGCAGCACCGGCGTCAGCGGGGCAATGTCGGGGAAGTGCTGTACCCAGTGCAAGGCGTCTGCGCGCAGCCACGGATCCTCGAGGTCCGCCACCAGCTGTTGCGCCGCCTCGTCGAGACGTTCCGATTGCAGCAAAGCATCGACGAACGCCGCTGGCGATTCCACCTTGTGCGAACGCAGGTACTCCAGCGCCGCAGCCGCAGCCTCGCTGTCGCCGACTTGTACTGCGGCGCGGAACCGGGAGAGAGCCATGTCCATGCTGCCGTACTTCGTTCGATCGCCGTTCTCGACGAGGTCGTCCAGCGTCGAAAGCGCCTTTTGCGGCCGCCCGAGATCGCAATACCGCTGCGCGAGATTGAGACGCTCGGCCACGTTCGGCCTTCCGCGAAACGGTACGCGCGAAGCTCTCTCCAACTCGTCCAGCGCGTCTTCGTGACGCCCAAGCTCCCAGAGCGCGTCCGCACGCGTGTCCCGCAGCGTGCCGAGTTCCCGATCGAGATCGTCGTATGGGGACGTCTTGGACGCTGCGATTCGCGCGAGCGCCTCGTCGGTCAGCGCCAGCATCTCACGTACATTTCCCATGCCCCCGGTCGCGCTCGCGAGGCTGAGCAGCACTGCGAGCGAGCGCGGCTTCTGCGCCACCCTTCGCCGCAGCCGCTGCAGCTGCTCGGTCCCCATCCGGCCGATGTCGAATGCTCCAGGGTGACGCGCGACGATGAAATCGAAGCGCCGGTCGTCGAGAAGGTCGGGCAACCGCCGCGCGTCTTGAACGTGTAGCCAGGTTTGCTCGGCGCGTGCCACGTCGCCGCGTTCGATCGCCGCCACCGCGAGCTCGCGCTGCAGCCACGACGAAGGTTCCCCGTCGAATCGCACGTACCCCGCATCGACGACCGCGGCGAGGAAGTGGAAACGCAGCTCGGGGTCATTGAGCGCGATCGATTCACGGGCGGCAATGAACACCGACCCCGGCGTGGCCTTCGCGAACATCTGCGGATCGACGCGCGCGAGCTCGGTCATCGCCTGCATCTCTCCACGCAAGTCGCGCAAATGCTCGTTCGCGACCATCAAGGACCAGAAGTCGTTGCCCGTGCGCTCCTGCATCGCGGAGGCGCGCAGCAAGAGAGACCGTGCGCCGGCCCAGTCTTCGAGCTCGTTGTCGATTGCCCCTGCCGCATGCACGATGGAGTGCTGCGTGGCGGACGTCAGCGCCGGGAAGCCGGCATCACGGATGATCGTCATGTACTTGTCGCGCGCGTCCGGCAGGTCACCTGCTTTCTCCGCGAGATAAGCCTCGTGCGCGATCTGCTGCATCTGCGAAACGCTCAGCGGAGCCTGCGCCTGTTGCGCCGCCGGTGACGGCCGGTTGGCAGCGCAGCCCCAGGACAACATCGCGAGCGCGAGGATTCGTTTGCACCGCGTCGACACGCGGAAAGCACCTCCGTCAGGCGAGCGGAGCTCTCGCATCAGCTACGCCTTCCCGTGCACCAGCGTCTTCACGTCTGCCTTGAAGGCGACCTGGATCTTGTCCCCGCGGACTTCCTGCACGAGGCCGATGCCGAAGATCGGGTGGCTCAGCACCTCGTCGGCTTCGAACTTCTCCCGCACCGAATACTTCCGCGCCCGCGAGATGTCCTTCTGCGCGAGCAACGCTTCCCAGCTCGTCACGGTGGGCTTCTCGCGGGTGCCGGTGGAAGCCTTGCGCGGGGTGGGGGCGGAAGTGCCGCGGTAGTTGTGCTCGCCCTGGCAGGTGTTGCACCGCACCCGCACCGGCTTCGTTCCCACCATCGCCAGGATGGTGTGGCCGAGCTCCATCTTGCAGCGCGTGCAGAAAGCGTCGATGTCGCCGCCGACCTTGTTGGCTTTCATGGGCCGGCGAAGGTTAGCGGCGCGCCGCCAGAAAGCAACCTGGGCGAAAGCCGCAGTCGAAAGCAGTACGCCGCATCGAAACCGTTCAGCCGGAGACTTCGCGGCGCAGGTGCGGGCCGAGGCGGGTGACGACTTCGTAGTTGATGGTCTGCGCCCAAGCCGCGAGCTGCTCGGCGCTGAGCTGCTCCGCACCGTCGCGCCCGATCAGCGTCGCCCTGACCGGCTCGTCGCCCGAGGCGGCGCGGGTCACGTCCACGACGAGGTGGTTCATCATCACGCGCCCGAGCACCGGGCAGCGCTGGCCGTTGACGAGCACGTGCGCGCGCGCCGAGGCGATGCGCGGGTAGCCGTCGAAATAGCCAACGGGCAATACGGCAATGCGCGTGTCCGCGGCGCAGCGATAGGTGCAGCCGTAGCCGACGTAGCTCCCGGCCGGCAGCCACTTGGTGAGCTGGCTCCGGCAGTGCCACGACAAGACCGGCCGCAGCTCGGGAACCTTTCCGAACACCGCCCGCGCCGACAGCCGCGTCTCGTTCGAGGGCCAAAGCCCGTACGACGCGATGCCCACCCGCACCGCGTCGTGCCGCGAGTGAGGCAGGAGCATCGCCGCCGCGGAAGCTGCGATGTGCCGCTCGAAGGGCCCGGGCAGTCCCAGCCTGCGCGCGCCTTCTTCGAAGCTCGCGAGCTGCTGCGCCGCATAATCCTGCTCTGTCACGTCTTCGGTGTTGGCAAAGTGCGACAGGACACCCGCCACCTGAACCACGTCCTGCGCGGCCGCAAGCCACGCCGCGCGCTCCGGCAATTCACCGGCGGTGAATCCCTCGCGGCCGAGGCCGGTGTCGAGATGGACGTGCACCCGCAGCTTCACGCCTGCTTTGCGGAGCGCTACGACGAAGCGCTCCTCGCCGGGGTTGGCGATGGTCACGTCCACCGAAGCGCGGGCCAGCTCGACCGCTTCGTCCTCGGAAACGGTGCCCAGGACCAGCACCTGCCGCCGCGGCAACCCGTTGAGCGCCTCGAACGCGCGGACCGTCAAGGCGTCGCCGGGATCGATCAGGTAGATGGCATCGGCAGACGCCTGCGCGAGCGGCAGCATCTGGGAAAACCCGTGGCCGTAGGCGTTGCCCTTCAGCACCACCCCGAGCTTCACCGAAGGTCCAAGCAGCTCGCGGAAGACGGCCAGGTTATGCCGGAACGCCGATGCGTCGAGCGAAATCCAGGAAGCCTGCGCGGCGAAGCGGGTGGCCATCGCCGCACAGCCTAGCGCGCCCTTCGACGAAGAGCGCGCTCAAAACCAGCAAGCTCGGCTCCTACCCTGGGATCTTCGCGGCCATCACTTCGACCTGCTCGATGTTGGGGGGCGAGGCGAGCAACTCGCCGGCCTTCGCCATCAGCGCCTTGGCGATGTCACCGGTGAGGTGCGCCTTGCGGCCAGTCTCGTCGGCGAACGCGTCGAAGATGGCGAAGGTGTTCGCCGAGTACTTGATGGCGAACCACACCGTCGTGCCGCTCTCGGCGTTGGCAAGGGGCAGGGCGCCCGAGAGGAACTTCTGCAGCTCTGCTTCCTTGCCCGGCTTCGCGGTGAGCCGGACATACAGACCTACTTTGACGTTGGCCATGGGGAACGGGCCTCCTTGGGGCGCCCTTCTAACCTACGGCGCAGCCCTT
>DASXHM010000112.1:0-4775 GCA_036488495.1 Myxococcales bacterium | reverse complement strand
CGCATCCGACGGCTTTCCCGGCTTCTTCGTGCGCGGCTTGTGCGGCAAGGGGCAGGAGAGGCGGCCGTGCTTCTCGTCCCACTGCTGGTGATAGTCCTCGGCAATCCAGAACGGCCCGGCCGGCGCGATTTCGGTGGTGATGGGGTCCTGCAGCGTCTTTTGCTGCTCATCGCGCGAGGCCTTGGCCTGGGCGAGCTGCTCGTCCGAGAAGGTATAGACGGCGGAACGGTATTGGGTGCCGCGGTCCGGCCCTTGCGCATTCCCGCTGGTCGGATCGTGCGAGCTCCAGAAAAATTCGAGCAGCTTCGCGTAGCTGATCTTGGCCGGATCGAATTCGACCAGCACCGCCTCCGCGTGCCCGGTTTCGCCGCTGCAGACGTCTTCGTAGCTGGGGTTCGCGGCCTTGCCGCCGCTGTAGCCGACGGCAGTTGCGACCACGCCCGGCACTTTGCGGAACCGCTCCTCTACCCCCCAGAAGCAGCCCTGGGCGAAGATGGCGAGCTGATCGTTGCCGCGCGCCACGAGCGGCGTGCCGTGTCCTGCGTGCCCCGGATCCTTCCCGCAATTCGGATTGCCGACCTGCGCCATGCCGTCCTCCGCGCGAACGAAGAGCGCGACGAGAATGCCTGCCAACAGACAAACGACCGCGACCTTGGTCACCATGTCGAGTGAACACTAACGCGCGGTGGTCGCCTGCGCACGCCGTGCCCCCTGAAGGCACCGCTGGTTGCGTCAGAGCGCAGCGCGGAGGATCGCGACCAGATCCGCTTCCACGTGCTCGTCGCTGACGAGCGGCCTCGCTGCCGCGCGCAGGTCGTCGTCGGTCAGCTTCCACTGCGACAAATGCCGCGGCACCTCCAACCGTTCGATCAGCTCCGCCACGCCATCGGCGGCGGTGCGCGCCTCCAGCGCCTCGGCAATGAGCCGGCAAGCTTTCTCGTGGCGCGGCGTCAGGTAGCGCAGGACATGCGGCAAGAGCAGGCAGGAGGTGACGCCGTGCGGAATTCCGTGGCGCGATCCGATCTGCTTGCCAAGCCGATGGCTCAACCCGGACGCCGCCTTCGCGGGCAAGAGATACGAGAACCACGCGCCCAGTTGGCCGTCGGTCCGCGCGCCGGCATCTTCCGGCCGCGCTTTCGCCGCGGGGAGCGCGACCTTCAGCCGCCGCAGCGCCTCGAGCGCGCAGGTGTCCGGCAGCGGGTGCTCGCCTTCGGCGAGGAGCGTCTCGACCGCGTGATCGACCGCGCGGATGCCGGTCGAAAGCCAGAGCGGCAGCGGCGTCCGCAGCGCCAGCTCCGCGTCGTAGAACACCGCCTTGGGCACGAGCTGCGGCGCGTTCACGCCCACCTTCTCGCGCGTGCCCTCCGCGGAAAATCCGGCGCTCCCCGAAAGCTCCGCGACCGACAGCGTGGTGGGCAGCGCCACGTGCCGGAGCGGGTCTTTCACCGTCATCGAACGCGAGCGCTGCGGAGCATCCGGCTCGCGCAGATCGAGGCCGGTCGCCAGCGAAAACGCGATTGCCTTGGCTGCGTCGATGGGCGACCCGCCGCCGAGCGACACCAACGCATCCGCCGAGCGCGCTTGCGAAACCGCCTCCATCACCGACGCGGCCGGCGCATGCTGTCCCACGACCGCCCGCCCGAGCAGCCTCTCACCCAGCATCGTCGCGACGGCGCCGGAGAGGGCCTGGTCGCGGACCGCGCTTTGGGTGGTGACGAGGAGAACGCGCCTCGCCGAGCCCAACACGTCGAGGAGGCCCTCGCGCGCGCAGCCGGCGCCCCAGAAAATCAGCGGCGGGTTCGCATAGCGAAACTGCGGCACGCTACTTTCCCGCGCAGGCCTGGACCGCTGCCGCGAAGTGCGCGCTCGCCGCCCCACGCGTGCGGACCAGACCGCAGCCGGCCTTGGGAACGCGCTCCGCCAACGCCTCGGCGGCCTCCGACCCGACGCGGTCGTCCTTCACCCGCAGGACCGGGCGGAGCCTGGCGAGGAGCGCGCTGTCGGGCGTGACGTGCGCAAGGCCGCGCACCGCGACCAGCCGCACAATCAACGGCTGCCCCTCGTCGAGCGAGAGCTTGGACAGAAGCGGCTGCGCGTCCGTGCCCTGAAGCGCGACCAGGCCCCCGAGTGCGTGCACCCTGCGGGAAGGCAATTGGCTCGACTGGGCGATGTCGTTCAGGATCGGCACCGCCGCAGGCCCGAGCGCCTTCCACTGCTGTTCGGGCACGGTGGTTTCGAAATAGCCGAGATAGCTTTCAATCCGCTGCCGCAACTCCGCCTGACTTGCGGGCGGGCGCGGCGCCGGCTGCGCGGGCGGGGGCTGCGGCGGCCTTGCGACGGCGAGCATGGCGCAGAGAAGCGTGATCATGGTGGCCTCCCTAACGAACGATCGGGTTTGCGCGCATGACCTGCGCTTCTTGCGGAGAGATGACGCCGCGGGAGGCGCCGGAGACGAGCCAGAACATCAGGTAATCCGCGCCGCCGCAGATGTTCGGCCCGGTGTCGTTGTTGCACTCGAAGTCGACGGCAGCGTGGATCCCGGCCGGATCGCAGGAGACGACCGGGCAGCGGGGCGTGTCGTTCAGCGTGTCGAACAGGCGGCCGGTTTCTTCGGTGGTGTGGAAGAGGCCCAGGTAATGTGCGCCCTCGTGCGCCGCGACGTACGCGGTGCGGTCGGCGCCGCAGTTGACGAAGTCCGGCACGCGCGTGCAGCCGGCGGTGGTCAAATCGGCGGTGGTGACGAGCGCCCCGCTGTGCACGGTTCCGCCGGCGCCCGCCGGCCCGGGAATGGCGCCGTCGATGCCGACGATCGTGCCGAGAGCGCCCTGCCCGCCTGTAATCGCATCGACGAAGAAGAGGGGAAGCTCCCCGCCCGGCTGCGAGAGGGTGAACATCTGATCGAGCAAGCCGCATGGCGAGTTGTCGTTGACCGCCACCGACTTCGAGTACACCGGCTTCGACCAGCCGGGCGGGTCGTAGAAGGTGACCTTGCCGAGGCAGAGACCGGCCTGCGCGTAGATGCCGGCCAAGGTGTCGAGAAAGCGCGTCCAGGCGCCGCTCGAGTCGGCGATGGCGCTGGCGGCCGTCCAATCGGTGCTGATCACGTAAATGCCGATGTCGACCGTGCCGGTGAGGGCGGCGACGGGCTTCGTCACCACTTGGATGTCGTATTGCTGGTTGGTCGTTCCAGCATCGCAGCCGGAGGTGGTCGGATCGTGGTTCGCGCACTCGAACGCGATGTCGTTGACCTTCATGCTCCAGGTGCCCGCCGGATATCCGCCGTCCTGGTGCGTGAGCGCCTGCGCGGTGTTCGGCATCATCATCGCGGCGCAGGCGGGTTCTGGAGCGCCCGTCACCACCTCCATGTTGGGAAGCTGATCGATGGGCGGCTGCGCGTCGTCGTCGTAGAACACACCGCCGTCAGGGCCGTTGACGACGAACGGCACCACCGCGTTCGGGAATCTGGAATCGCCCGGCAGCCCGACCGTGTCGGGAGCCGATGCTCCCACCACCTGTTGCAGGATGCCGATGGTGCCGGTGCCGGGGGGCACGTTGAAGGTGACCGTGGTTCCCACCGTCTGCGGCCCGAGCACCTGGACCTGCGCGCCCGGAAACGAGGTGGTGACGACGGGCTTCTGGCACTCGTCAGGCTTCGCTGCCGGCCCGTGCTGGCCGCCGTTCACGACGACGCGCGCTGGACATGCCAGGGTCGAGCCGGTGTCCACCGGCGAGAGGCCGGTGCAGCGCGCGTTCGGCGTGCAGACGTTCCCCAACGCTCCGCAGCAGGTGTACCCGCCTTCGCAATCCGAATTCTGGGTGCAGGTCTTGAGACAGAGGCCGTTGCCGAGCGCCGTGACGATGGTGGCGCAAGCGCTGTTCTGATCGCAGCCCTGCGGGCCACCGCAGCCGGTCGAACAGACCCCCGGGCTGGCCTCATTGTAGCAAGCGAGCAGAAGGCCGCAGTCCGCCGTCTGCGAGCAACTGTCGCCGATGTTGTGGGTCCCTGGCCCGCTGCTGCCGGAGCAGCCGAACAACAACCCAAGGCCGACGAGCACGGTCGCGCGCGACATCGTCTGACTCCTCATTTGCACGAGCCTCGCCGCACATCAAACCACGAAACGCAACCCGTAGACGAGCGCGCCGGCGGTTCCTTCCGCCAGTCAACGCCTGAGGAGTCGCGCCCCCTTCGCGATCGCCTCGAGCTTCCGCCGGGCGACCTCCCGATCCATCGGCGCCATCCCGCAGTTCGTCGAGGGAAGAAGCCGCTCCGCAGGCACGAATTCGAGCGCCGCCTCGATGGTCCGGGCGACCTGTTCGGGCGTCTCCACCACCTCCGACGCCACGTCGATCACACCCACCTGCACTTCCTTGCCTTGCAAGAGCCGGAGGAGCGAAAGCGGCACCCGCGAGCTCGCGCACTCCACCGAGACCTGATCGATGCGGCTCGCCGACAGCGCGGGGAAGAACTGCTCGTATTGCCGCCATTCGTCCCCGAGCGAATTCTTCCAGCGGATGTTCGCGTCGATGCCGTAGCCGTAGCAGATGTGCACCGCCGTCTTGCAGGTGAGGCCTTCGCGCGCGCGGTGCAAAGCCTCGATGCCCCAGGTGGCTGCGTCCTCCATGTAGACGTTGAAGGCGGGCTCGTCGAACTGGATGACGTCGACCCCGTCGCGCTCGAGCGCGCGCGCTTCCTGGTTGAGCAGATCGGCGAAGGCGAAGGCGAGGCTCTTCCGGTCGCCGTAGTGCCGGTCGGCGACGGTGTCGACGATGGTCAT
>DASXHM010000092.1:0-1567 GCA_036488495.1 Myxococcales bacterium | reverse complement strand
GCCGCGGCGCGGCGAGCCGGACTTCGTCAAGGTGCTCGACTTCGGCATCGCCAAGATCTTGGACAGCGACACGCCGCTCTTGACCCGGGCCGACGTCGTCTGCGGCACCCCGCAGTACATGGCGCCGGAGCAGGCCACCGGCTCGTCCTTGGACAACCGCTGCGATCTGTACGCGGTCGGCGTCATCCTCTACCAGCTCGCCACCGGCAACCTGCCCTTCGACGGCCCCAACTCGATGGACGTGCTCAACAAGCACGTCAACGACATGCCCATTCCGCCGCGCGAGCGGGCGCCGACCGCGCCCATCAGCGAGGCGCTGGAAACGCTGATCCTGCAGTCGCTGGAGAAGGACCCGCGCGACCGGCCGCAGACCGCGGAGCAGTTCCGGCAGATGGTGCTGGGGGTCGCGAAGAGAGCGCAGACCGAGGCGCTCTTGACGCCGCGGGTGCGGATTCCGACCCCCTTGCCGCGGACCGACCCGCTGCAATACGCCCCCAAGCTGCCCGAGCGGGCGCCGCGCTGGCCGTGGATCGCGGGCGGCGTTGCGCTCGTGCTCGCGCTTCTGCTCGGGATCTTCGCCTGGCAGGAGATGCACGCCTACGCCACGCCGGCGCTCGACGATTCGGCCGCCATCTCTTCGCGCGATCCGACCCGGGCGAAGCAGCTCGTGCTCAAGGCCAGCGAAGCCTTGGGGCAGCAGGACACGCCCGCCGCGATGTCGCTCTTGCGCGAGGCGCTCCTGCTCGATCCGGACAACGCGGAGGCGCACTACCGCATGGCCGGGCTGCTCATGCTCGAGAACCGCACCGACCGGGCTCGCGAGGAGTACGAGGCGGCCAAGCGGCTGGACCCGCGCCGGTATGCAAAGCGCGTCGACAGCATTCTCCACTCGATGTAGGCACGCGAAAGATCTGGCTGAATCCCTTGTTGTCAAGCCGCGTCGAACAGATGGCGCCGGTTTGCGGGTGAAAATGCGATCCGCTAGCCTCCGGTCGACCAACTGATGATCCGGCTGAACGACATCCTCGAAAAAGTCCACGCGTATCACGCAGACGCCGACCTCGATCTGATCAAGAAGGCCTACGTCTATTCGGCCAAGGTGCACCAGGGCCAGGTGCGCAAGTCGGGTGAGCCGTACCTCGTGCATCCGCTCGAAGTCGCCGGGCTGCTCGCGGACTTGAAGCTCGATGAAGCCAGCATCGTCGCCGGCCTCTTGCACGACACCATCGAAGACACGCTGGCGAAGCCGGACGAGATCAAGGAGATCTTCGGCGGCGAAGTGCTGGAGCTGGTCGAAGGGGTGACGAAGCTCGGCGCCTTGCAGTCGTCGCAGAACGCGTCGGTGGAGGAGAAGCAGGCCGAGAACTTCCGCAAGATGCTGGTGGCGATGGCCAAGGACATCCGAGTCATCCTGGTCAAGCTCGCCGACCGCACCCACAACATGCGGACGCTCGAGCACATGAAGCCGGACAGCCAGCAGCGCATCGCCCAGGAGACGCTCGACATCTACGCGCCGCTCGCCAATCGGCTGGGCATCCAGTGGATCAAGATCGAGCTCGAGGATCTC
>DASXHM010000089.1:0-7578 GCA_036488495.1 Myxococcales bacterium | reverse complement strand
GACGTCGGCGGACGGGTGATCGAAATCGCCGGCGCGGAGAATTTCGTGCGCGGCCGCGGCTACGTCAAGAGCACCGCGGACCTGGAGCAAGTGGTGCTGGCCGCCCATCAAGGGACACCGGTGCTGCTGCGCGATGTCGGCACGGTGCGGATTGGGCCTGCGCAGCGGCGCGGGCTGGCCGAGCTCGACGGGCAGGGCGAGACGGTCGGCGGCGTGGTCATCGCCCGTTCCGGGCAGAACGCGCTGGAAGTCATCGACGCGGTGAAAGCGCGGCTCGAAGAGCTGAAAGCGACGTTGCCGCCCGGCCTGGAAGTCGTCACCACCTACGACCGCGCGCCGCTCATCCGCGGAAGCATCGCCACCTTGCGCCACACGCTGGTCGAAGAGCTGATCGTGGTCGCGCTGGTCATCCTGGTCTTTCTGCTCCACCTGCGCAGCACGCTCGTGCCGGTGCTCTTGCTTCCGGTTGCGGTCGTGCTCGCGTTCATTCCGATGAAAGAGATGGGATTGACCGCGAACATCATGTCGCTCGGCGGCATTGCCATCGCCGTCGGCGCGATGGTGGACGCGGCCATCATCGTGGTCGAGAACGTGCACAAACGGCTCGAGGAATGGGAGCGGCTGCACAGCGCGGAGCCGCGCGCGGCGGTGGTGTTGCGCGCTCTGCAGGAAGTCGGGCGGCCTATCTTCTTTTCGCTCCTCGTCATCACGGTAGCTTTTTTGCCCGTGTTCACGCTGCAGGGAACCGAAGGACGGTTGTTCGCGCCGCTCGCGTACACGAAGACGTTCTCGATGGCGTTCGCGGCGCTCTTGTCGGTCACGCTCGTGCCCGCGGTCGCCGCCACCTTCATCCGAGGCCGCATCCGGCACGAGGAGGGAAACCCGATCACCCGCGCGCTCGCGTTTGCGTACGCTCCCGTCTGCCGCTTCGCGCTCCGCCACCGCTGGGCCGTCATCCTGCTTGCGGTGTTGCTGGTCGCGGTGACGGTGCCCATCGCGCGCGCCCTTTCCAGCGAGTTCATGCCCGCGCTCAACGAGGGAACGCTGCTCTACATGCCGACCAGCGTGCCCGGCATGAGCGACGCCAGCGCGCGCGACGTGCTGCAGCGGCAAGACCAGGTGCTGCGCAGCTTTCCGGAGGTGGCGACGGTGTTCGGCAAGGCCGGCCGTTTCGACACGCCGACCGACCCGGCGCCGCTCTCGATGTTCGAGACCATCGTGACGCTCAGGCCCGGCGTCAAAGACTTCGATGGGCTGGTGAAGAAGCTCGACGCCGCGATGCAGTTCACCGGCATGCCGAACATCTGGTGGATGCCCATCCAGACCCGCACCGAGATGCTCGCGACCGGCGTGCGCAGCCCGCTCGGAGTCCTGGTCCTCGGCCCGGACACGAAGCAGATCGATCGCATCGGCGGCGAGGTGGAGGCGGCGCTGCGAACCGTTCCCGGCACCCGCAGCGCCTTCGCCGAGCGCATCGGCGGCGGCTACTTCCTCGACTTCGACGTCGATCGCCCCGCGGCCGCGCGCTTCGGGCTCAACGTGGCCGACGTAGAAGATGCAGTGGAGACGGCGGTGGGCGGTCTCACCGTCGCAACCACCGTCGAAGGCCGCGAACGCTATCCGGTGACGGTCCGCTACGCGCGCGACTTCCGCTCCGACCTGGAAGCGCTCGGCCGGGTGCGGGTAACCA
Source organism: Myxococcales bacterium (assembly GCA_036488495.1). Classification (GTDB taxonomy): domain Bacteria; phylum Myxococcota; class Myxococcia; order Myxococcales; family 40CM-4-68-19; genus 40CM-4-68-19. Next base: position 5,888 of record DASXHM010000089.1, on the reverse strand, counting down.
CGGCCGACGGCGCACAGATCGGGTTGGGTCAAGTCTCCCGGCTCGCGTTGCGCACCGGCCCATCCATGCTTCGCGACGAGAACGGCCAACTCGCGGGCTACGTCTTCGCCGACACGGCGCGGCCCATCGACGACTACGTCAACGACGCGCGCCGCGCGGTCGCGAGCAAGGTGCACCTTCCGCCCGGTTATCGGCTCGAATGGGCCGGGCAATATCGCTATCTCGAACGGGCAAAAGCGCGGCTTCTCTTGGTGGTGCCGCTGACCTTGTTCGTGATCTTCCTCTTGCTCTACTTCAATTCCAAGAGCGCGGTGGAGGCGCTGTTGGTCATGCTGGCGGTGCCGTTTTCGCTGGTCGGGGCGTTCTGGCTTTTGTGGCTCCTCGGCTACAGCCTGTCGGTCGCGGTGTGGGTGGGCATCATCGCGCTCGCGGGCCTCGACGCCGAGACTGGCATCATCATGCTGCTCTATCTCGACCTAGCCTGGAAAGAGCACAAACCGCGCGACGAAGCGGGTGCGCGCGAAGCCATCTTCCAAGGCGCGGTCAAACGCATCCGGCCGAAAATGATGACGGTCGCGACCATCCTGGCCGGGCTCTTGCCGGTGTTGTGGTCGCAAGGCGTCGGGGCGGACGTGATGAAGCGCATTGCCGCGCCGATGGTGGGCGGCGTCGTCACCTCGGCCGTTCTCGAGCTGGTCGTCTATCCGGCGCTGTATTTCGCCTGGAAGGCGCGCGGACTCCCGCTCAGCGGACCACGACCAAGCTGACGACGCCGAAAATGCAGAAGAGCACTCCCGCGCAGCGCCGGAGCGCGCGCTTCGGCAGCCGCGCACCCACCGTGCCGCCGATGGTCACCGCCAGGAGCGCCACCGCCCAGAGCGCCAGCGTCGAGCCGGCATAGACCGACCAGCGGTCGTGCATGCGCGCCACCAGCGCGGCGGTCCCGAGCTGGGTTGCATCGCCGAGCTCGGCCAGGAAGACGAGCGCGAACGATTGCACCAGCGCCCGATTGCGCGAAACGGGCGCCTGCTGTTTGTCAGGCTCGATTTTCGACAACAAGAGCCAGAGTCCAAACCCGAAGAACATGGCCGCCGCGAGATAGCGGATCACTTCCGGCGACAGCCGCGCCGCGAGCGACCCCAGCGCCACCGCCACGAGCCCCTGCACCGCGAACGCCGCACACGACCCGGCGAACACCTGCAAAGGCCTTCCCCGCGCGGCGAGGAGCAGCATGGTGTACGCGGTTTTGTCGGGCAACTCCGCGACGAAGATCAGTCCGAAGCTGGTGGCGAGCGCGGTGAAGTTCACGGGTCCCGTTTGGTCTCTGCACCGGCGCGCGCGTCCGCGCAAGCGAAAACCTTGCTGCAATCCGAAGGGGAACCATGCAAAAACGTTGCATGGGTTGCCGCAAGTGATTCTGCGCGCCGCGCTGCTTGCGCTTTGTTCCGGCTTGGGCGGCGGCGTGATCGCGCTGGCGGCGCGCAAGCGGCCCGCGGTGTTGGAGCGGACGCGCACCTTTGCCTTCGCGGCTGCGGCCGGAGTGGTGGCGTTCCATCTCTTGCCGGAAGTCCTGCCCACGCAGGGCCTCGCGGCGTTGGTCTGGTGCGGGGTCGGTTTCGCGTTGCCGTGGCTTCTCGAGGCAGGCGCCAAGGCATTTGGTCCTCGGCTCCTCCAGGGCCGTGGCTTCTCCGGACTGCGCGTGGCGGCCGAAGTGGGGTTTGCAGCGCTCATCTTCCATTCGCTGGTCGAAGGGCTGGCGCTGGTGGCGGCGCTCGCGCAGCCGGGTGAGAAGATCGATTTGGAAATCGCGCTGGTCGCCCACCACGCCCCGTTGACCGCCGCGGTGGTGTTGCCGTTTCTCGAGTTGAAGGGAGCGCGCGCGGTAGCCGTGCGCGCGGCGGTGGTGGGCGCGTGCGGCGCTCTTGGCGCGATGGCCAGCGGCGCCTTTCCGGGTTTCAGCGAAGGCGTCATGCTGCAGCGAGCGACCGCGGTCACCGCCGGCGCTCTCTTGCACGTGGTGGCGGACGAGATCCGCGTGCAGCGGTTCGGCTCCGGTTGGGAGCGTGCAGCGGATCTCGGCGCCTGCGTTCTCGGCCTCGGGTTCGCGGGCCTGAGTGTCGTCCTGCACCTCCATCACGACGCAGCGGCGAAGCCCGCCATCGATTTTCTTCGCGCCCTGGTCGCGCTCTCGCTCTCCGCTGCTCCCGCGTTGCTGCTCGGGACCTTGCTCGCGGCGTGGATGCGCGTTCCGCGCTGGGATGCCATCGCCCTCTCGCTCGCGCTGCTCGGCCCGTCGTTCGCGGTCTGCCTGATGGTGCTCGCGTCGTTGCGTCTCACCGGCTGGCGCGCGCCGCCCTTGTCTCCGGTCGCGGCAGTGCGGGAGCGCGGGCCGCGCTTTTTCCTTCTCCTCGTGGCAGCCGCCGCCATCGAATCGAGCTTCGACCGCCTGCCGACGACGCCGCTGGGGATCGCGGGTGTCGTCATCGCGGTGGCGGTCGCTGCGCGGCTGGACGAGGCGGGGGCGGTGCTGATTGCGGCGGCGGTCCTCCACCAAGGTTTTGCGCCGCTGGCGGTCCTGGCGGGTCTTGCGCTCGGCCCGGTGACGCTCGATTGGAAACGCCTCGCGCTTTCCGCGGCGGTGGTGGCGGCGGCGACTCGGGTCGTCGTGTTCCGGCCGCTTTTGCCCTGGGATCTGCGCAGTGGGCTGAGCGCGCAGGTGACGGCATCGCCCTTGGCCGCGGCGGCGGCAGTGGTGGTGGTGGTGCTGGCTTTGCGGAGCCTGTGGACGCAGGGCGCGCGCGGGTGGTTCTCGCCGCTGCGGCACCGCGCGGAGTAACGTAGACACGCGCGGCGTAACGCTTCAGCCGCTCGTGGGGCTGCGCGGCGCGCGGCCTCCTGCCTGCTGGCGCCGCCGCCGGCCGCCGCTTACGATCCCCCCATGCGCACCTTCCTCGCGTCGATGCTGCTGCTCGTCTCGGCCGCCGCCGCCGCCGCCGAGAAGTCCGTTTCGCTCAAGGTCCTCGGCTGGCACAGCAAGGGCGACGCCTTCAAGACCGAGGAGGCCGTACGCGGCGTGAAGGGCGTCAGCGCGGTGCAGACGGACGTGCCGTCAAAGCGCCTGACGGTCACCTTCGACTCCGCCCGCACGACCGACGCCGCGATCCTGAAGGCAGTCACCGAGGCGGGCTACACCGCCGCGCCTTCCCCGGGGAAGTAGCCGGAGCGGCGGCGAGCCGCGGCCGGCGTTGATTTGTGGCGTCTTCACGGCCTAGGCTGAGCTCTCGCCCGGAGGCCCGTCGCATGCGCAAGGCGCTGTGGCTCGCGCTCGCCCTCTTGTTCTTCGCGCTGCCGGTTCTCGGCGAGGCGCTCGAGCTTCAGTTTCTCGACGTAGGGCAGGGCGATGCCATCTTGATCCGCGAAGGCGGAAAGGCGGCGCTGGTCGACGCCGGCGAGCATGCGCAAATCGTCGATCAGCTCCGTTCGCTGAAGATCGACACGCTGGACTTCGTGCTTGCCACCCACGCCCACGCCGACCACATCGGCGGCATGGCGGAGGTGCTCCGCTCGTTTCACGTCCGCTATTACATGGACAACGCCATTCCCCATTCGACGCTGGCGTATCAGCGCACCATGGACGCGCTGCGGGAGAGCGAAGCGCATTACCTGCGGCCCGAAAGCCGCACCATCCGGCTCGGCTCAGCGCAGCTCCGGGTACTGCCGCCGCCTGCGGGATCGTTCGAGCAGAACGATTCTTCGGTGGGTCTCTTGATCGAATACGGCGAATTCCGCGCGCTCCTCACCGGCGACTCGCAATATCGCGAGCTGCACGAATGGCTTTCGCATTCGGTGCCGCACGTGCAGGTCGTCAAGGTCGCGCACCACGGGAGCTGGAACGGCACTTCCGCCGAATGGGCGCAGGCCACCCGTCCAGACGTCGCGGTGATTTCCGTCGGCCCGAACAACTTCGATCAGCCGTCGCAGTCGGCGATTGGCAAGTGGGAATCGGTCGGCGCGAGCGTGCACCGGACGGACCAGGAAGGGAGCATCGGCATCGTCGCCCACCGCGACGGCTCCTTCTCGGTCAACCCGCGGCCAATCCCCGACATCAGCGCATTCTTGCGCCCGGCGCGGCCTTCGCCGCTGACGACCGCGCAGAATTGCTGCAAGGTCTGCGACCGCGGCCAGGCCTGCGGCAACAGTTGCATCAGCCGCAGCTTCGTCTGCCACAAGCCGCCCGGATGCGCCTGCGAGGCGCAGCGGTGATCTACGTCGTCGATCGCATCGAGGGCGAGCGCGCCATCGTCATCGCCGACGACGGCCGGACCCTCGACATCGAAAGACACCAATTGCCGGCCGGGTGCAGCGAGGGCGCGGTGCTGCGCGCGGGTGAGACGCCCGACTGGACCAGTGCGGTGGTGGACGAGCCCGAACGACAGCGCCGGATGGACCGTGCGCGGGCCACATTGCAGGATCTTTCGGCGAAGGACGGGGGCGGGGACATCGACCTCTGACGTCCAGCTGCGGAATCGTTGAGATTTTCCGCGCCCTCTCGCGGACTGAATTTCAGCCATTGAGCGCACCTTCCGACTCGTGCGAGATTGCCTGCCGCCGGGGGGGGGGGCTCAATGCGGCATTTAACTCGCGCGTCCGTCCTTTTTCTTGCCGCAGTTGGCCTCGCCTGCACGGGCAGCCCCGCGGCTGTTTCGGGCGTCGACGCCGGAACCACCACTCCGTCGTTCTCGGTCGTCGCCGCGCTGCCACCAACCCGCGCCGGCGCCGCTTTCCAGACCATCGTCACGGTCAAGGGCGGGCCCCGCGCGGACGTGCGCTGGTCGGTCACCGGATCGCTGCCACCGGGCGTCACCTTCAACGTGCTGGGGGACGGCGATCTAAGCATCTTCGGCACGCCATTACAGAGCGGCAGCTTCACCTTCACCCTCGACGCGGTCACCGCGGACGGCCAGCACGCGTCCACCGCCTGCACGCTCGTCGTCGATCCCATCGGGCAGATGCTCGGCGATCCCGCCGCAGGCGTGGACGGCGAGGCCTACCTCGCGACGCTCGACATCCTCGGCGCTTCGCACGGCGAGATCCGCTGGTCGGTCGCATCCGGCACACTGCCTCCGGGGATCACGCTCGCCGCGTCGGACATCCAAGCGACCTTGAGCGGGACACCCGTCGAAGGAGTGTATTCGTTCACGCTGGTGGCGGCGGACGACACCGGAATTCTCGCGCACCGCGACTTCGCCATCGTCGTCGGCCCGCATCTGTCCATCGAGCCGACCGCGCTGCCCGACGGGCTGGCCTCCTTCGAGTACAACGTGGTCTTTCAAGCGACCGGCGGGGCCGACCTGTTCACCTGGACCGTCAGCGACAGCTCTCCGCCCGGGTTCCAGCTCACGCAAGCGAGCGCCGCCAATTTCTTCCATGGCGTGCCGGCCACGCCCGGGACCTATTCCTTCAACGTGACCGTGACCGACTCGGCGGGCGCGTCCGCCCAGCGGACCGTCAGCATCGTCGTCCATGCCAACCTGCAACTCTCGAGCGCGATGCCGGCCGCCGCCACCATCGCGACAGGATACACGGGCAGCTTGACCGCCACCGGCGCCGCCAGCGACCTCGACTATCAGTGGTCGGTCAGCGCGGGCGTGCTCCCGTTCGGGCTCTCGCTGACGACGGCCGGGGGCGTCGCCACGGTCGCCGGCGTGCCCTTCGAAAGCGGTGTCTACGACTTCGTCGTCGCGGTATCGCTCCCGACTGGCGAGACCGCGTCGCAGATGCTCGAGATCTCGGTGGCCGAGAATCCCCCGCAGATCCTCACCGCGGCCGTGCCGGACGGAACCTGGTCGACGAGTTATTCGGCGACCGTGACGGCGCATTCCGCCGTC
>DASXHM010000080.1:0-2667 GCA_036488495.1 Myxococcales bacterium | reverse complement strand
CGACCACGGAAGCCACGACTGCGGGTTTTTTCATCGCGCCGCTCCCTTCGTGACGCGCACCATACTCAACTTCGATGGGCGGCGTGGCGGTGCGCGACCTGGCGCGACGAGCGCGTGGCGGTGCGCGACCCGTTGGACGGGTGCGTGGCGGTGCGCGACCTGGCTCCACGACCGAGCCGGCTCACTCGACGAGCGAGAGCAGCGCCGGAAATAGCCGCAGGCTTCCCGCGGCGCCGATGGCTCGCCTTCGCAAGGCCGGCTTGCGCGAGAGACCCACCAGCGCCTGCGCCGGCAGCGCATACCGCAGCCAAGGCGCGCGCAAAGCGCGATCGTACGCCGAAAGCGCGGGCGTCAGGTCCAGAGAGAGATCCTGCGGCAAGAGCGTCGCAAGCATCCTCGCCGCCCGGAACGCGAGCGAAAGGCCCTGGCCCGTGATGGCGTCGACGTACCCGGCGGCATCGCCGACCAGGGCGAGCCGGTCGGCGTACCTGCGCCGCACCCGCTGCAAGAGCGGCCCCGCGCCGCGCACTTCCGAGACGGGCTCCTGGAGACGCTGCGCGAGAGCCGGAAACAGCGCGAGCAGCTCCTCGAACCGCGCGCCCTTCTCGCAGAGGAAGGCCACGTTCACGCAGGTGTCGCCGACGGGCGTCAGGTACGCCTCGCAGCCTTTCGCCCAATGGACTTCCACGAAATCGCCGGGGCGTTCCACCCGGAAATGCCGGCGCAGCCCGAAACGCTGCGGGCCTGTGGACGGCTCCTCCAGCCCGGCGGCGCGGCGGAGCGGCGAGTGCAGGCCGTCGGCGGCGATGACGAGGCGCGCTTCGAACGCTTCGCCGTCCGTCCGCACCTCCACGCTCGCTGCCCCGTGCGTCGCGGTCAAGACGGAGGCGTCGCGCAACTGCACCCCGCGCGAGACCGCTTCCGCGGCGAGCACGCGCGAGAGCTCGAGCCGGCGCACGCCCAGCCCCTCACCGTCGGCGAAGCGCCCTTCGACGGCCTTGCCGTCCTCCTGCACGTACCGGATGCCGCGAAACGGCCGCCCCACCGGGAGGACGCAAAGATCGACGAGCTCGCGGACTCCGGCGGGCATCAGCCCCTCGCCGCAAGCCTTGTCCACCGGCGCCCGCTGCCGCTCGAAGCAGACGGTGCGAAAGCCGCGCCGTACGCAGCGGATGGCGGCGGCGAGCCCGGCGGGGCCGCCTCCGACGACGGCCACGTCGATCACTTCCGCACCGAGGCCAGCGCCGACCGCGCCATCTCCTTGGCCATGCGCAAGAGCGTGACCGCTTCGGGAGGACGCAGCGTTCCCTCCTCGAGCTGCCGGGCCGCTTCCGCCCGGCGCAGCTTGCCGCTCGAGGTCCTGGGCAAGGTGCCCGGCGCGAAGAGATGCACGGCGTGCGGCTTGATGCCGGTGCGCTCGACGATGCGCGCGGAGATGCGCTCGGCCAGATCGGGCGCCGCGGTGCGGTCGCGTTCACCGCTCCGGTCGCGGTCGTTTTCAACGCTCCGGTCGCGGTCGTTTTCACCGCTCGCGTCGCGCTCGACCAGCATGGCCAGCTCTTCCCCGGAAGCCGTCTGCAACGGCACCGCCGCGACGCACCCCGGCCTGACGCCGGCAACGCCGTCCAGGGCCTCCTCGAACTCCTGCGGCGAATGGTTTGCCCCGCGCAGCACGATGACGTCCTTGGCGCGGCCTGAGACGAAGAGCTCTCCCTGGTCGACGAAGCCGAGATCGCCGGTGTCGAGCCAGCCGTCGCGCAAGATCGCCTTCGTCGCCGCATCGTTCCCGAAGTACCCGCGCATCACCGATGGACCGCGGACGAAGATGCGCCCCGCGTCCACCCGCAGCTCGACCCCCGGAAGCGGTGCGCCCACAGACGCAATCTCGCGCGCGGAAGCCACCGTCGTCCGCGCGCCGCGGCCGGGCGGAGTGAAGGTGACGGCCAGCGAGGCTTCGGAAAGCCCGTAGACCGGCATCATCGATCGCGGATTGAACCCATACGGCGCGAACCGCTCGGCGAACCGTCGCAGCACCTGCGGCGCAACCGGCTCAGCCCCGTTCATTGCGTGCGTCCAGTTCGACAGATCCAAGCCGCGGATCTCCTCGTCCCGCACGCGGCGCAGGCAGAGACCATAGGCAAAGTTCGGCGCCACCGAAATGGTGGCCTTGTGCCGGGCAATCGCCCGCAGCCACAGCGAAGGTTTCCCGAGGAAGGTCTCCGGCCCGAGCAAGGCGAGGCGGCCCGGCCGGTGCACCGCGAGCAGCAGGCACCCGATGAGACCCATGTCGTGGTAGAGCGGCAACCACGAGACGCCGCCCTGTGCGTCGCCCTGCGGAATGAAGTGCTCGATGGCGGCGACGTTGTGCAGCACGTTCGAATGCGTCAGCGCCACCGGCTTCGGGTCCACCGTGGTGCCGCTCGAAAATTGAATGAGCGCAAGCTCGTCGGGCGCGCCCTGCTCGAAGACAGGCTCTGCCAAGAGCGGCAGCTTGTGCAGCCCGAGCGGCGGCTTTGCCCGCGAAAGCGCGACGCCGAGCAGCCGGGAGATGCGCGCATCCGACAGCACGATGCGCGCTCCCGACAACGAGAGCATCCGCGCGGTGCGGTCGTGGAATTCGTCGAGCCGCCCGAGCCGCACCGGAGGGTAGAGCGGCACCGGCACCGC
>DASXHM010000074.1:0-11694 GCA_036488495.1 Myxococcales bacterium | reverse complement strand
GGTGTGGCTGATGAGCATGGGGCGCTTCGAGGCGAGGATGCCGTCGTGGATGGTGCGGCGCGCGCCGTGCGCCATGTCGACGACGATCTTCTCTGCGTTGAGGCGCTCGACGACCTCGTAGCCGAAGCGGCTGAGGCCGGCCGCGCTCGGCTCCATGCAGCCGTCGCCGACCAGGTTGCGGCGGTTGTGGGTGAGCTGCATGACGCGCAGACCGAGCTCGTGGAAGAGCGGGATGCGATCCGATTTTTCGCCTAGCGGCTCGGTCCCCTGGGAGGTGAAGACGATGCCGAGCTTCTTCTCGCGCCGCGCGGTCTCGAGATCGGAGGCCTTGAGCACGAGCAGCAACGCATCAGGATGCTCGGCGATGCGCGCCTTCCAGGTAGCGATGTCGCGCTTGTTCTTTTCGAACGCGGCGTCGTCGAGCCAGAAGCGTCCCTGCGGCGCAACCGTGGCGATCACCGCCGAGAGGCCGGACGCCGTGGCCGCGGCGAGGTCCTTGGCGGTGATCCTGGCGCGTTCTTCCGGCGGCTCATCGTCGGCGTAAAAGAACGACGGCGCCGCCGCGCCGTCGATGGTGATGCCTTCGGCGAACGGCGCCCAATGGGCAGCCGCGCCGGTCGGCACGGGTGTCGGTGGGCCGGCGTCGGCCTGGGCGTCACGGACCGGTGTCCGGCCGGCGCAGGCGCTGAGCGCGGCGAGGCTGCTGCCAATCACAAATCGTCGACGAAACATCGCCACTCCCCCAAGTACCGAAACATCGCCCGACGAAACATCGCGACTCCCCAGGTGGTACACATCGGTGGTACACATCTCACACGATTTATTCTTCCCGCTACAGGTCTCAGAGGATTCTGGCTTCCCCCTGCGCTCTCAGTTCGCATCTGTCAGCGCGGCGATGCCATCAGTAATGACCGCCATGCGACGATAGTCGAGCGTGTCAGGCGTATCACGCGGCGTGTGATAGCGCGGATTGCGATACCACGCCGTGTCGGTCACCATCACCGCGTGAATGCCGGCGCGCCAATACGAGTTGTGGTCCGAATTGCCGATGCCCGGAATCGCCTCCGGCGCGTCGATGGACGCGGCCTGCGCCCGCGAGCCGCGCAGCGCTGCTTTCACCTGGCGGACTAGCGCAAAGTCCCGCAACCGTCCGACAACGACGATGCCGTTGCGCACGTCCGGATAGAGCACGCTCATGCCCGGCGCGGGGAACTTCTGCGGCTCGCCGAAGCATCCCAGCATCTCGAGCGAAATCATTTGTCGTACTCCGTCTTTCGGGGCGCGCGCGCTGCCGACGAGGCCGCGCTCTTCGTTAGAATAGAAGGCGAGCTGCACTGCATGCCGCGGGGGATGCTGTTTCAGCATCCGCGCCAACTCGAGCAACGCGGCAACACCGCTCGCATTGTCGTCCGCGCCGGGATAGGCGCGGCGCGCGTCGTAATGCGCGCCGATCACGTCGAGCGGCGGCGGCGAAGAACCGACGTACGCGAGGACATTGATGAAATCACCGGTCAGGTCCGGCTCGTTCGGTCTGCGCGTGGCGGCGAGCTCGTCCGGCGTGAGCTTGTAGTGCTGGATGACTGGCACGTACCCGAACGTCTTGAGCCGGTCTTGAATGAAGGCCGCGGCGCGCGCCTGTCCCGCCTCGTCGTTGCGCGGTCCCAGCGCTACGAGCGCGCGTACGGTCTCTTCGAGCCGCGCGGGATCGGCGTGCGGGCCTTTCCAGGGCGGTGCGTTGCCAACGAACGGCTGTGTCACGAAGCAGAGCACGACGGCCACGACGACGGCGAGAGCTGCGACGGCGAGGAAGAAGCGGGTCATCGTACGAGTTCCAGCTTATCGCCTCACAGCGCTCGTGCGCTCTACATGCCGTGCGCTCTACATGTCTCACACGATTCACAGTTCCGCGTACTTCAACCGATTCTTGCGACGACGAGCCAAGGCGGCGGCCGGAAGCAATGCAACGGAAACTCGACCTCGAACCGTCCCGACAACCACGCGCGCGAGGCCCGCCGGAACGCCGCGTGGAAGTCCCTGTAGCGACGCACTGCCTCGGCCCAAAGCCGCTTCGTCGAAGCATGCGCCTTCGGACGTGGACTGTGCTTCGTCTTGAACGGTGCGCCCAGGGGATTCTGCTCGGTTATGTGACTTGCGGTTTCCCTCGGCGAGATCCCCGCACGCCGGTCGATGCCCGCAACGAGCTGCCTGACGAGCCCGCTGCGCTCTTGCGGCGTGAGCGCCGACCAGCACGGGAGCGGGGTGAGTTCGAGGACTTCCGTCTCACTCGGGCACTCGGACGAGAAGCGGTCGACATCGAGGTCGGAGTCAACCTCCATTCTCCAGCGCAGCGTCCAGTTGCGCCATGAATGCACCGACGGTCGTCCATCATCCACGAGCGCGTGCACGCAGCTCAGGCCAGGCCACTCTTGAGACTTCGAAACGAGGCCTTCCTTCACGCCGTGCGCAAGGATGTAGCTAAGTCGCTCGACCTGTGCGCCCTCGTCGACGATCGGTTCGGCCGAATATCGGCGCGCGAAGAACCGACCACGCCAGCCGACGAGGCGGCCGACCTTGATCGCGATGTTGCTCTGAAGCCGCTGCATGAATTTGCTCATCGCAGTCGCCGACGGCGCACGCACCATCGCGTGAAAATGGTTCGAGGTGAAGACGTAGGCGAAGAGCTCGACCTGACATTGCCGGACGGCGCGGGCGAGGATACCGCCGATGAATTCGTTCGTCTTGGTGGTCGGCGCCATCAGAAAGCGCGACTGAATGGTGCGGGAGGTGATGAAGAAGATCGTGTGCGGCTCGAATTGCCTTACGGGATAGGCCATGGCGCTGCGCAGGGAGCAAGATGAGAGCCAAGTCGCGGTCATTCGTTCGAAGTCGGGTGTAGCCGGCGAGGTGACTCATCTTGGGGGTCCTATTCTGAAGCCCCCGGCGAGATCGCTACAGGCGAGGTCGTCTCGTCATTCGCTGCCCTGAATCGTCTGAGAAGTTTTGTGCGAAGTTTTGTGCGCGCGATGTGGCGACGCGCGGCACCGCGTAATCACATGAAATACCCGCGGCTCTCCGCCGCCTTCCGCGAATCGTGTGAGATGTGTCTCTCTCGATGTGTCTCTCTCTCTCCCTCCCTCCGCCTCCTGCCCTCGCCCCTCCTTCTCCTTCTAGTACTGTCCCTCCTCCTCCCCTTCCTTCTCCATGCCAAACCTCCCCCTGGCGCGGGGGCGGCGGTGATTGAAAAGCACCTTCTCCGTGCCAAACCTCTCCCCATGCCCCGCACTACGACCGGCAGGCGGCAGGTGAAGAAGAAGGATGCGCCGCTCCGCAAGCGCCTTCCGGAATACGAAGCCAAGCGCGATTTCTCCGTCACCAACGAGCCCGCGCCCGGCACCGCGGAGGAACATGCCAAGCCTGGTTTCGTCGTCCACAAGCACGACGCAACCCGGCTGCATTACGACGTTCGCCTGGAGATGGACCGGGCGCTCGCTTCCTGGTCGGTGCCCAAGGGGCCGAGCTACGACACTTCCGTCAAGCGGCTGGCCATACAGACGGAGGATCATCCGCTCGAATACGGCAGCTTCGAAGGGCGCATCCCCGACGGTGAATATGGCGCGGGAGATTCCCTCATCTGGGACAATGGCACCTGCGACTCAGTGCCCCCCGGGCAGCTCTCGCAGCAGCGGAAGAAGGGGCACATCGTCGTCCAATTCGACGGGCATAAGTTGAAAGGCCAATGGCATCTCGTGCGCACGCACGGAGGAGCGCCCGGCAAGGCGCAGTGGCTGATGTTCAAGGCGAAAGATGGGACCGAAAACGCCGCCTACGATGTGGTCGTCGAGCGACCCGAATCGGTCGTGAGTGGCCGGGTTGCGACCCGGGGCCCTGAGCGAAAAGGCAAGCTCGCAGTACCTCGCGCTGCGCCCGACATCATCCTCAAGAACTTCTTCCCGCCCATGCTGGCGACGCTCGTCGACGAGCCGCCCGAAGGGCAGTGGCATGCCGAAATCAAATACGACGGCTACCGCGCGCTCTGCGCGGTCTCGAACGGTCGCGCTGCCATGCAAACGCGGAACCAACTCGACCTCGCGCAGCGTTTCCCGCGCGTCGCCGAAGTTCTCAGACGACTTGTCGTCGGGGACGCGGTGATCGACGGCGAGATCTGCGCGCTCGACGCCGACGGCGTGCCGCGCTTCGAGCTCCTGCAGCAAGGCGCGGACGTCGTCCTCTTCTGTTTCGATCTCCTCCGGCTCGACGGCGAAGACCTGCGCGAAAAGCCGCTCGAGGAGCGCCGCGACCTCTTGCGCAGCCTGCTCTCGAATGCGCCGCCGGAATTGCGGCTGGCCGAGGAAGTGCAGGGCCCGCTCGACGAGGCGCTCGAGGCCGTCCGCAAGCGCGGGTTGGAAGGCCTCCTCTTGAAAGCGCCCAAGTCGCTTTATTCGAAAGGGCGCTCACGGGATTGGTTGAAGCTGAAGGCGCAGGCGACGCAAGAGTTGGCGATCATTGGATGGACGCCGGGGAAGGGCGCGGCCTCGTCCGGCATCGGGGCGCTCCTGCTCGCGGTCGCGGAAGGGAATGGATTCCGTTTCGCCGGCAAGGTGGGGACGGGTTTTTCGTCGAAGCAAAGGCGGGAGCTGCAGAAAGAGCTGAAGCGCGACGAAATCGACACGCCGCCCGCGAGCGACGCGCCGCGCATCCGGGTGGCGCATTGGGTAAAGCCGCGGCTGGTGGCGCAGATCCGCTTTACCGAATGGACGGAGGACGGCAAGCTCCGCCATCCTGCCTTCCAGGGATTGCGCGCCGACAAGACGCCCGCCGAAGCGACGCGCGAGCGGTCCGCCGCGAATCTTGCGGCGCCCAAAACGGGCGGGCGGCAAACTGCAGGCGCGAAAAAGCACTCCGCATCTCGAAGTGGAAAGACCAGCGCCGGAGAGTCAACCGCCCGAGAGTCGGGCGCAGCCGAAGCGCCCGAGCGCGTCCTCGAAGCGCGCGAACATCTCGCCGAAGAGCTGAAGCTGACGAACCCGCAGCGCATCCTGTATCCAAAAGACAAGATCACCAAGGCCGACATTGCGGCCTACTATCAAATCGTCGCCGCGCCATTGCTGAAAGCGTTACGCGACCGCCCGCTCACGCTCATCCATTGGAACCAGGGCATCGACAAATCGAAATGGTTCCAGCAGGACATCGGCGCGCAGCGCGAAGATTGGATGACCGTCGCCGAGACTCCGGCGCGCGGAAAGACCGTCACGCATCTCGTCGCCGACTCCGAGCGCGCGTTGCAATGGCTGGCACAGAACTCGGTGCTCGAATTGCATGCCTGGCATTCCCGCGCTCAGTCGATGACGCAGCCGGATTGGGTGGTGTTCGACCTCGACCCGGCGGAGGGGCGCGGGATCGAGCAAGCCATCGAGGTCGCCTTGCTCTTGCGCGGAATGTTCGACCGGCTGGGCCTGCCGTGCGTGCCCAAGACGAGCGGCAAGCGCGGGCTGCACCTCTACATTCCGCTCGCCAAAGGCCACACCTACGAGGACGCGCAGTCGTTTGCCGTGCAGGTTGGCGAGACGGTGGCGAAGCAACTTCCGCAGGTCACGCTCGAACGATCGATCAGCCAGCGCAAGGGCCGGCTCTACTTCGATTGCATGCAGAACGCGTATGCCAAGACGGTGATTGCGCCATATTCGCCGCGCGGCATCGAAGGTGCGCCGGTCTCCGCGCCGCTGCGCTGGGATGAGGTGGACGAGAAGCTCGATCCGTCCAGGTTCACCATCAAGACCATGCCTGCGCGCCTCGAGAAGCTGGGCGACCTGTTCGAGCCGGCACTGAAAAACGGCGTCCGACTCCCACGTTACCAGTCGCGCGGCTAGCTCCCGGCTCCCGCAACACGTCTCACACGATTTTCCGCAACACGCCTCACACGATTTCTTGCGGGCGGGCGGGCGGGGCGGGCGGGCGGGCGCAACACGTCTCACACGATTTCTCCATGCTCCACCCACCGTAGCCGCCGCCGTCGGCGTGGTAAGTACCGCTCGTGAGCGAAGAAAGCCTCGTCGCATTCCGCCCCGTCCCGCGCACCGGCGTCATCTACGTCACCTCCGAAGCGCACAAGCTCGGGTACCGCAGCGCCGATCCGTCGTGGTGCAACCTCGGCCAGGGCCAGCCCGAGACGGGCGCGCTTCCCGGTGCGCCCGCCCGGGTCGCCGACATCACCGTGCGCGTCGACGATCAGGAATACGGTCCGGTGCCCGGACTCTGGGATCTGCGCGAGGCGGTGGCGGGCCTCTACAACCGCTTGTTCCGCAAAGGAATGCCCTCGCAATACACGGCCGACAACGTCAGCATCTGCGGCGGGGGCAGGGCGGCCCTCACCCGCGCGGCCGCCTCGCTCGGGCACGTGAACCTCGGCCACTTCCTTCCCGATTACACCGCTTATGAAGAGCTGCTCGACGTCTTCAAGCTCTTCACCGCCATCCCCATCCTGCTCGAAGGCGAGCGCGGCTACGCCTTCAGCGCCGACGATCTCCGCAAGGAGATCCTGGGCCGCGGCCTGTCCGCTCTCCTGATGAGCAATCCATGCAATCCGACCGGGAAGCTCGTCCAGGGCGACGAGCTCGGAAGATGGGTCGCCACCGCGCGCGAGCTCGACTGCGCCCTTTTGATCGACGAGTTCTATTCGCACTACGTCTGGACCGGAAAGCCCGGGCAACTGCCCATCGAGACCGCCGCCCGCTACGTCGAGGACGTGGACAAGGATCCGGTGGTCATCTTCGACGGCCTCACCAAGAACTGGCGCTATCCGGGCTGGCGGGTGACCTGGACGCTCGGGCCGAAGCGGGTGATCGAGGCGGTGGCGAGCGCGGGATCGTTCCTCGACGGCGGCGCCTCGCGGCCGCTGCAGCGCGCGGCGATTCCCCTTTTGTCGGATGCGGTGGTGGAGCAGGAGACGCTCGCCACCCACGCAGCGTTTCGCGAGAAGCGCGATCGGATGATCGCTCGCCTGGAACGCATCGGCATCCGCCCGGACCGCGCGCCCGACGGCACGTTCTACGTCTGGGGCAATTTGTCCAGCTTGCCGCCGCCACTGTCCGATGGCATGGGCTTCTTCCGCGCCGCGCTCGAGAAGAAGGTCATCACCGTTCCGGGCGAGTTCTTCGACGTCAATCCCGGAAAGCGCAGAAGCCAGCGAGGCTCGCGCTTCCGCGGCTATACGCGGTTTTCCTTCGGTCCGGCCTTCGACCGGCTCGAGCTGGCGCTCTCTCGCATCGAGGAGCTGGTCCGGGAAGCTACGGAAAAATAGCGGCCGGGCAGGCCCTGCGTGCCGCCCAGCAACGAGCCGTTCTCTCATCCCGCCCAGCCAATAACTAAGCTCCTTGTGGGGGTGGGGAACATGGGGTCTCTCTTCGCGTTGGCTTTGCTCGCCGCGGCCAACGTCACCGACATCGCGGTTGGAAACGCGCTGACCTTACCATCGGCTCGGCACGTGGTCCGCATCGATACCAAGGATGGACGGCCTCCAACCTGGCTCTTGGCGATGCAGCAGGACGGCGCCGATGCGCATTGGCTGAGCTTCTATCGCAGCAATGACGAGGCGCAGACCTGGAGCTACTACGCCCCCATCCAGGACACCTCGACCGACCGCGACGAGGCGGACATCGCGCTCGCGGGCAACGACGTGGCGATGGTCTACAGCTACGAAGGGCCGGACATCTTCGGCAGCACCGCGCACGACGTGTACTTCCAATGGTGGCGATACGACGGCGCGGGGAATTGGGGCCCGACCGCGCCGGTGAGAGTCTTCGACTCCGCCTCCAGCACGACCGCGTACCTGCGCGCGATGATCGCGATCGATTCTTTGAACCACATCTGGATCTGGGCGCAGCGGCTCAACGCCGACGGCACCTTCACCATGGTGATGTCGGTCTCCACCGACGGCGGCAACAGCTTCGTCGCCCAGCCTGCGCTCGACACTTTCGCGGATCGCCCGGGCGGCCGGATCATGCCGGTCGGCGGCGGCCGGGTGATGCTGCTCTACAGCACCCACGGCGTCGATCCGGGCTTCATGCGCTTGCGCAACGACACCGATCCGCTCGGAACCTGGGGCGCGCGGCAAGCCGTCTTTCCCGAGGGCATCTATCACGGCGCGGCGCTGAGCGCGGTGGACGACGGCTCGGGTGGCGTCCAGCTCGTCTACAAGGACGTCAACGAGGATCTGCTCTACCGGCACTGGGCGAACGGCGCCTGGAGCGCCTCGCAGCTCATCGACAATTCCGAGGACTGGGCGATGCAGCCCGCGCTGACGCGTGTGGGGACCGATCTGGTTCTGTTCTGGAACCACATGCTGGCGACGAACACGAACTATCATTTCCAGTATCGGACCATCTCCAACGGCGTGCTCGGGCCGACCGTGCTGCTCGATGGAACCAGCGGGTTCAAAGGATATCCGGCGGCCGTTGCGGTGCTGCCCAATACCGTGCCCGCTGTTCCGTGCTTCTACGGTGATACGCCGGATGCGAACAGCAGCGGCTTCGCAGCGTTGGTGACGGCGCCGACTCCGAACTCCGCGCCGCCGCCTCCACCCCCGCCACCCGGTCCCGACGCCGGCACTCCTGCGCCCGATGCGGGCACTCCGGCGCCGGACGCGGGAACGCCGGACGCAGGGGCGCCGCCGCCGACGTCGGGAACGCTTTTCTCGGACGCGTTCGCGCGTACGGTCGCGAGCGATCTCGGGCCTGCGTGGAACATCGACTCCGGGCACTGGCACGTGGATCTCCGCGCCAACTCGACCGACACCGCCAACGATCAGGCTTCCGTCCTCGGGCTTTCGTGCGCGGAATGCTCCGTCCAGGCGCAGCTCGTGAATTTCGCCGCGGCGACGGCTGCGCTCGATCTCCGTCAACAGCTCAATGGCGACAGGTATGACGTCGCGCTCTTGCCGACCGGTCATTTGCAGATCCGCCGGCACAATGGCGCGACCACGACGGTGCTGGCCGATGTCGCGAGCGGCATCGCGGACTTGACCGATTATTCGCTGATCGGGCTCGGCGCGTCCGGGAGCGGTCCGGTGCAGCTGGTCGCGACCGTGAACGGCGCAACCAAGCTCACCTTCAATGATACGAGCGCCTCCGCTGTCGGCCGCGCGGGGACGGCGGGCATCGCCACCAACGTGGCCGGCGTCTTCTTCAAGAACTTCGTCGTCACCGGAACCGGGGCTGCCTCCGGCGCCGACGCCGGCACCCCTCCACCGCCGGACGCCGGCACGCCCCCGCCGCCAGACGCTGGCACTCCTCCGCCCCCGGATGCCGGCACTCCCCCGCCGCCGGACGCCGGCACTCCCCCGCCGCCGGACGCCGGCACGCCCCCGACGCCGGACGCCGGCAGTCCTCCGCCGCCCGACGCCGGCACGCCTCCGCCGCCGGACGCCGGCACGCCTCCACCGCCGGACGCCGGCACTCCGCCGCCGACGACCGGGACACTGTTCTCAGACGCTTTTGCGCGCAACGTGGCGAGCGGACTGGGATCTTCGTGGAACATCGACTCCGGCGCCTGGTTCGTCGACCAGCGCGCCAATTCCGAGCTGACCGCTGCCGATCAAGCATCCGTCATCGGACTCACCTGCGCCGACTGCACGGTGCAGGCACAGCTCGTCAACTTCGCCGCAGCGACGGCGGCCCTCGACCTGCGCCAGCAGCCGAGTGGCAACCGCTACGACGTGGCGTTGCTCTCGACGGGCCGGCTGCAGATCCGGCGGCACACCGGCGCGACCACGACAGTGCTCGGCGACGTCGCGAGCGGCATCGCCGACCTGGGCGGCTTCTCCACCATCGCGCTCACCGCGAGCGGCTCGACCTTGAGCGCGGCGGTGGACGGCACCACCAAGCTGACGGTGACCGACGCGAGCACGTCCGCGATCGCGGCACCTGGCACAGCGGGCATCGCCACCGACGTGGCGGGCGTCTGGTTCAAGAATTTCCAAGTTACCGGCACCGGCACGGGCCCCGGCGGTTCCCCCCCGCCCCCCGCGCCGGATGCCGGACCCCCACCCGCACCGCCGGACGCAGGCGCGCCGCCTCCTGACGCAGGAACGCCCGCACCCGACGCAGGCACACCCGCTCCCGACGCAGGCACGCCCGCGCCCGACGCAGGAACGCCGGCTCCGGACGCCGGAACGCCCGCACCAGACGCCGGAACGCCTCCCTCCGGCATCCTCTTCACCGACAACTTCGCCCGCACCGCGAGCACCCTCGGACCTTCCTGGACCGTCCAGTCCGGCGCGTTCATCGACGACAACCGCGCCAACTCGGACCTCGACACCCTGGACCGCGCAACCGTCACCGGCATCACCTGCGCCGACTGCCGCATCGACGCGCGCACGGTGAACTTCGCCGCCGGCGAATCGATGTTGGAGTTGCGCGGCACCGCCACCGACCATTACGCGCTCGCGCTGATGGCCAATGGGAACGTGCAGATCCGGCGGTACCACGGGACCACCGCGACCATCCTCGGCACCGCGGCGAGCGGCCTCGCCGACCTGACCGTCTACAACACCATCAGCTTCACCGCGCAGGGATCGTCGCCCGTCACCCTCACGGCTGCAGTGAACGGAGTGGAGAAGCTCTCGGCGACCGACGCCGCCGCAGCGCAGCTCGTCGCCCCTGGCAGCGCGGGCATCGCCGCGACCGTCTCGGGAATTCTCTTCCAGAGCTTCACCCTCACCGGAGTCGGCACCGGCGCACCGCCGCCACCGCCGCCACCACCACCGGACGCAGGGACGCCTGACGCGGGCTCTCCCCCTCCCGACGCGGGCACGCCGCCCGTCGGCACGAAGCTCACGCTGCAGACCACCTTCACCGGCACCGGCTTCGACCTGCAGGCCGTCGATCCGTCAGGCACCGCCTACGGCGTTCCCATCGGCGGCGACAACTCGCAGATCTACGCCTCGACGGACGGCCGCGCCTGGACGCTGCGCGGCTCGCATCCGCTCGGTTCGTCCTTCTTCAACATGACGGCCCTCGCAGACGGCACGCTGCTCGCCGACGTCTCGGCGGGGACGCATTTCATGTCCCGCTCCACCGACCACGGCGCCACCTGGAAGGATGTCCTCAATCTCGGCCAGTTCCGCACCCTCACGCCGCACAGTTGGGCGCAGCTCGGCGGAACGGTCTACTTCCTCGAGTACCAGGTCTTCACCAGCGGCTCGACGCCCATCCGCGTGTGGGCTTCGACCGACGGGGGCGCGACCTGGGCGGTGCGGGCAACCTTCCAAGGGCATCGCCACGGCCACGGCCTCCTCGCCGACAACGCGCGCGGCGTTCTCTGGGCCTGGTTCGGCGACACCGATCCGCAGTGCGCCGTCTTGCGCTCGACCGACGGCGGCTTCACCTGGACGCAGATCCTCGGCGCACAACCGGCGGACATCGTCGACGGCACGCTCTTGCCCGACGGATCGGTGCTCGCGGGTCAGGACATCAGCTTCTTGCCGGACGAGCCGCACGTCGCGAAAATCACGGCGACGGGCGTGGTGACGAACCTCGTCCAGCTTCCGGCGGCGAGCTATTCGACCCACGCCATTTCCGGCGGCGGCTACGTCGCGGGAGTCACCCGCGAGGTGGACAACGACGTCACTCCGGCGGGCGTCACCAACGGCTCTTTGTGGGGCAGCGCGGACGGCGTGAGCTGGTCGCAGATGCTCACGGT
>DASXHM010000059.1:0-11961 GCA_036488495.1 Myxococcales bacterium | reverse complement strand
GACCCTTCGTGGCAAACGCCGTCAGGGTAGGACTCAGCGATGATCTCGCGTCTTAACCCGGTGACGGCCGTTTCTCGCCATGCGGCGGCCTCGGCATGCCTCGGCAGAGCCAAACCCAGATACAGTAGACCGATCAAGCAACTCACATAATGGTTGCCATTGATATCGCTGTACTCGATGTTGCGATAGAGAAAACGTCCGTGCTCGCCGAGGGACTCGACCAGCCTGTCGGTGACGAATTCCCGCGCAAATGTGGATCCGGCGAGGAACTCCGCCGTCAGGATCAGGCTGATCGCTCGCAGCGCGACTTCCATTCCGACAGTCCAGTTGATGCCGAAGCCAACCGGACAGGCTCGGTCCCACGACGAAAAGCGCGCCGAACAGGCACGGGCGTAGCGCTCGTCGCCCGTGATGACGAAGGCGAGTGCCATGACGGGGAGAGCCTGTAGCCGCGCGAGCTCCCACGGCACCTTCACGTCAGATGGACGCCCCAAGTCCAGGAGGTCCGAGTAGGCGTACAGAGAGTGAAACCGGACGGGCCACCGGGCGCCGCTGACGAAGTCACAATCCCATGTCTCAGGATCAGCCGACGTCGTGTTCGACAAAACGGTAAAGCGTCCGGATACGGCTCTGTCCGCAACGGCGATGACGTGACTGAGCTCAGATGGCTCCGACGTAGCAAATCGCTTCAGTGTGGAGGAAATGGCCGCCGGAGCGGTGAGCAAGCCGAGGCGGAGCTCGTCACCGCGACGAGAGGGAGAGGCATAAGGATTCTTGCCAGCCCTACTGCTCGCAACACGCAAGTAGCGCGCAGCCAGGTCGACGGTCTTACGCAGTAAAAAGTCGGCCGGCCGCCCGCGCGCCCGCTTTACGAACATCCATGCAAGAGCGGCGGCGCTCTTGGCCGCACTCCTTCGCACACCGGCGGGGGCCTTTGATTCAGCCATTGTACATTCGAGAGCCAAACGACGAGATCCGCGCGCGGCGCGACCGTACTCGCATCGATGGGGCTCATCAAGGACATTCAGTCCGCGCAAGTACGTTGCCTTCTGGTAAGCATCGGCTAGGAAAACAGGCCTTGTTGGGGAGATCCTATGAAACAGGTTCTACAGTCGTATCGGACAGGCGAACTCGTGTCGACCGAGGTTCCGGCGCCCGGCGTCGAACCCGGGTCGGTGCTCGTGCTCACGACGCGCTCTCTCATTTCGGTGGGAACTGAACGCCAAGTGATGGAGCTCGGCAAGCGCTCGCTCGTCGGAAAAGCCCGTGCGCGTCCGGACCTCGTGAAGAAAGTGCTCGAGAAGGTAGCGCGTGATGGACTTCTCGCCACTCGAAAGAGCGTTTTGAGCAAGCTCGATCAGCCGATTCCGCTCGGCTACAGCGCTGTCGGGCGCGTGCTGGCGGTAGGGGAGGGCGTGACGAACATTCGTGTCGGTGACCGCGTCGCCTGCGCGGGCGCCAAAGTGGCTAATCATGCCGAACTGAACTTGGTCCCGCGAAACCTCTGTGCGCCGATCCCCGAGGGCGTGGCCGATGATACGGCCGCCTTCGTCACGCTTGGCGCGATCGCGCTCCAGGGTGTGCGCATCGCCCAACCTACGCTCGGCGAGACGTTTGCCGTCATTGGCCTCGGGCTCATCGGCCAGCTCGTCGCGCAGCTCCTCCGCGCGAGCGGCTGCCGCGTCATCGGCATAGACCTCGACGATCGTAAGGTCGCGCTCGCGAAGGAGCTTGGCGCGACTACCGCGGTGAATCGCGGCGGCGATGTCGCGAAAGTCGTGTCGGATTTGACCGGCGGCCGAGGCGTTGATGGCGTTCTGATCACCGCCGCCACGAGCTCGAACGACCCCGTGGCACTCGCCGGAGATTTGAGTCGCGATCGTGCCCGCGTCGTGGTGGTTGGCGCTGTCGGCATGGACGTGCCGCGGCGCCCCTACTACGACAAGGAGCTGTCGTTCTTTCAATCGCGTTCGTACGGGCCGGGCCGATACGACCCCGCGTACGAAGAGCAGGGACACGATTACCCCATTGGCTACGTGCGCTGGACGGAGCAGCGCAACATGGAAGCGTTTCTGCAGCAGTGCGCGACGGGGGCGGTGAAGACCGAACAGCTCGTCAGCCACCGCTTTCCCATCGACCGTGCAAGCGAGGCGTACGAGCTCGTCGGCGGCGGCGATCCTCTCGGCGTACTCCTCGAGTATGCCGCTAGGGAGCAACCCTCGCGCACCATTGCCGTCGCAGCCGTCAAGCCTGTCGACGGGGCGGTGAGGATTGGGGTTCTTGGCGCGGGTAACTTTGCTGCCGGGGTTTTGGTACCGGCCATCGCCGCGCAAGCGCGAACGCAACTCGTCGCGATCGCCTCCAACCGCGGCTTCAGCGCGCGGCATCTCGCGGACAAATTCTCCTTCCAGACGTGCAGCACCGACGCCTCGGCGGTGGTTTCGTCCGCAGGAATCGACGCGGTCTTCGTCGTCACGCGCCACGACCTGCACGCTGCGCAGACCGTGGAGGCGTTGCGGGCCGGAAAGCATGTATTCGTGGAGAAGCCGCTCGCAATCGACCGGGACGGCCTTGCGCAGGTGCTGAGCGCGCATGCCGCTTCGGGCCGCATCTTGACCGTCGGTTTCAACCGTCGCTTTGCGCCGCTCGCCATCGAGCTCGCCGAGGCATTCGCGAAACGAAAGGCGCCGTTGGTCCTGCATTACCGCGTGAACGCGGGCGAGATCCCCGGGGAATCTTGGATTCACGACCCCGCCGTGGGCGGCGGCAGGATCATCGGGGAGGCATGCCACTTCGTGGATTTTTGCTCGTTCCTTACCGGCGCAACGCCGGTGTCGGTCTTCGCCCAGGGCGTTTCGCCGGTGGGCACCGCGCGCTCCGACGACAATGTCACGCTGAGCTTGCGCTACTCGGACGGTTCGCTGGCGACGATCGCGTACGTCGCCACCGGCGATCCAAGCGCCGGGAAAGAACATGTTGAGGTCATCGGCGACGGCAAGCTCGCGGTGCTGGACGACTTTCGCAGCCTGACTGTCCGCGCTGGCGGCAAAGAGCGCACCTCCAAGAAGCTGGGGCAGGACAAAGGCCACGCCGCCGGCGTCGCGCGTTTCCTTGATGCGGTGAAGGCAGGTGGACCCGCGCCCATCGCCATCGAGTCGCTCGCTGCCACCACCGAGGCGACGTTCGCCGCCGTCGAGTCGCTCGCGACCGGCGAGCCGGTCACTTTGGGGACGTGAACGCAGGACGTCTCATCCGCACGCTCCGGCACCTGCGGCCGCCGCAGGTGGGTTGGCGGTTCGTGCACGAGGCGAGGCTGCGCGTCGATCGAGTGCGGCCTGAGCGGCGCGATTGGGTGGACGGTCAAGCGACGTTCGCGCTCGGCCCTTCGCCTCGGCCGACCGAGGCTGACGAGAAGCTGCGCGAAGAAGCGCTGCTCTGGCGGAACGGACGGGTGCGGCACCTTGCCATCGAAGGCGACCGCGCGGACTTCGCCGGGGCAGGGAAGCCGAAGCTGTGGCGGTATGAATTTCAATACCAGCGCGAGCTCGTGGCGGTGGCCCACCTCGCCGAGGTCGAAGGCGACAGCGGCATGCTCGAAGAGGCGAAGGACTTCGTCAGCGCCTGGGCGCTCGCGTGTCCGCAGCCGCGCGGCGATGCCTGGGAGCCGTATCCGGTGGCGCGGCGCATTCTCAATTGGTCGCTGGCCGCTTGGATCTCGCCGGGTCTGCGAACGTTCCTCGCTCCCGGCATTGCGGCGCAGGCGCGGTTTCTGGCTGGCCGGCTCGAGCGCCACCTCCTCGGAAACCATCTCATCTGCGACGCCGCCGCGCTGGTCGTCGCGAGCGCGGCGGTGGATGGTTCTGGGCTTTCGGCCATCGGCGAATCATCGCTGAGGCTCTTGACCGCGGAAGTGCAGCGGCAAACGCTGCCGGACGGCGGTTACGGCGAGCGCACCGCGCAGTACCACGCCATCGTCCTGCGCGACGTGCTCTTGGCGCTCGCGTTTCGCCGTGCCCGCGGACTTGGCCTCGATCCGCATCTCGCCGAATGCGCGCGTGCAATGGCGCGCTGCCTCGCGAACGTCGCGCGGGGTGAAGCGGTCCCGTACTTGAACGATGCCGCGCCGGATGCTGCGCCGCCCGTCTCGGAAGTGCTTTCGCTCGCACGCGCCTTGCGGCTCATCGAAGGGCCGTGGAGGTCCTGGCTGGGCGCTGCTTTCGGCCCGCTGCCGGAGGAGAAGCCGCTGCCGCCGCGCGGCGATCTTCAGCTTCCGCAGACGGGCTGGACGCTCATACGCGAAGGAGCACATGAGCTCCTCTTCGAGCACGGCGCCATCGGGCCCGACGAGCAGCCCGGCCACGGCCATTCCGATGCGCTGTCGTTCGAGCTGATCTGGGACGGACGGCCGATCGTCCTCGACACCGGCGTCACCACCTACGACATCGGCGAGGTCCGCGCCTTCGAGCGCTCCGCCGCGGCGCACGCAGCCGTCACGGTCGATGGCCAAGGGCCGGACGAGTTGTGGGCGTCGTTCCGGGTCGGGTCGCGCGGCCAGGTCTTGGGCGAGCCTGTGCGGCGCAGCGCGGAGGGAACGCGGACCGTTGCCGGCAGCGTCAGCTCGAAGCGCTTCCGCCATCGTCGCCGGTTGGATTTTCGTCCCGGCGCCGCGCTCGTGGTGGTCGACGAAGTGACTCCAATTGGCGGCGTCATCCGCTCGCACCTGCCACTCGCCCCGGGCTGCACGATTGAAGCCGGGATTCTGGCCGGAACGCTGCGGCTGCAGGTGCTTCGCGGAACGCTCGGACCGGCACAGGAGTCTTGGGTAGGGCAAGGTTTTGGCGTTCGGATTCCGCGCAAAACCTATGGCTTCGAAGCGGACGACAAAGGCCGGGTGGTATATGCCATCTGCGCGCCGGGGTGGTCGATTGAACTGGAAGGCCGCTCCTACGTTCTTCGCGGCCCCGGCACGCGCGAGGAGTTGGGCCCCGCATGAAGATCCTCTACGTCTCGCAATACTTTCCGCCCGAGATGGGTGCGCCTTCCGCGCGCGTGCACGAGCTGTCGCGGGAATGGGTGAAGCTGGGGCACGAGGTGACGGTGCTCACCGGGTTTCCCAATCATCCGGTCGGCGTCGTCTTCCCCGAATACCGCGGCGAATTCACCCGCCGTGAAGTGGTGGACGGCATCCACGTAGTGCGGGTGCCCATCTATGCCGCTGCCAACAAGGGCTTCTTCCGGCGCGCGCTCAATTACAGCTCGTTTCTCTTCTCGGCGAGCACGGTGGGTGCCGCACTTTCGAAGCGGCCGGACGTGCTCATTGCCACCTCGCCGCAGTTCCTCACCGCTGTCGCCGGGCGGTGGCTCGCGTGGCTCAAGGGCGTGCCGTTCGTGATGGAGGTTCGCGACCTGTGGCCGCGCAGCATCGTCGAAGTGGGCGCGATGAAGGCCGGCAGCCCGTCCATCAAAGTGCTCGAGCGGATGGAGAAGTTCCTCTATCGACATTCGGATTACATCGTGCCGGTCACCGACTCGTTCGTGGGCGAAATCGAGGCGCACGGCGGGCCGCGCGAACGCATGTCGGTGGTGACCAACGGCGTCGACCTGGAACTCTTCCAGCCGCGGCCCAAGGAAGAGGCGCGCGCCGCGGTGGGGATCGGGCCCGGTCCGCTCGTGACGTACGCCGGAACGCACGGCATGGCGCACGGCCTCGACCTGCTCTTGGATGCAGCCAAAATTCTCGCGCCCGAAGGCATCCGCTTCTTGCTGGTGGGCGAAGGCGCGGAGAAGGCGCGACTCAAGGCGCGCGCGCAGGCGGAGAGCATCGCCAACGTCGAATTTCGCGATCAGGAGACGCGCGACCGGCTGGCGCTGATCTACTCGGCCTCCGACATCTGCGCGGTGCTGCTGCGCGATCTGCCGCTCTTCAAGGCGGTGATCCCGTCAAAGATCTTCGAGCTGATGGGCTCGGCGCGGCCCATTCTCACCACCGTGGACGGCGAGTCGCGCGGCATCGTCGAGAAGGCAGGCGCAGGCGTGTTCTCGCCGCCCGGCGACGTGCAGGCGCTGGTCTCGACCATCCGGACGTTGCTGCGCGACCCTTCGCGGCTGGAAGCGATGGGCGCTGCGGGGCGGGCCTACGTGGAACAGAACTACTCGCGGCCCGCGCTCGCAGCCCGTTACCTGGACGTGCTGCGCACTGTGGTCAAGCCTTGACCAGCGGGAAGGGCACTTTGCTTTCGAACAGCGGCGCCACGAGGTTGCGCGTGTCCACCAGCAGCTTTGCCTTCGCGTAGAGCGCTTTGTTCTTGAACTGCTCGTGCGCGGTGGCCAGAACCAGCGCGTCGAACTTGCCCAGCGTCTCGGCGTTGAGCGCCACCGACTCCAAGTGCATGTCGCCGTGCTTGCGGGTGTGCTTTGCCACCTTGAAGAACGGGTCGCAGTAGTCGACCTTGGCGCCCAGTTCGCGCAGCCGCTCGATGATCTCGTACGACGGCGATTCGCGGTCGTCGTCGATGTTGGCTTTGTAGGCGAGGCCGAGCACGCAGATGCTCGCGCCCTTCACCGCCTTGCCTTCGCCATTGAGCGCCATCATCACCTTGTTGACGACGTAGGCCGGCATGCGGGTGTTGATCTCGCCGGCCAGCTCGATGAAGCGCGCCCACTCGCCGTTCTCAGCCGCCTTCCACGACAGGTAGAACGGGTCGAGCGGAATGCAGTGACCGCCCAGGCCCGGGCCCGGATAGAACGGCATGAAGCCAAACGGCTTCGTCTTCGCCGCCTCGATCACTTCCCAGACGTCGATGTCCATCCGGTCGAAGATGGTCTTGAGCTCGTTGACGAGCGCGATGTTGACCGAGCGGAAGACGTTCTCGAGCAGCTTGCACGACTCGGCCACCCGCGAGCTGGTGACCGGAACGACCTTGTCGAGCGCCGCGCCGTACAGCGCCGCCGCCGCCTTGGTGGACTGCGCGTCCACGCCGCCGACGATCTTGGGGATGCTGCGGGTGGAGAAGTGGGCGTTGCCCGGATCTTCGCGCTCGGGCGAGAAGGCGAGCAGGAAGTCCTGCGAGCACTTGAGGCCGCTCTTCTCCAAGATCTGTCGAAGCTCGGTGTCGGTCGTGCCCGGATAGGTGGTCGACTCGAGGATGACGAGCTGGCCCTTGCGCAGTCGCTTCTGGATCTCCTCGCCGGTGCGGTGGATGTAGGAGTTGTCGGGCTCGCGGTGCTGGCCGAGCGGGGTGGGCACGCAGATCATGATCGCGTCGCACTCCGCGAGCCGATCGAAGTCGCTGGTGGCCGAGTAGCGACCGCTCTTGGTGGCCGCCGCCACCCGCTCGGGGCCGATGTGACGGATGAACGATTCGCCGCGCGTGATCGCCGCCACCTTGGCCGGGTCCACGTCGAAACCGGTTACTTGGAAGCCTGCTTCTTGGAAGACGAGCGCCAGTGGGAGCCCGACGTAGCCTTGGCCGATGACACCCACCCGGGCTTGCTTTTTGGCGATCTTGTCTAGAATCGAGGTCTCTTGCGTCTGGGTCATGGCGCCTTCTTTGCCTGATTTCGGCGGGGAGTGTAGGGTCGGCCGACGTCAATGACCCTGGGGGAACAAAGGCTTAGGTGCTGCTGTTCGACCAACGTCACGGTACCGCTTCCGCGGTGCTGCCCTGTACGTCAACACCCGTCCTTTTGGAAGTGTCGATGGCAAAACTTGAAGGCCTCAGACCAGTTGAGAACGACATGACCTCGCGGCCGGCCGTGCAGGCGATCCGTGCGCCCGCTCCGGCGGAGGACGAGCAGAGCCTCGCTGAGTACCTGACCACCATCAGGCGGCATCGCGGGCTCATCGCACTGGTCACCGCTTGCTCGGTTGCCTTGGCGGGCGCCTATGTCCTTCTCGCTGCGCCGACCTGGCGTTCCGACATCCTCTTGCAGGCCGAGGACAAGACCAAGGGGTTGGCGGGGCTCGACGACCTGGCGAGCGCCTTCAGCGAAAAGACTCCGGCGGACACCGAAATCGAAATCCTTCGCTCGCGGTCGCTCCTTGGCGACGTGGTCGATCAGCTCAATCTGACCATCGTGGCGGAGCCGAAAACCGCGCCTGTCATCGGCGGCGCGTTCTTCCGCCACCACAAGGGTGACGAGCTCGCCTCTCCGCTCCTCGGACTTTCCAGCTACGCCTGGGGCGGCGAGCGCGTCCGCGTGACGCGGCTCGAAGTTCCGGAATCGCAGCTCGGCGAGAAGCTTTCGCTCGTCGCCGGCAAAGACGGCGCGTACACGCTCTTCGACAAGGACGGCGATCAACTCATCTCAGGCCACGTCGGCGCCGAGGCGACGGCGGGCCAGGGCGACGAAAAAGCCTCCATCTACGTGACCGATCTCCGCGCCCGGCCTGGCACCCGTTTTCGGGTGACGAAGTTCCGCCGCGCCCGCGTCATCGACGAATTGCAGACCGACTTGCGCATCAGCGAGAAGGGCAAGAAGACCGGCATCATCACGGTCTCACTGGACGGCAAGAACGCGGCCCAGACGGGGCAGATCCTCGACGCCATCGGCCAGACCTACGTGCGCCAGAACATCGAGCACAAGAGCGCAGAGGCGGCCAAGACCTACCAGTTCCTGCAGGACCAGTTGCCGTCGCAGAAGAAGACCGTCGACGCGACTGAAGCTGTGCTCAAGGCGTACCAGATCAAGCAGGGCAGCGCGGATCTGGGCATCGAGACCGAAGGCATGCTCGGCCGCGCGGTGGACATCGACACCCAGCTTTCGCAGCTCGAGCTGCAGCGGTCCGAGCTTCGCCAGCGCTTCACCGACAGCCACCCCGTCATGGCCGCCCTGCGCGACAAGGAATCGAAGCTGCGCGCGCAGAAGGGCGCCATGGAGTCGAAGATTCACAAGCTGCCCGAGCAGGAGGCGGAGTCGCTCCGGCTGAACCGCGACGCCAAGGTGGCGAGCGAGCTGTACTTCACCATGGTCAACAAGGCGCAGGAGATGAACGTCCTCAAGTCGGGGACCATCGGCAACGTGCGCGTGGTCGATTCCGCCTTGGTGCCGTACGAGCCGGCCAGCCCGAAGAAGGCACCGGTGCTCGCGCTGTCCTTGTTCCTCGGTTTCATCGCCGGCATCGGCGCGGCCTTTGCCAAGAAGGCGCTGGACCACGGCGTGGAAGACCCGGCCGAAATCGAAGCGATGACCGGCCTGCCGGTGTACGCGAGCGTGCCGCACAGCGAAGGCGAGGCGGTGCTTGCGCGCGATCGGCATGCGTCGCCGGACAAGAAGCTGCTGGCCATCGTCGATCCGTCGGACCTGGCCATCGAGAGCCTGCGCTCGCTGCGCACCGCGCTGCAGTTCGCGCTGGTGGATGCGCGCAACAACGTCATCACCATCAGCGGTCCGAGCCCGAGCGTGGGCAAGTCGTTCGTCACCGCCAACCTGGCGGTGGTGCTGGCTGCTTCCGGAAAGCGCGTGCTGTTGCTCGACGGCGACCTTCGCCGCGGCCGCTTGCACGGCTATCTCGGCGGAAAGCGGCAGGGCGGCATTTCGGAAGTGGTCGCGGGCCAGATGACCATGACCGACGCCGTGCGCGCGACTGCGCATGACAACTTGCACTTCATCTCCACCGGCAAGCTTCCGCCGAACCCTTCGGAGCTCTTGGGCAGCTCGCGCTTCCGCGCGTTCTTGACCGACGCTACGCAGCGGTACGACCTGGTCATCATCGACACGCCGCCCATTCTCGCTGTCACCGACGCTGCCATCCTGGGGCGGATTGCCGGAGTGAACGTGCTGGCGCTGCGGGCCGGCATGCATCCTCCGCGGGAGATCACTTCGGCGGTGAAGGCGTTCCTGGATGCGGGCGTCAACCTGCACGGGCTCGTCGTCAACGACGTGACGATGGGGCAGGGCGGGTATGGCTACGGGTATCACTACCAGTACGCGTACCGGTCGGATTCCGCGGAAGACTGAGCCGGCCCGCCGATTCACTCAAGGCGTCAGGATGAGAGCAGCCCGCACACCCGTGCGCAGGCTGCTTTCTCCGTTGATGAAATCCTGGTTGGCGATGCGTTCCCCGAAGAGGCTCGCCTCCAGCCGGATCTGTTGCGCGAGCGGCAGCGCGACATCTAAACCGAGCCGCTGCCGGTGTTCCTGCGGACCCCTCTGGATGACCACGACCGGGCTCGATTTGTAGCGGTCGCTGACAAACTTCAGCCATTCGAACCAGGGCGAGACGCGCACCGCGGCGACTTTCGTGTCTGCGCGCAGCCAGGCGGAGAAGCCGTCCGGACCCAATGCCGTGCCTAGGGTGCGGCCCGCGTTGGTCATGCCGGTCGTGAACAGGCTGTGCTCCTGCGAGACGTACCCGGTGTGTTCGAATTCGAAGTAGAGGCGGTCCATTGGACCGACCTTTTGCAGCTCGAATCCAATCAAGTGGTCCGCGTCGTATTTCAGCGAGTTGAGCAGGAACTGCATTGAGGTGTCTTCGAAGGCGATCTCGTAATACGCGCGCAGCCGGTTGAGGCGCAGGGTGAAGTCGAAGGAGAGCCGGTTGTTCTCGGCGCTGGCGTCCGGCTTCAGCCGCCGGAAATGCTCGAGGATGAAGTCGCCGAAGCCGCCGTAGTCGGGCGCGCCGTCGCCGCCGAGCTGTAAAGACCGGGAGGCGCCGAACTGGAAGTGGTCGCCGAAGTCGAGCTGGAAGCGGAGCAGGTCCAAGAGCGCGTTCGGGAAGCGCTGCGGATCGCGCAGGCGATCGATGAAGTACAGGGCCGAGAAGCGGATGGACGGCGCGAACGGCAGCGCCACCGGCTGCAACGCGACCCGGATGCCGTCCTGCGGCGCGGCATTGGTGGACAGCATCAGCGCGCTTCTGACCGACGGTCCGAGCGAGAGGACGTCGCGGCCAATCTGCAGGCTTAACGGATCGAGATTGAAGCGGAGGTACGCGCGGTCGAGGTCGAAGCCGTCCGCACCCAGCGCGCTGCCGCCGGAGAGCCGCAGGCGGGTGGCGGCGGTGAAGAAGCGGCTGTAGCCGGCGGAGGAGTCGAGCTCGGCGCCGCCGAACGCGCCGTTTCCGCAGGGGCGGCCCTCCTGGTACTCGCAGGAGATGGCGATCTTGCCGGCGATTTCGCGGGTGCGCACGGCGGTGGAGTAGGTGCGGTCGTGCTCGCCGGAGACTTCGCCGAGGAGCGTCAGGCGCTGAAACGGCGACGCCCAAAAGCCGTCTCCCGGCGCGCCCCACTGCGCTTGCGCGTCCCAGCCCGGACCGTCTGTTTCCGCGGCTGAAGCAGCGAACGCGCAGGCCACCGCGACGAGCAGCGCGAACCTCATGAGTGGCGCGACACTGCCGGACCGGCGCCGGCGCGGCGTTCGCGGGCGGCCAGCTCCATGTCCGAATCCATCATCAGCCGGATCAGATCCTTGAACGGCGTTTTCGGCCGCCAGCCGAGCTCGCGGTGGGCCTTCGACGCATCGCCCAAAAGCGCGTCGACCTCGGTCGGCCGGTAATAGCGCGGATCGATTTCGACGAAATCGCGGAAGTCGAGCTGCACGTGCGAGAAGGCCGCCTCGCACAGCTCGCGCACCGTGTGGCTCTCGCCGGTGGCCACCACGTAATCGCCGCTGTGCGGCTGCTGCACCATCAGCCACATCGCCTCGACGAAGTCCTTCGCGTAGCCCCAATCGCGCCGCGCGTCCAGGTTGCCCAGGAACAGCTTTTGCTGCAGCCCGTGCTTGATGCGGGAGGCGGCGCGGGTGATCTTGCGGCTGACGAAGGTTTCGCCGCGGCGGGGCGATTCGTGGTTGAAGAGGATACCGTTCGAGACGTGCAGTTTGTACGCCTCGCGGTAATTGACGCCAATCCAATACGCATAGACCTTGGCGCAGCCGTACGGGCTGCGCGGGTAGAAAGGCGTCTGTTCGTTCTGCGGCGGCGGCGAGGCGCCGAACATCTCCGACGACGACGCCTGGTAG
>DASXHM010000050.1:0-14149 GCA_036488495.1 Myxococcales bacterium | reverse complement strand
GCCGACCTTCGCGTGTGATATCAGCCGCCCGTGGACTTCGCCGCCGAGCGGATTGCGATGGTGGAAGTGGGCCGCCGGCTCTACTCCCGCGGGCTGATCAACGGCGGCGAAGGGAATCTGTCCTGCCGCATCGGCGACCGTTTGCTCTGCACGCCCGCCGGGGTCAACAAGGGCTTTCTCGATGGCGCGCAGCTCGTCGTCACCGATCTGCGCGGCAAGCCGCTCGGCGATGGCCGGCCGTCCTCCGAGTTGCTCCTCCATCTCGCTTGCTACGAGGCGCGCCCGTCGTGCGTGGCAGTGGTCCATGCGCATCCGCCGCACGCGGTCGCGCTGACGCTGGCGAAGGAGCCGCTCCTCGCCTGCATGCCCGAGGCGGTCACGGCGCTGGGCGACGTCCCGACCGTTCCCTACGCAACCCCGGGCACGAACCGCGTCGCCGATGCGGCGCGGCCGTATTTGCGCGACGCCGACTGCGTGCTGCTCGAACGGCACGGCGCGGTCTGCATGGGCTTTCGCGGCCTGTTCGAAGCGTGCGATGCGATGGAGATGGTGGAAGGGGTCGCGCGCATCCAGCTCCTCGCCTTGCAGCGGTGCCGGCCGGAGGCGCTCTCGGCGGAGGAGCGCGCGGAGCTTTCCAAGCAGCGAGGGCCAAGGCGATGAAGCTTTTTCTGGATGACGGCGGCGAGGGATCTCCGCTCGTGCTCCTGCACGGTCTCGGCGCGGATTCGACCGTCTGGAGCGCGCAGCTCGAGCATCTTCGCAAGACGCGCCGCGTGCTCGCGCCGGACTTGCGCGGACACGGCCGCTCGCCGCACGCGGACAGCTATTCGGTGCAGGACTGCGTCGACGATCTGCTGGAGACGCTGCCGGCGCTGGCGGAGCCGTTCTGGCTGGCCGGGCACAGCTTTTCCGGCGCGGTGGTCTCGCGCTTCGCGGGGCAGCACCCGCGGCGGCTGGCTGGCGTCGTGTTCGTGGACGCGGTGGGGGACGTTTCCAATCCCCCGCCGGAGATGGTCGAGTATTTCCGGAAGCAGCACGAGAATCTGGACGCTGCGAAGCTCGCGCAGTTGGTCGACGAGATGCTCGGCCCGAACGCGAAGCCACAGACGCGGACGAGACTTCTGGCGATGGTCGCAAAGATGGACGTGAAGGCCTTCGCGGCGCTCCGCGAGTCGATGGTGGACAACCCCGCGCGCGAGCTCTTGGCGCGGTTCGTCGGGCCGAAGTTCGCCATCGAAGCGGACGAGCCGCAAAGCGGACGCAGCGCTTCGTCGCTTCCGGACGTGCGCCGGCTGACGATTCCGAACGTCTCGCATTGGCTGATGATGGACGACCCGGCCGCCACGAACCGCGCTTTTGATCGGGTGCTCGCGTGATCGACAAGACGAAGTTCGTCTTCACCAACCCGCTCGCGTTCCGGGCGATGCTCTGGACCCGGCTGCCGCT
Source organism: Myxococcales bacterium (assembly GCA_036488495.1). Classification (GTDB taxonomy): domain Bacteria; phylum Myxococcota; class Myxococcia; order Myxococcales; family 40CM-4-68-19; genus 40CM-4-68-19. The sequence goes on along the minus strand of DASXHM010000050.1, from coordinate 12,703 downwards.
CGGCGCGTTCGCAGGCTTGCGCGTGCGAAGGCTCGACGAAACCGGCGCAGAAGTGTCGCTGCCCGCCGGCTGGAAGACGCAAAACCCATTCGGCTCGACCTACTTCGCGGCGCAAGCGATGGCCGCGGAGATGAGCACCGGCGCACCGGCGCTGTGGCTGATCGAGCGCAGCGGCCACAGCGTCGCCTCGCTCGTCACCGCCATCTCGGCGAAGTTCACCAAAAAGGCGGTGAGCGAGGCCCGCTTCGTCTTCAAAGACGGTGCGGCCATGCGCGAAACGATCGATCGCGCGGTCGCGAGCGGCGAGGCGGAGACCTTCACCGCCCGCTCGGTCGGGACGCAGAAGGACGGAACCCAGATCGCGGAGTTCGAAGTGACCTGGAGCTTCAAGCGCCGCGACCGCCGCCGCTGACCGCGACCCGGACGATTGTTGCGGTGCTGGCCGCCGCTGACCTCAGCGCGGCGGTCACCCGACGGCGGCTACTGCTCCATCATCCCGCGGACCAGGTCCTTGCCCTTGTCGAGCACTGCCGCGATGGTCCCGCTCACCATGTTTCCCGGCGGAGTGTCGGCGGCCCGCGGATGCGGCCGGGTCGGCGCGAGCTTCTTCGCCTTCTGCATCCGCTCGCCCAGCTCCTCCAGCATCTTCGCGTTGAGCAGCTTGCGCACCTTGGGGAAGAGCTCTTCTTCCTCTTCCTCGACGTGGTGCTGCACGTTCTCCATCAGCACCTTGACCTTCGGCTCGTAGCGCTCCTCGTCCGGCTTCATCTTCTCCAGCTCGGACAGGGTCCACTTGACGATGTGGTGCTCCTCCAGCGACTCGAGCACCATGTCGCCCGCCTCGGCGGTGGACTTGGTCTTGGCCTTCGTCGCCGCCATCCGGATGGTCGGATAGAAGAGCATCTCCTCGATGGCGGCATGCACGGCCAGCTCGCGGATGATCTTCTGGACGATCTTTTCCTTCTGCTTCACCGCGCGGTCGCCCAACTTCTCGAACTGCTTGAAGAGGGACTCGACTTCGCGGTGGTCTGCTTTCAAGAGCGCAATCGCATCCATGGGTATTCACCCTCCTTGGGAGCTTGAGGGTGATCACGAATGGCGCTCCGCGCTCGGCTGCACGGCCGGGGAGCTTCTGCGATGCTCGCGTTTCAGCGGAGCCCGCGCCTCAGCGAAGCCCGGCGAGCTCTTTGTCGACCCCGTGCGACTGCGCGAACTTCGCATCCGCCTGTTGCACCGCCTCGAAGCTCTTGCGCGCTCCGTCTTTGTCGCCCTGCGCTGCTTGCAGCTTGCCCTGCTCGAAGAGCGCGCGGGGCTGCTTGGGGTCGAGCTGCAAGGCGCGCGAAAGGGTGCGCTCCGCCATCTCGGCCCGGCCCAGCCCGCGCATGGCTGCGCCGAGATCGGCAGCGGTGCGGGCGTCGTTCGGACGCATCGGCATCACCCGGACGATGCTGTCGCGGGCGGCCTGGTAGTCGCCGCGATCCAAGGCCGCCTCGCCCTCCACCAAGAGTTGGTCGAGGCCTTTTTCCAGCTCGGGAGTGCGCTCGGTGCCCTGCACTGCGTCCGCCACATTCGCCACTTCTTCCGCGGTGGGCCCGCTATGGGCCATCGGCTGCGAGCCGGCCGGCATCGGCGGATGGCCGGGCGGCAAGTCGCCTTCGGCGACCGACGGATGCCCGGCGGGCATCTCGCCTTCGCGGCCCGGCTTCTTGGCAAAGACTTCGTCGGCCTTCGGCAGAGTCTCCTTGACGAGCGAAGCGCGAGGGTTGTCGGGCGCCACCTGCAAGAGCTTGCGCCACATCTTCTTCCCCTCTTCCAACATGGCCTTGTTGCCCTGGCTCTGCTCGAGCAGGATGGCGCCGACGAAGAAGAGCGACTCCGGATAGTCGGGCTGGGTGGCGAGCACCTTGCGGTGCTCCTTCAACGCCGCATCGCCATTGCCGATCAGATAGAAGGCATCGCCCCTCCGCGACCGCACCGCCAGCTCCTGCTCCAGGGCGCCGTCGAGACAGCGCACAGCGCGCGGCGGGTCCATCTTCTGGGCGGCGACGGCAATCTGCGCGAGGCCGTAATCGCTGCCGGACCGCCTGCATTCCGCGGGCAACTCACCTTGCGGCTTCACGCCTTTGGCGCGCAGCGCATCGCGCGCGGCCTCCGCCGGCGCCGCGGCTTCTTCCGCCTCGCGCAGCGTGTCCACCGCCTCCAGAAAGCGGCCGTTCTCGTAATAGAGGTTCCCGAGCGCGGCCAGCACCTCGAAAGTCTTCGGCTTGCCTTTGAGCTGGTCCTTGAGCCGGTCGACTTCCGCCATCAGCGCCTTGGCGTCGGCATTCTCCAACGCGGCGGCGCCGGCATCGGGAGAAGGTTCGGCAGCAGGATCGGACGACGCCTGCGGATGGCAGGCGCAGACGGCGGCGAGGGCAAGGACGGCGAGTCGCTTCGGCATTTTCGGCCGCGGTTTAACACGACTCCCGCCGCCGCGCCGCTGCGTTACCCGGCGGCCCGCACCGTCGGCGGCGTGTCGAGCTGTTCTCGTCGCCAGAGTCTTGCGTCGCGCGCCTTATTTGGACGCCGTGCCGTCGTCGTCCTCGTCGGGCTCCGCCAAGGATCGCCGGATGGCGCGGAAGGGACGGACCTGGGCGCGGTCTTCCGGGTGCAGCGCGGCGAGGAGCTCGGCGGCGGTCTGGCGCGCCCCAGGATGCAGCGCGAGCGGCGCGATCTCGGCGAGCGGCACCAGCGCGAACGCCCGCGCGTGCAGAAGCGGATGGGGGATGACGAGGCCGGTTTCGTTGGCGGTCCGGTCGCCGAAGAGGAGCAGGTCGAGGTCGATCTCGCGCGACCCCCACCGCTCGCGGCGCACCCTGCCCAGCACCTCTTCGATGCCGTGCAGTTTCTGCAAGGTGGCGCGCGGCGAGAGCATGGTCCCGACCTGCGCCACCGCGTTCAGGTAGCGCGGCTGCGGGGGGCCGATGGGCTCGGTCTCGTAGGCCAGCGAGACGCGGCGGAAGGAAAAGCCGGGTTCGCGCGCGAGCCGGTCGACCGCGAGGCCGAGGTTGCCCAGCCTGTCGCCCAGGTTCGAGCCCAAGCCGATGAAGGCTTCGATCACACCGCCGCCTGGCTGAGAAAGCGCTCCAGCATCTGGTACGCCTGCAGCAGCGCCGCCTCAGAGCAGCTCTCGCCTTTCTGGTGCGCCTGCGCCTGCTCGCCCGGACCGAAGTTCGCCGCCGGAATGCCTTGCGCCGCGAGCTGCGCCACGTCCGTCCAAGCCTGCTTGGCCTCGCGCGGCACCGCTTCGAACCCGCGCAGCAGCGGATGGTCGACGATGGCAGGGCCGCTCGGCGCGCGGTCGGTCACTTCGCAGCGCGCGCCGAAGCGGTCGGCGAGCGCCACCAGCTCCGCCTCAGCGCTCTCCAGGCTTCGTCCCGGCGCGAAACGGAAATTCACGTTCAGCTCGCACTTTGCGGGCACGACGTTGCGGCCGGTAAAGCCGGCGATGCGCGTCGCCGTCAGCACTTCGCGAAAGACGAGCTCGCCCGGCGCAGCGGCAATCTTCACCTCGCGCGGCTTCTGTTCGTGCAGCCAGGCGAGGAGCGCGCCTGCCTTGGTGACGGCGTTCTCTCCCTGCCAGGGCCGCGCGCTGTGGGCGCTGCGCCCTTCGAACGTCAGGGTCGCGTGCATCGAGCCGCAGCAGCCGAGCTGCAACGACAGGTCGGTCGGCTCCAGGCAGAGCGCGAGCGATGCGCGGCGCAGATCCGGTCGCGCCGCGATCAACGGCAACAGGCCATTCTGCGCGATGGGCCCTTCCTCGCGGTCGTAGAAGACCAGCACCAGGTCCACCGGCAAGAGCGCTCGATCCATGCGCCGCCACAGCTCGATCATCACCGCCAGCGCGCCCTTCATGTCGGAGGCGCCGCGTCCGAAGATGCGCCCGCCGGAGCGTCGCGCCGGAAAGTCGCCGTCTTGCAGCGGCACGGTGTCGAGGTGGCCGGCGAGGATCACCGCAGGCCTTCCGCCGGTGACGTTCCCGCACACCACGGCATTGGCGATGCGCTCGCCTCCCGTCTCTCGCGCGACGTGCCCTGCGATCTCGCTCTCGTCGCCGAGCGGGCTCTGGATGGCGCACAGCGCGAGCGTGCGCTCGGCCAGGTCGTCGATGCTCGCCCGCGACTCGACGCCGATGCTCGCTTGCCGCGTCACGCGGAAACCCCGAAGTCGCGCAGCGCGCTGTTGAGCGAGGTCTTCTTGTCGGTCGACTCCTTGCGCTCGCCGATCACCAGCGCGCACGGCACGAGGTATTCGCCGGCGGGAAACTTTCGCGCGCGGACGCCGGGAATGACCACCGACCGCGCCGGGATCCGGCCGCGCAACACCTGCTCGGTCGCGCCACGCACATCATAAATGGCGGTGGTGGAGGTGAGCACGACCCCCGCACCCAGCACCGCCTCCTGTTCGACCAGCACGCCCTCGACCACCACGCAGCGGCTGCCGACGAAGGCGCCGTCCTCGATGATGACGGGGCGCGCCCCGGGCGGCTCCAGCACTCCGCCCAACCCGACGCCGCCGGACAGGTGCACGCCCTTGCCGACCTGCGCGCAGGAGCCGACGGTGGCCCAGGTGTCCACCATGGTTCCGGCGCCGACCCGTGCGCCGATGTTGACGTAGCCGGGCATGACGATTGCGCCCGGTTCGACGTGCGCGCCGTACCGGACCACGCCGGGAGGCACCACGCGAAAGCCGCCCGTCTCCTGCTTGGGAGGGACCTTGTCGAAGAAGCGCAAGTCGCCGGCTTCGTAGGTCTCGTTCTGGGCGACGCTGAAGTAGAGCGAGATGGCCTCCTGCAGCCACCCGTGGATGACCCAGCGCTCGTTCGACTGGACCCGCTCGGCCACGCGGAGGATGCCCTTGTCGAGGCGGTCCACCACCTCGCGCACCGCCCGCCCGTGACGGCCTTGCAAAAGAGCTCTGTCGGCGAGCGCCTCCTTGACGAGCCGCTGGAGCTCTTCGGGCGTTGCGTCAGGGAGCCGATGCTCCGGACTGGCTGGATTGCGCATTTCGGCAGTCTAGCCAATCACGGCCAGGCTGCCGCGGCCTTCTTGCAGTCGTCGAGCGTCGGGACCATCGCCAGCCGGATGAAGCCCGCGCCTTCGCGGCCGAACTGCGTGCCGGCGACGACCAGGATGTTCCGCTCGGCGAGCTTCGCCGCGTACGACTCGCTGGTCTCGCCCGCAGGCACGTGTACCCAGAGATAGAAGGCGCCCTCGCCGCCCACTTCCAGGCCCTTTTCGCGCAACGTCTCGATCAGCACCGCCCGCTTCCGGGCGAAGATCTCCCGCCGCTCGGCCACGTGCGCATCGTCGTTCCAGGCGGCGACGGCGGCTTGCAGGACGAAGCTTTGGGACGCCACCCCGAAGTTCGCCCGCGCCTCGCGCAGCCAGCGGATCATCTCCGCATCGCCGGCCATGAAGCCGCTGCGATAGCCGGTCATGCCGCTCCGCTTCGAGAGCGAATGGATGACGATCAGGTTCTCGCGCCCGACCTGCAGCGCCGAATGCGGCGGCGCGCCGACATACAGGTCGACGTAGGGCTCGTCGCAGACGACGAGAAAGCCATGCTCCTTCGCCAGCGCGAGAAGCTTGTCGTGGTGCGAGCGCGGCGCGCCTGCGCCGGTGGGATTGTGCGGATAGCAGTCGAACCAGATGGAGGTGCGCTGCCATTCGCTCGCAGGGATGGCATCCAAATCCGGCAGAAACTTTCGCTCCGCGCGCAGCGCGTACGTCCGCGGCTCGCCTCTCGCGAAGAGGATGGCCCGCTCGTAGACGGGATAGGCGGGGTCCGGATACCAGCAGATTGGCCGCGACGGATCGAGGGCGACGAGCGGCAGGTGGAAGAGCGCTTCCTTCGCCCCGGCGCAGGGCAGGATCTCCTTGTCCGGATCGACCTCCAGATCGAACCGCCTGCGCAGATAGGCGCTCACCGCTTTGCGCAACGGCGCGATGCCGTTGATGGACGGGTACTGGCTGACCTCCGGCACCGCCGCGACGAACGCGTCGCGGATGAACTTCGGCGTCGGCTCGCGCGGGTCGCCGATGCCGAAGTCGTAGACCGGCTTGCCGGTGCGCTGCGCCGCCTCGCGCTGCGCGTTGGCCTTCTCCTGCATGTAGCCAGCGATGCCCGGAAGCAGCGGATTCAGTTTCGGCTTCACTCGGCGCGCACCGGGTTGCGCAAAGTCCCAACCCCTTCCACTTCCACCTCGACGACGTCGCCGGCCTTGAACGCGCTCACTCCGGCCGGGGTTCCGGTCGAGACCACGTCGCCCTCCTCCAAGGTCATCCCCGCGCAGATGAACGCGAGCAGCTTGGGGAGCGGGAAGATCTGGTCCTTGGTGTTGCCGTCCTGCTTGACGACGCCGTTGACCCGGCAGGAAACGCGCAGCGCCGACCAGTCGAGGCCGGTCACTGCCCAGGGGCCCACCGGGCAGAAGGTGTCGAAGCCCTTGGCGCGGGTGAACTGCACTTCGGCCTTCTGCACGTCGCGAGCGGTAACGTCGTTCAGGCAGGTGACGGCGGCGATGGCTTTGGCGCATTCGGACTCGCCGGCCCGCTTCAGCCGCTTGCCGATCACCACCGCCAACTCCGCCTCGTGCTGCACGTTCGTGCTCACCGTCTGGGGCGGAACGACGATGGGCTGCTCGTGGCCGACGAGCGCGCTCGGCGGCTTCATGAACAGGAGCGGCGACTTCGGCACTTCGTTCGCGAGCTCCTTGGCGTGGTCTGCGTAGTTGCGGCCGACCGCGACGATCTTGCGGCCGAGCCCCCACGGCAAGAGCTGCACTTCGGCGAGCTTGCGCGGGCCCGAAACCCTGCGGCCGCCCTGCAGCATCGCGTTCAGGCCGGAGATCTCGAACACCTCATCGCCTTCGACCACGCCTTCGAGGATTTCAGAGTCCTTGCCCAGGTACCGCGCAATCTTCATCGCTGCCTCCGCTCATCCCCAAAAAGCACGTCCTGCATGTCGTAAAGCCCGGGCTTCTGCCCGACCACGAAACGCGCCGCCCGCACCGCGCCGCGGGCGAAGTTGTCGCGGCTGGTCGCCCGGTGGGTCAATTCGAGCCGCTCTCCGTCGGCGAGGAAGTAGACCGTGTGATCGCCGACGACGTCGCCTCCCCGCAGCGCCTGCACACCGATGGTGCCCGGCTTGCGCGGCCCTGTGTCGCCGTGGCGCTCGTACACGCAGGCGGTGCGCGGGTCGAGGCTCATCGCATCCGCAGCCACTTCGGCGAGCCGCAGCGCGGTGCCAGATGGAGAGTCGCGCTTGTGGCGGTGGTGGGTCTCGACGATTTCGATCTCGTATTCGGGACCGAGAGCGCGCGCGGCCTGGGCGACCAGCCGGAAGAGGACGTTGACGCCCACGCTCATGTTGGGTGCGAAGAGGATGGGAACGCTCTCTGCGTACGCGGCCAGCTCGGCTTTGCCCTGGGCGGTGAAGCCGGTGGTGCCGACCACCAGGGCGACACCCTTCTCCGCGCAGAGCTGCGCGTGCTGGAGCGACGCGGCGGGCGCGGTGAAGTCGATCACCACTTCCGCCGCGCTGCGCGAAAGCGCGGAGGCGACGCCGGCGGTGATGGGAACATCGAGGCGCGGTTGGCCGGCGACGAGCCCTGCGTCTTCGCCGACGTGCGGGCTCTCGGGACGCTCGAACGCGCCGGAGATGGTGAAGTCGGTCTCGACGCGGAGAGCCGCGAGGATGCGCCCGCCCATCTTGCCCGCGGCGCCCGCGACCGCCGCACGGATCAAACGAGGCCTCCGTACTTTTCGATCGCCTCGTCCACCTTGCGCGCGCCCGCCTCCGAAATGGGGACGAGCGGCAAGCGCAGCTCGGGGCCGATCCGATGCATCTTCGACAGCGCGTACTTCACCGGCAGCGGGTTCGTCTCGCAGAACATCGCCCGCACCAGCGGCGCGAACTTCGTCTGCTCCTCCTGCGCGGCGCTCAAATTGCCTTCGTTGAAGGCATCCACGAGCCGCGCCATCCGCGCGGGCGCGATGTTGGCGACGACGCTGATGATGCCGTGGCCCCCCATCGCCAAGGTCGGCAGCGTGAACATGTCGTCGCCGGAGAGGATGGCAAACCCGTCGGGAACGCCGGCGGCGCGAATCTCGGCGATGCGGACGATGCTGCCGCTCGCTTCTTTCACGCCCACGATCCCGGGCAGCTTCGCGCAGCGGGCCACGGTGTCGGCCAGCATGTCGACCGAGGTGCGGGAAGGGACGTTGTAGAGCACGACCGGCAGACCGCCGCTCCGCGCCACCGCCTCGAAATGGCGGAACAGCCCCTCCGGCGTGGGCTTGTTGTAGTACGGGGTGACGATCAGCGCGGCATCGGCCTTGGCCTCGCGCGCGCGCTGCACGGTCTCGATGGTGCGGCGGGTGTCGTTCGAGCCGCAGCCGGCGATGATTGGCACCCGTCCGCGCGCTTCCTCGACGCAAACGCGAACCACCTGCACATGCTCTTCGGCGGTGAGGGTCGCGCCTTCGCCGGTGGTGCCGCAAGGAACCACCGCGTCGGTGCCGTTCTCGATCTGAAACCTGACCAGCTCGCGCAGCACCGGCTCGTCCACCTGGCCGTTCTTGAAGGGAGTGACGAGCGCGACCATCGAGCCTGCGAACATGAGGCACCTCGTGAGGCCGCGGACTGTAGCGACGCAAGCGCTCCTCGGCAACGCCCGGCGTCACGCGCTTGAGGTAGGCTCGCACGGCATGAGCAGGCGGGCCGAGCTGACCGAGGGGTACCGGCGGACGACGTACAAGGCCGGGTTCGAGGTGCGCATCGGCGATCCGTCCCCATTGCCCGAGCCGTGGGCGTTCATCACCGCCTACAACCCGCGGTCGCACAAGCTGACCTCGACCGAGAACGCGGAGCGTGCCAAGGCGCTCGAGGCGGCGGCGGGCGCGTGGACGTTCCGCCGGGCGACCGGCGTGCCCGATGATTCGGAGATCAAGCCGGAGCACGGCGTGGTCATCGAGGGCATCGACCGCCTGGACGCGGTCGCGCTGGCGCGGCGGTTCGACCAGAACGCGATCGTCTACGCGGAGCCGGGCGGGAACGCTGAGCTGGTGTGGTGCTTTCCGGAAGTGGAGTGAGGCTACACCGACTCGCCGCGGATCAGATCCTTGTACGTCTCCCGCTGCCGCACGATGCGCCACGAGCGCCCCTCGACCAGCACTTCCGCCGGCCGCGGCCGCGCGTTGTACTGCGACGCCATCGCCATCCCGTATGCGCCGGCGGTGCGCAGCGCGACCAAGTCGCCGGCGTGAAGGAGCGGCAGCTTGCGGCGCTTCGCCAGCACGTCAGCGCTCTCGCAGACCGGCCCGACCACGTCCGCGACTTCGTGCCCGCGCCGCGGCCGCCCGACCGGCTCCACCTCATGGTGCGCCTCGTACAAGGCCGGCCTGAGCAAGTCGTTCATGCCCGCATCCACCACCACGAACTTGCGCCCGCGCTGGCCTTCCTTGCGCAGGATCACCCGCGAGAGCAGGACCCCGGCATTGGCCACGAGCAGCCTCCCCGGCTCGACCAGCACCTGCACGTCGAGCCCGCGGAGCGCCGCAACCAGCGCCTCGCCGTACTCGCGCGGAGTCGCCGGCTCGGGCCCATCGCCATAGGGAACGCCCAGTCCTCCGCCCATGTCGAGGATGCGGATCGCGTGTCCGTCGCCGCGGAGCTGCAGCACGAGCTCGCGCATCTTGGCGGCGGCCTGGGCGAAGGGGCCGACCTTCTTGATCTGCGAGCCGATGTGGCAGGCGACGCCTTGCACCACGATGCCGGGCAAGGACGCCGCGAGCTTGAACGCCTTGCGCACCCGCGCCGCCGGGATGCCGAACTTGCTGGTCGAGAGCGCGGTGGCGATGTACGGGTGCGTCTTCGCGTCCACGTCGGGGTTCACCCGCAGCGCGATGCGCGCGGTGGCCTTGCGCGAGGCGGCCACCCGCGAAAGCATCTGCAGCTCCTCTTCGCTCTCGCAGTTGATCTGCAACACCTTCGCGTCGAGAGCGGCGGCCAGCTCGTCTTCGCGCTTGCCCACCCCGGAGAAGACGATCTTGCCGGGCTCGCCGCCGGCCTGCAGGGCGCGGAAGAGCTCGCCGCCGGAGACGATGTCGAAACCGAAACCCTCGTCGGCGAAGACGCGCAAGAGCGCCAGGTTGGGGGCGGCTTTCACCGCGTAGCAGGGCAGCGCGTCGATGCCTCGCAGCGCCGCGCGAAAGACGCGTGCATGCCGGAGCAGCGTCGCTTTCGAATAGACGTAGGCGGGCGTGCCGACTTCCGCCGCGAGCTCGGCGAGGGGGACGTCCTCGCAGCACAATTCGCCGCGGTGGCGCTGAAAGTGGTTCACGGCGGGCCGCCATCCGCGGCAGCAGCGGGAGCAGCGGGCGATGGGGCCGAAGACGAAGCAGCCGCGGCCCCCGCGTCCGTCTGCGCGGCGGGCCTGGGCGGCCCCTTCACCCCGCACACCACCAGCGAGGAAGTCGCGAGCAGCACGACGCCGCGCACGACGCGCTTCATCTCCACTAGAACGGAATCGCGGTGAGGAGCCGCACCGAGTGCGCCACTCCCGGATTGGCGATGCTGTTGACGTTCCCCATGCCGCTGAAGGGGATCAGGATTCCGTAGGCGAGCCCGACGTGGAAGCGGTCGGAGGTGTCGTAGGTGATGCCCGCGTTGAGCTCGACGCCGAGCGGCTTGTGCAGGCCGGGCGTGTTCTCCTTGAACCAGGCCTGCGCGTACATCGCCGAGAGCAAGAGCTCGAACCCGCTGTCGTCGCCGCCGCCCGACCTTCGCCCCGTCGGCCGCCAGCGCATCGACGGCTTCACGTACCAGGACGAGGTCACCGACGAGATCAGGTTGCGGAAGAGGATCATGTCGACGTTGAAGTCGCGGTTGAAGACGAAGTTGTTCACCCGGCCGTGGACCGCGCCGTTGGTGGGGAAGTCGATGTGGCTGCCGTCGATGTCGCCGCGCCCCGCCGCCTGGTAGAAGCACGGGCTGCTCGTCCCGGACACCGCCGGCGCCGAACCGCAGCCGTTCAAGTTGCCGGACCCGTTCCGGTAGGGACGCGCGCCGAAGCCGAAGGCGCCCTTGTCACCCGACGCGGCGCCGGCATCGAACCCGAACTGCAGCGCATCCGCCGAGAGCATCGAATAATCGAATTGCAGCGCTCCGCCGAACTGCAGGAACGAGACTCCGGAGAGCACCGCGGCGACGTTCTGCTGCGCGTTGGTGCCGCCGATGATCAGGCCGGCGTCGGTCTGCGCGTGCGAGTCGATGTTGCCGATCACCGCCGCGAACTCCGCGTCCAGCCGGTACTTCTTGCGCTTCAGGCTGATGAAGAAGTCCGGCTCGGTGAACTTGGCGCCGCGGCGCGCAACGTCGGTACGCAAGAGCGGCGAAGCAGTGTTGGTCTCGACTGCCTGCCAGCCCTGCACCGCGTAGTCGAGCACGAGGCCGTAGTTGAAGACCCATTGCTGCGCGTCGAGCTTGCGCTTGATCTCTTCGGCGGTGTCAACGTGCGTGACCTGCACCGCCACGCGGTAGCCGTCGTCGAGGGTGTCGAGGTCGATGGGGCGGCCGAGGTCGTTCATCGGTCCCTCGGTGCTCGGACCCTTGTCGAGCAGGTCGAACATGGCGGTGAAGTGGTGGCCCTTGAATTCGCGCGGCGCGAAGGCGATGCGGTCGGCGGTGTCGCCGAAGTCGCAGTCGAGGCAGTTGCCGTCGTTGTGCAACATGCCGAGGCCCCAGTTGTAGCCCATCCGCCCGAAGAGGAATTCGCCGAGCGCGGTGTTCACCTCGCCCCAGACGCGCTTCACGTTCACCACGCTGGAGACGCGCGAGTTGGCGAGCACGTTCAAGGGCGTGAACGGATCGAGGAACTTGTCCGCTACCGGGTCCGAGCCGAGGAGGATGTTGTCGAGCATGTCGGCCTGGAAGTGGATGGCGATGTCCTCGCTCACCTGGACGGTCGGCTCGAAGCGGAAGCGGAAGTTCGCGTCCGACTGGCTGGAGCCGGGGGGCGCGCCGATGTACGGGCCGCCGAAGAGGAAGTTGCCCGACGGATCGGGGCCCAGGCCGAGCTTCATGTTGTTGAAGAACTCGCCGCGCATGCGCAGGTAGCCGTGCGGCTGGAACAGGTTCACCCGCGTCTTCAGATCCTGGACGGCTTCGCTGTCCTGCACCCGCGCCTGCGAGTCCTGCGCGACCCACGCCGTCTCCTGCTTGACCTCGTCCTTGGCCTTCTGCAATTCGCGCCGCACCTCTTCCATCACCTGCCGGCGGAACTCCTCCTGATCCATGGTCGGGAGCGCGCCTTGGCCCTTTGCGGGCGATGCCGTCTGCCCCGGCACCGACGATGCGGACTGATCGGGTGCCGACCCTGCGGAGGGACCGGGCGCGGCGGTGGGCGCCCCGGCAGCAGGCTGGTTCGCGACCTCGCTCCCCTGGCTTCCGGTCTTGGTGGAAGTGGAAGGCGTGGGCGCGTCGCCGCTCGACGCGTTCTGCGCCTTGCCCTTCTTCACTGCGGGCTTCTGATCGGGAGGTGGGGTCGTCTGGGCCAGCGCCGTGCCGCCGAACGTGAGCGCGGCGGCGAGGCAGAGCGGACGGAGCATGCCTTGTCCTCTATGGGAAGAGCGGCGCGAGTAGCATGCGAATCGCCGCAGGG
>DASXHM010000399.1:0-12329 GCA_036488495.1 Myxococcales bacterium | reverse complement strand
CTTCGCCAGGTATCCGGAGCTGAACGCCATCATGGACGAGGAGAAGCAGGCGCTGATCGTCAAGAAGGACGTGAACCTCGGCTTCGGCGCCGCCACCGACGCGGGGCTGACCGTGTTCGTGGTCAAGGACGTGCGCGGGCTTTCCGTCCGCAAGATCGGCAGCGAGATCGATCGCCTGGCCAAGGCGGCGCGCGAGAACAAGCTGCAGATGAACGATCTGACCGGGTCGACCTTCACCGTCACCTCGCTGGGCCGCGACGGCGGCCTGATGGCGACGCCGGTGGTAAAGCACCCGGAGGTTGGCATCCTCGGCATCCACAAGATCAAGGAGTACGCGAAGCCCGTGCGCAATCCGGACGGCACGGTGTCGGTCGAGATCGCCGAGCGGATGAACCTGTCCTGCTCGTTCGACCATCGAGTGATCGACGGCCACATCGGCGCGGCGTTCCTCTACGAAGTCATCCGCGCGCTGGAATCGCCCGACCTGTTGCTCATCGAATAGACGGCACTCCGCGCTCGAACGAATGCGTAGCCGCAGCGGCACTGGCCCGCTGCAACTGCGCAGCCGATTACGCTTCCGCTCGCTTGCCGTGGTGCACACCCTCCGGCGCATGGGAATTCCGGTCGTTCACGTGGTGTCGCGGTTCTGGGTGGGGGGCTCGGAGCGGCAGTTCATCGAACGGCTGCGCGCCCATCCTGCGGGCTACGATCCAATCGTCGCCTGCCTCGAGCTGTCGGGCGGCAACCTCGCGGACTTCCTCGCTCTCGGCCTGCCGGCGCCGTCGGTGTTTCCGCTCCAGGGATCGCTCTTGCGGCCCAACACGCTGAAGCAGATCTGGCGGCTGTCGCGGCTGATCAAGGAGAGCGGCGCGCGCATCGTCCACGGCACCGAATTCATCAGCAACTTCATGGCGCTCTTCGCCGGCCGCGTCGCGCGCGTGCCGGTGGTGGTGAGCCGTGTCGACCTGGGTCACTTGCGCGAAGGCTTCGGCAAGAAGCACCGCGCCGTCGAAAAGTGGATGTCGCGCACCGCGGATGCGGTCAGCACCAATGCGGAAGCGGTGCGGCGGTTGTGCATCGAGGAAGAGCGCAGCGCGCCTTCGCGCACGGTGGTGATTCCGAACGGAATCGATCTAATCCGATTCGACGAATTGACGACGAAACCGCTGCAAGGTCCGTTGCCGCAAGGCAAACCGCTCGTGGCAGTGGTGGCGAACCTGTGGCCGGTCAAAGGGCATCGCACGCTGCTCGACGCCATCGCCATCGTCCGCGAAAGGCGCCCCGAAGTGCGCTTCGCGCTGGTCGGGGACGGGCCGGAGCGCGAAGAGCTGCAACTGCGGGCCGCCGCGTTGGGCCTGGGCGAGTCGGTTTCGTTCTTGGGCACCCGTTACGACGTGCCCGCCATCCTGGCTCGCGCCGATGCTTTCTGCCTGCCGTCGCTCGCGGAAGGGCTGCCCAATGCGGTGATGGAAGCGATGGCGGCGCGGCTTCCGGTGGTGGCGAGCGCGGTCGGCGGGGTGCCGGAATTGGTCGACGCGCAGAACGGCTTCGTCGTCGCGCCGGGAAAGTCCGAACCGCTCGCCGCGCGGCTCTTGCAGGTGCTGGGCGATCCGGCGGAAGCAGCGCAGATGGGCGAGCGCGGCCGCCGAAAGATCGCTCGCGACTACTCGCTGCAGCGCCTCGCAGACCGTCAGCGTAGGTTGTATGACGGACTCATCGTTCAATCCCGGTCGGATGTTGGCGTGACAGCGATCAATCCCTAGATCGGCTGCATGCCGGTCTTCATTGAGCCTGTAGAAAAGTCGCCGCGGCGTAACCGTAAATCCACGCAGCCGGAATCCGAAACTGGATTTTCCGACGAAGCGCTGCTGCTCACCGATGCGCCCGTGCCGGGCCGCGCGCTCGAGCAAGTCGCTCGCAGGCAGGAGGACGCGCACCTCTATGTCGAGAGCCTGTCCCGCATCGAAGAGCTCGAAGCGCTGGCGCAAGAGTGGCAAGAGCTGGCCGACGACAGCGCCGAGCCGAACGCGTTCTACGAGCCGTGGATGCTGCTTCCGGCATTGAAGCATTTTCAATCGAACAAAGCCGAAGTGCTGGTGGCGTACGCTCCGCATCCTTCGAACGCGAAGGGCAAGCGGCTCCTCTGCGGGCTCTTTCCCATCGTCCAGCGGCGCGGCCGGGTGGAGGCGTTCCGGCATCGCTACTGCTATCTGTCCGCGCCGCTTTTGCGCAGGGGTTACGAGCGCGCGGCATTGAAAGTGTTTCTCGACACCATGGCCTCGCGGGCGCAGGTGGTGCGCCTCGAAGACGTTCCCGGCGAGGGACCGTTGCGGCGGCACCTCGTCGACGAGCTGAACGGGCGCGGTTGGCCGTGCGTCGTCTCCGCCTGTTACACCCGCGCGGTCCTCAAGCGAGCGTCGAGCGCCGAGGATTATCTGGCGAGCGCGGTGCCGCCGAAGCGGCGCAAGGAGTGGCGCCGGCAGCGGGCGCGGCTGTGCGAGCAAGGCGCGGTCGGCACCTTCGAAGTTCCCAAAGGCGACGACCCGCGCGGATTCGTCGCCGAGCTGTGCGAGCTGGAAGCGGCAGGGTGGAAGGGCAAGAAGGGCGTGGACGCGAAGCGCGACCAGGCGTTCCTGGAGGAGCTGGCGGTGAACGCCGCCCGGGAAGGCCGCCAGCAGCTCCTCGCGCTGCGCATCGACGGCAGGCCGCTGGCCTTGAAGTGGAACCTGCTCTCGGGCGATGCGGCCTTTGCCTTCAAGATCACCTTCGACGAATCGTTCGCGCGGTTTTCACCGGGGGTGCAGCTCGAGCTCGACAATGTCGAGCGCGCGCACCTTCTGCCGCGGCTGCGGTTCATGGACTCCTGCGCCGCGCCGAACCGCTTCATGATCAACCACCTCTGGCCCGACCGCCGGGAGATGCAGACGCTCTTCTTCGGCACCGGCCGCGCGCTGGGCGCGCTCACCGTCGCCACGGTTCCCCTCATCCATCTCGCTCGCCGCCTCTTCCGGAGGACGCCGTGATCCAGCTCGATGCGGAAGTCTGCCGTGCCTATTTCGACAAGAAGCCGTTCCACGTCACCCATTCCCTGGCTGCGCATCGGCTGTTCGCGCTGCCGCGGTTGATGGAGCTTTCGCGCTCGTTGCCGGAGGCGTTCGTCGAATACAACGCCGGCAATCTGCCGGTCGGAGTCACCGCCGCGCAGACGCCTCGGACCGGACTCTCTCCGGAAGAGACGGTCCGCCGGATCGCCGAATGCGGCTCCTGGATGGTGCTGAAGCGGGTGGAGCAGAGCCCGGAGTACGGCGAGCTGTTGGATGCGTGCCTCGACGAGGTGGCGGCGCAGGGCGGGCCGTCCTTGCCGAAGATGATGCAGCGGGAAGGGTTCATCTTCCTCTCCAGCCCGAACGCGGTGACGCCGTTCCATCTCGACCCGGAGCACAATTTCCTGCTCCAGATCCGCGGCTCGAAGACGGTCAGCATGTGGGACCGCGACGACCGCTTCGTCTTGCCGGACAGCGAGCTGGAGACGTTCTACTCGGCGTTCGTGCATCGCAACCTGCCCTGGAAGGACGTGTTCCAGACCACCGCCTGGCAGGTGCCGCTCTCGCCGGGGCAGGGGGTGCACTTTCCGGTGGCGGTGCCGCACTGGGTGAAGAACGGCCCGGAGGTCTCCGTCAGCTTCTCCATCACCTTCCGCAGCGAAAGCTCGCAGGCGCGGGAGCTCGTCTATCGGGCGAATGCGCGGCTGCGAAAGCTCGGGCTTTCCCCGCGCCCGCCGGGAGAATCGGTGCTGCTCGATTCGACCAAGCGGGCGGCGTTCGCCGCGATGGCCGAGCTGAAGCGCAAATTCGCACGCGCACCGCAAGAGTCGCAGCCTGCCGAGCTTCGCCAGCGCTGAGGCCGCACGGGTTGCCCGAGGCGGAACGCTGCTCTACAACACCGCGCCATGACCGAGCCGCTTCCGCGCGACCTCTTGCTGCGCCTCTATCGCGAGATGCTGCGCCTGCGCACGCTGGACGAGCGCATGATGACCTTGCAGCGCCAGGGCCGGGTCGGCTTCTACGGCGCCTGCACCGGGCAGGAGGCGGCCACTCTCGCTTCCGCGATTGCGCTGGAGAAGAACGACTGGATCTTCCCCGCGCTGCGCGAAGGCGGCGCCATGCTTCTGCGCGGGTTTCCTTTGGTTCCGTACCTCTGCCAGATCTTCGGCAACTCCGGCGACGAGACGAAAGGCCGGCAGATGCCGTCGCACATGGCGTCGCGGTCGGTGAACCAGGTGAGCTGGTCCTCCTGCATCGGCACCCAGCTCCCCCAGGCGGTGGGCGCGGCGATGGCTGCGCGGATCAAGGGCGACCGCACCGTCATCGCGGCCTACATGGGCGACGGCGCCACCTCCGAAGGCGACTTCCACGTGGCGATGAACTTCGCCGGCGTCTTCAAGGCCCCGGTCGTCTTCATCTGCCAGAACAACCACTGGGCCATCAGCGTGCCCACCGCCAAGCAGACCGCCAGCGAGAGCATCGCGGTCAAGGCCAAGGCGTATGGGTTTCCCGGCGTCAAGGTGGACGGCAACGACGCGGTGATGGTCTACACGGCGGTGAAGGAAGCGGTGGACCGCGCGCGCGCAGGCGGCGGCCCGACGCTGGTCGAATGCGAGACGTACCGCATCGGCGCGCACAGCTCGTCCGACGACCCGACCCGCTACCGCGACGAGCGCGAAGTCGAGGAGTGGAAGAAGCGCGATCCGATCGAGCTGATGCGGACGCGGATGTTCGAGTGGAAATTGTGGAGCGCTCGCGACGAAGAGGAGCTGAAGGCGAAGCTCCTCGAGGAAGTGAACGCCGCCATCGCCGAGGCGGAGAAGAAGCCCGACCCGGCCCGTGCGTCGCTCTTCGACGACGTCTATTCGCAATTGCCCTGGCCGCTGCGCGAGCAGCGCGACGAGATGCTGGCCGCGCCGCCGGTGCCGCGGCCGGACGCGAAGCAGATTGCCGGATGAGGACGCTGCACGTGCGCAGGCTCGGGCTCGTCGAGTACGAGGACGGGCTTGCGCTGCAGACGCTGACGGCGGAAGCGCGCAACAAAGACCTGATTCCGGACACGCTCTTGCTGCTCGAGCACCCGCGGGTGATCACGCTCGGGCGCGGCGCGAAGGAAGCCAACCTGCTCGGGACGCGGGATGAATTGCGCGGGCGCGGCTACGAGATCTTCGAGACCGACCGCGGCGGCGACGTCACCTATCACGGGCCCGGGCAGATCGTCGGCTATCCCATTCTCGATCTGAAGCCGGACAGGAAGGACGTACGCAGGTACGTCACTTCGATCGAAGAGCTGATGATCCGCGTCGCCGCCGACTACGGGGTTTCGGCTGTTCGCGTTGCCGGCCGCACCGGCATCTGGACGCCGGAGGGGAAGCTCGGCGCCATCGGCGTGCACCTCTCGCGCTGGATCACGACCCACGGCTTTGCGTTCAACGTCCGCACCGACCTGCGCGACTTCTCGGCCATCGTGCCGTGCGGGATTGCCGATGCGGGGGTGACTTCATTGGAGATGCTGCTCGGCTCGGCGCCGCCCATCGCCGAAGTGGAAGAGCGGTTCATCGCGCATGCCGCGGCGCTCTGGGAGTGCGACGCGTCGGTGGTCGAGCCGATGCTGCGGACGGTGAGCGCGACGCTCCTCGACGAGGACGGCCGCGTGCTGTTGATGCAGCGCACGCCGGCGCGGGGAGGGTTCTGGCAGATCCTCACCGGCCGCATCGAGCCGGGCGAGAGCGAATTGATGACGGTCGCGCGCGAGATCCACGAGGAGACCGGCTTCTCCCCGCAGCTCGCCGAAATCCGCCCGCTCGACTACGTCCATTCATTCGCGCTGATGGATCGCATTCCGCCCTTCGTGCTCCGGGAGACGGCGTTCGCGGCGCGCGTTTCGGGCGATGTGCGGCTGTCCGACGAGCACGTGGCGCACCGGTGGGTCACGGCTGAAGAGGCGCTTCGGCTCTTGCCATTCGCCGGCTTGCGCAGGGCAGTCACGCTGGCGACGGCAGGTTGAATCCAAGCGCGGCAAATCCTTTCCTGCCTCGCCCCGTCACCCGCACCGCCCCACCCGATGCTTCGCGAGCCGACGAAGCCTTCAGCCGTACTGGATGCGAATGTAGATGTCCTCCGGCTGCGACCGGTAGCGCACATCCTGCACGGCGCCGTTGCCGGCGCCCAAGTCCGGCACCAGGCGCGTGATGAATTTCCCGAAGACCGTGGCCGAGAACTCAGCCGCATCGATCGCCTGCAGCACCTGGCTCGATCCCGGAGCCACGCGCTTCAAGTACGCGGAAGTCTGAGGGTTGATGCAGTGCTTGATGATGATCAACGTCGGCGCGTCGGTGGGTCCGATGCCTTGCGGATTGGCCGCCTGCGCGAGCTGGAGTTGCCGCAGGACTGCCTGGTTCAGACCATAATGGTGCCCTGCCGGCCTGAAGACGTCGGAGATGATCCAGGTGGTGGGGCCGAAATAGCATTGATGCGAGTGCTTCTGATCCATCGGCGTCATGTCCGTCTCGGTCGGATTGAGACTGGTCAAGACGCTGACCGTGCGCTCGTGCACCGCGTCGACGATCATCCTCGCCGGGGTGGCCTCCGTCACCGTGACCGCATTGAAGTTGCCCGGCAACGCATAGACGGGCGGGGGAGGCGCGACGTGCACGACCGGATGGCCGCCGGTGCCGACCGCCACTTGGTGTTCCGCCTTGAGGCAGCCGCACATCGCCTTAGCCCCGGCCCGAGACCGCGAGGACGCGCGCGATCCAGGCTTGTCCCGACTCGACCAGATCGCGGGCAATTCTCTCCGGACCGGCGCCCCGCTTCGAGCTCAGCGCTTTTCCTGCCCAGGCGAACTGCGGGTCGTCCGCGAAGCCGTTGCCGAGCAGGAACAGCAAGGACGCGTAGACCGCGAACGGCGGTCCTTCGACGAGCCCGAAACGCTGGGCCGACCGCGCCGCCAGGTCGGCGAAGACCGGCAACGAGTCCGCGGTGTAGGCGGCTTTCTCGGGGAACAGCGAGCGCAGGTGGGCGATCAAGGCTTTGCTCGAATCGCGACCCAGCGCCGGGAAATGCCCATAACCGAGGTTGCGCATCCTCAGGATTGCCGCCCGGTAGCGGCGGCCGTTCCAACCGGCGACCGCCTCGACGTACGCGAGCGCGGCGGCGTTCAGCGCCGCCATCTTCGTATCGGCGTCCTTGGCCGAGCGCGAGCGAAGGATGATCGACGCCCAAGGCAAGAGCGGGTCGCAGTCGAAACCGCAGCCGAGCGCGAGCGCGAGCTGGACGTACTGCGCCACGTGACGGCCGAGGGAAAAGCCGTACCGCGCGGCGTTCGCAGCGCTCGACGCGGCGAGCTCCGCCAGTCCCTCCGCTCCCATCAGCGACGCTTCGAGCGGGAAGTTCTTGGCGATACGAGGCAAAAGCTCGCGTTCGAAGGCCTGCCAGGCGGGCGCTTCATTCATACGGCGGACCCTATAAGCGCGCGAATCGTCGCGCAACCCAGCGCCTCTATGTCTGACAGCGGTATAGAGGAACGCCATGCACCAGCTCGAAGCCGAATTCATGTTCGCTGCGGCACATCGCCTGCCGCGCTACCAGGGCAAGTGCTTCAACCTGCACGGCCACAACTACAAGCTGGGCGTCGTGTTGCGCGGCGTGCCGGACGCGCACACCGGCATCTTCGTCGACTTCGGCGACGTGGAGAAGGCGGTCAAGGAGCAGATCCTCGACCTCGTCGACCACACGAACCTGAACGACCGCATCGAGAATCCCACCGCCGAAAACGTCGCCACCTGGTGCTGGAACCGGCTCTCGGGAAAGCTGCCCGGCCTGGTCGAAGTCCGGCTCTGGGAGATCGCCACGAGCTGCGTGGTGTACCGCGGTCCGGAAGGCAGGTTTTGATGTCGCTGCCGGACCGCAAGGCCAAGGCGCCCGACCGTGCAGCGCTGGCCAAGGCGCTGCAGGACTTCCTGCTCGCCTCCGGCGCCGAGCTCGACGCCGAGACGCGGGAGACTCCCGATCGCGTCGCCAAGGCCTTCGCCGAGGATCTGATCGACGGCTACTCACGTGATCCGGTCGAGCTCTTGCGCAGCTCGCTCGTGCCGGCGCCGCGCAAAGGGCAGCTCGTGATCGCCTCCCAGCTCGATTTCCACTCCATGTGCCCGCACCACCTCTTGCCGTACAAAGGGGTGGCGGCGGTCGGGTATGTCGCCGACGAATGGCTGGTCGGCTTCGGGAAGATCGCGGAAGCGGTGGATGCGCTTTCGCACCGGCTCATCCTCCAGGAGTCGCTCGTGCACCGGCTCTGCGACTCGGTGATGACTGCGCTTTCACCGCTCGGCGCCGGGGTCGTCATCACCGCCGAGCATGGCTGCATGCAGGTGCGCGGTCCGATGCGCCGCCAGAGCCGCATCACGGTGGAAGCCTGGGCCGGAGCGTTCGAGAAGGACGGCGAATTGCGCATGTCGCTCGCGCGCCGGGCAGAGGGCTGAGTGAGCGCGGCAGGGCTTTGCCCGCGACGCCGAGCGCGGCGGTGTGGCGGATGAGCGGCCTCGCCATCGTTACGGGCGCATCCCGCGGAATCGGGCGCGCCATTGCCGAGCAGTTGCGCGGGGCCGGCTTCTTCGTCGCCGCCTGCGCCTCGACGACGACGCCGGAAATCGAGGGCGCCTTCAACGCCCGCTGCGACGTCAGCCAGGAACACGACGTGCGCGATTTTTTCCGCGCCGCCGTCCAAGCCGCTTCCGCGGAGGCGGCCGAAGCGGCAACCGGCGCGACCCTCGACGCGGTGGTCCTCAATGCCGGCGTGCTCGAGCGCGGACCTGTCGAATCCTTCAGCGCCGAAGCGTTCGACAGAGTCCTCGCCGTCAACCTGCGGGGCGCCTTCCTCTGCGCCCGCGAAGCCTTCCGCCACAAAGCGAAGCGCATCGTCGCCGTCGGCAGCATCAGCGGCACCTTGGGAACGGCGCAGTCCGCCGCGTACAACGCGAGCAAGTGGGGCCTCACCGGCCTCTTGAAATCGCTCGCCGAGGAAGGGCGCGAGCGCGGCGTCTTCTGCGCGACCGTGCTCCCTGGCGGTGTCGAAACCGAGATGATCAAGAAAACGCCGTTTGAACCGCAAATGCAGCCGCGGGACGTTGCCCGTGTGGTTACGTTCCTCTGCACGGAGGCGCCGTTCGCGATGACGGGCAGCGCGGTCGAGGTGTTCGGATGACGTTGCAGGAAGAGCTTTCCGCGATGGGCCTCGTGGTCTCCGCGGTCGAGGCGTACGCGCGCGACGAGAGCGGGTTGCCGGAGTTCGTCCCGCAGGCGGCGGTGCAGGCGCGCGACGCCGCCGACGTGCAGCGGGTGATGCAGTTCGCCAAGGCGCGCAAGATCCCGGTCGTCCCGCGTGGCGCCGGCTCGGGGAAGAGCGGCGGCGCACTGGCCGAGCGCGGCGGCATCGTCCTGTCGCTCGAGAAGCTCGACCAGATCCTCGAGGTGTCCAAGGCGGACATGGTGGTGGTGACGCAGCCGGGGGTGATCCTCGAGCACCTGCAGAAAGCCGTCGAAGCGGAAGGGCTCTTCTATCCGCCCGATCCCAACTCGCAGGCCATCTGCTCCATCGGCGGAAACCTGGCCCACAACGCGGGCGGGCCGCGCGCTCTCAAATACGGAGTCACCCGCGATTACGTCCTGGGCCTCAAAGCCGTGCTGCCCACCGGAGAGCTGGTCACGACCGGCCGGCGCAGTTGGAAGGGCGTCGCCGGCTACGATCTGACCCAGCTCATCGTCGGCAGCGAAGGCACTCTCGCCATCATCGTCGAGGCCACCTTGAAGCTGCTGCCGCTGCCGCGCGCGGTGGCGACGCTGCTCGCTTTTTTTCCCGACGAGTCGAAGGCCGCGCTGGCGGTGCAGAAGATCTTCGGCGCCGGCCTCCTCCCCCGCGCCTGCGAGCTCTTGGACGGCGTCACCATGAAGGCGGTCAGCCCGCGGGCCCCGTTCAAGTTTCCCGACGACGTCGGCGGCGCCCTCATCATCGAGCACGACGGCAACGATCAGGACGCGGTGATGGAGGAGCTGGCCCGGAGCGGCGAACAATGCACGGAGGCGGGCGCCATCGACGTGGTGGCCGCCCAAGATGATTCGCAGCGGCGGCGCATCTGGGAAACCCGGCGCATGACCTCTGTCGCGTTGATGTCGCTGCGCCCGCACAAGATCAGCGAGGATGTCGCCGTGCCGCGCGGCAAGCTGGTGGCGTTGATTGAAAAGGTCCGGCAGATCGGCGAGCGCCGCGGCATCCTCACCGCCTGCTACGGCCACGCCGGAGACGGCAACCTGCACGCGAACC
Organism: Myxococcales bacterium; assembly: GCA_036488495.1. Taxonomy (GTDB): domain Bacteria; phylum Myxococcota; class Myxococcia; order Myxococcales; family 40CM-4-68-19; genus 40CM-4-68-19. Next base: position 1,964 of record DASXHM010000399.1, on the reverse strand, counting down.
TCCTCTTCGCCACCCCGGCGGAGCAAGCCGCGGGGCACGAAGCCGTCGTCGACCTGCTCCAGGCCGCAATCGATTTGGGCGGGACCATCACCGGCGAGCACGGGGTGGGCGCGGCGAAGCGGGCTTATCTGTCGCGCGAGCAGAAGCCGGAAGTGATCGCGCTGCAGAAGCGGGTCAAGCACGCCTTCGACCCGGAAGGACTGCTCAATCCCGGCAAGATCTTCCCGGATTGACCGCGGCTTGACCGGGGGGGTCGCGTGCTTTACGGTCGCGCCCCTTGTCCGAGCCGGCAGACACCCTGAACGAAGAGCCGCGGCCCGACGGTCAGCCAGGCGACAAAGAGCTGGTCGAGCGCGCGCAAAAGGGCGACGCAGGGGCATTCGCGATTCTCGTCGAACGCCACCAGCGCCAGCTCTACCGCCTCGCCATGCGCATGACCGGGTCGGAAGCCGACGCCCAGGAAGTGCTGCAGGAAGCCTTCCTCAACGCCTACCAGAAGCTGCCGCTCTTCCGCGGGGAAGCGCAGTTTTCGAGCTGGCTCTACCGCATTGCGGCAAACAGCGCGCTGATGCGGCTGCGCCGCAAGCGGAGGGCACCCGACGCGCTCGGGGAGCAGCCGCTCGAGCTGGCGGGCCCCCGCTTCTCCGCCGAAGGCCACCTGGAGCCGACCAGCGTCGGCGATTGGTCGCAGCGGGCGGACGAGAAGATGATGAGCACCGAGCTCGGGACGGCCATCGACAAGGCCGTGAAAGAGCTGCCGGAAGACTACCGGACGGTTTTTTTGCTCAAGGACGTGGACGGCCTTTCCAACGACGACATCGCCCACGCGCTCGAGCTGTCGGTGCCGGCGGTGAAGAGCCGCTTGCACCGCGCCCGGCTCGCGCTCAGGGAGAAGCTGGGCGAGTTCTTCGACGCGGCTTCGCCAGCAGAATGACGCTCTTGCCCGAATCCGCCCCCTGCGCGATGCATCTTTCCATGGAGCTCGGGTAGAGTACCTGGGCAGCGCCGACAGAGGGCCGTCTTTGACGACACCGCTTCAACATTGCAAAGAGTGCGTCGACCTTCTCGGCGAATACATCGAGGGCACGCTCCCGCCGGAGCGGGCCAAGGCGTTGGAAGAGCATCTCAGCCTGTGCCCTCCCTGCATCACCTTCGTGCGCACCTATCGGGCGACGGGGCGGCTTTGCCGGCACGTGATGAAGAGCGAGATGCCGCGCGAATTGGTCGCCTCATTGAAGAGCTTCCTGGGCGAGCACGTACCCGGGTTTGCCTGCACGAAGCCCGACACCGCCGCAGCCGCGCCCTCCGGCGCTGCCGACAGCGGACAAAAGAAGGTCTAGAACGCCATTCATGAACATTGGTTCCGAGGAAGTCCTCGCGGCGCTTTCGTCTGCGCGCGGCAAGGGGCTTTCGCTCAAGGCATTGCAGAAACAGCTCCACGTGCCGCCGCAGCCGCTGCGCAAGGCACTCTCGTCGCTGCTCGCATCCGGCCGCGCCGTCTTCGACGGCCACGACTACCGCGCAGCCGCGCGCAAGCACGATAGCCGGCCGCCAAAGCCCGCCGAACGCACCCTTAAACAGCCCGGGCGCAAGCACCAGCATCCGAACGAGCACGACGACCAGGACGACCACCAGCACCAGCACCCGAACCAGAACGAGCACCAGCACCAGCACCACGAGGACGAGCACCCGCACGCGCACCCGCACGCCAGGAACAAGCCGCCCCCCAAATCCGGCCGCAAGCAGCCCGCCGCACTCGTCGAAGGTGTCCGCGCCCGGCGCGAACAGCAGGAAGGCAAGCCGGCCGAGCCCGCAAAGCGCAAGCCGGGCGGGCTCGTCACGGGCGTCATCCACCTCAAGGCGGAAGGCTACGGCTTCGTCACACCGCTGGTAGGCGAAGGCGGCCGCGAGAACGACCTGTTCGTGCCTCCGCAGTACGTCAAGGGCGCGCTCGACGGCGACGT
>DASXHM010000293.1:0-4146 GCA_036488495.1 Myxococcales bacterium | reverse complement strand
CGGTTGTACTCCTGCGAGACCTGCTGCTCCGAGCGTCTGCCAGGTTTCCACGCGTTGAGACTGGGCGCGCAGCTTCCGCCGCGGCTACAGGGCGGAAGTCCGGACCACGACGACCCACGGCGCGTCGGCGCTCTTGATGGTCACTTTCGCCGGCGCGCCCTGCCCTGCGCCGGATAGAAACGCTGCGATGCCGTCTTTGCGGAGCGAAGCCGTCCCGGGCGTGCGCACGTCCAAAGGCCGCAACCGTTCGTGCAACGGCGACCAGGCCGGGCCCGAATAGTTGAAGCTTGCCGACGGCTCGTTGGAGAGCAGAAGCGCGCTCGCCCACTCCGCCATTGCGCGCGGCCAAGGCCGGCCCAGAACAGTCTCGACGTCCCCGCCCAGCGCGAGCTGCGTCGCGACTTGCGCGCCCTGGCGGTCGGCGAAGAAGCGCAGGAAGCTGTGCACGCCCTGGTAGTTGCCGATCGGGTCGCCTTCCCAGAGCGTCAGGCTGCGGCCGTCGTAGCCGCGCAACGCCGCATCGGCGGTCGCGCGGGCCAGATAGCGCGCGCCTTCCCCGCGGCCGATGGCGGAATTCCATCCATAGCCGGCGAGATCCTCGGCGACCTTGGACAAGCCTTCGTTGAGCCAGGTCGGCGCCGGGCCGTCGCAGCTCTTCTCCACGCAGCGGTGGGCGAGATTCAAGAGGTGCTGGATCTCGTGCGCCAGCGTTTCGGGATAGATGCTCGAGGACAGGTCGGTGGCGCTCCAGCCGTTGGCGGCGCCGTTCAGGACGTCATTCAAATAAACGATTTCGCCGTGATTCGAGCCATTGCCGCCGCAGCCGCTCGAGTCGTCGCGCGCGTTCGTCAAATCGGCGTTGCCGAAATAGCCGATCAGCCAGCCGCCGTTCAAATGCGCCCCCAATTCATGGGTGAGCAAGACGATGATGCGGCCGTTTCCGTCCACGTCGGTGGGCGCGCCGAAAGCCTGCGTGTCCGCGGGCCAGACGTTGGTTTCGTAGGCTGCGCCAAGCTGGGTGACGAAGTCGGGTGCGTAGTTCGCGAGGTCGTCGTCGTCGATGAAGAAGTCGCCGTGCGCCGTCTGGAGGACCCGCGTCGCCGGCTTGCGCAGGTGGTGGCTGAAGTCGAGTCCTTGCACGACGCAGAAGCCGCGATGATCGCCGGAAGGGGCCGGCTCGGTGAGCGCCGCAACCGGCGCCGCTGCCCAGGGCTGTACCGCGTGGATGGCCGCCTGCGCGCCGCCCGCCGCATGCGCCGTCAGCGCGTCCGAAACCGGGGACGGGTCCAGCGTTAGCCCGTGTGCCTCAGGCGCCGAGCCGGCCGCCGCAGCGCTCCCTGTCGAGCCCTGCGCGGCAGCTGGACCGGTCGAGCCCTGCGCCGCGACCGCTCCTGCGAGGGCGGCCGTGGCCGCAACCCCGCTCATTTCCACCGTCGCCTGGGCGTTGTCTGAGCCGCGAGAATCCAAGAGCAGGACGCCAATCCGCTCTCCCGGCTGCAGCGCGGGAAAGTCCGCCGTCAGCGCGCCCCGGACATAATCCCCCGGGCCGAAGAGCTGCCAGGCAGCCGCCGAGCCGCCCGAGGACCCGCTCGTCACGGCGGCGACCGCACGCTCTCCCGGCTGGGCATCGACCCAGACTCCCGCCGCCGCTCCCGGCAGCGTGACACGGGTGCCCGACACCACGACTGGCGAACCAACCGGGCCATGGTCGAAATCGACGAGTTGCACGCTATACGAGGCCGCATCGGAGGCCGCCGTCCAGGAGACGTCGACGCCGCCGGCGCTCAGCACCGCGCGGACGTCGCCCGGCCGGTCGGATCCGCTGCAGGCCGTGGCCAGCGCGAGGAGCAGGCATGTCAGCGCTCTCACGCATGGAAGTGTCCCATGCGAAACAGCCCTGACTGAAACAGAAAGATGAGCAGCCGGCCAGCCGAGCGCTAGTCGCGGCGGCCAAACGCCGCTGAGCGACTACGTCCGTAGCCCTGCAGCCGTCGCCTGTACCCGAAGCCGTCGGATGGTGATGCGCTCTACGACTTCTGCGCCATCGCCGCCATGCGCTTCTGCACCTCCTCGTCCGACACGTCCTCGACGTGGGTGGAGATGTTCCAGCTATGCCCGAACGGGTCGATCAGCATCCCGCTGCGGTCGCCGTAGAACTGGTTCTCGACTCCCCGCACCTGCTTCGCGCCGCCGGCGATCGCCCGGCTGAAGACGGTGTCGACGTCCTCGACGTAGAGGCAGAGCGTGACCGGCGTGCGGCCGTCGCCTTTGGGGGCGAAGGCGTTCATCTGCGGCGCCTCGTCGGCGAGCATGAAACGAGAGCTGCCGATTTGCATCTCCGCATGCGCGATCGACTCGCCATGCGCCATGCGGTTCAGCTCCTTCGCGCCGAACGCGGTCGCGTAATAGTCGAGGGCCCGCGCGCAGCCTTTGACGATGAGGTACGGGGTGATGCTGTGAAAGCCGTCCGGGATTGGTTTGGCCATGCGCGGACCCTAGCCAAATCCACACGACTTGCGAAGGGGCGTGCGCACCACGGTTGCACCCGGCCCGCAATCTTCCACGCCGCTCACTTCGCGGCCGCGACGATGCGCAGGAAGTCGTCGGCCTTCAGCGATGCTCCGCCGACGAGCGCCCCGTCGATGTCGGGCTGCGCCAGGAGCTCCGCCGCGTTGTCCGGCTTCACCGACCCGCCGTACTGGATGCGTACTTCGTCGGCGGCGCCGGCAGCGAGCTCGCGCAACAGGGCGCGGATCTGCCCGTGCACCTCCTGCGCCTGCGCGGTCGTCGCCACCTTGCCGGTCCCGATGGCCCAGACCGGCTCGTACGCCAAGGTGAGGTTCGCCACTTGCTCGGACGAAATGCCGGCCAACGCTCCGCGCACCTGCCGCGAAACCACTTCCCAGGTCTTGCGCGCCTCGCGCTCCGCGAGCGTCTCGCCGACGCAAACGATGGCGGAAAGCTTCGCCTCCAGCACGGCTTTGAGCTTCTTGTTCACGCCCTCGTCGGTCTCGCCGAAGTACTGTCGCCGCTCGCTGTGGCCCAAAATGACGCCGTCGCAACCGAGCTCGGACAGCATGGCCGCCGAAACCTCGCCGGTGAACGCGCCCTGCTTTTCGTGGTGGCAGTTCTGCGCGTAGAGCTGCAGCGGCGACCCTTGCAGCGCCGCCTTGACCTTGGCGAGCGCGGTGAAAGGCGGCGCCACCGCGACTTGCGCCGCGCCCTGCAGCTTCTCCCGCAGCTCGCGCACCAGCGCTTCCGCCTCGGCCGAAGTCTTGTGCATCTTCCAGTTGCCGCAGACGAACTTGCGCCGCGCCATAGGCCTCACTCGTCCAGGATCTTGATGCCCGGCAGCTCGCGCCCCTCGAGGAACTCGAGCGATGCGCCGCCGCCGGTCGAGACGTGCGTGACCTTGCTCGCGAGCCCGAACTGCGCAATCGCCGCTGCCGAATCGCCGCCGCCCACGACCGTGCGGGCCCCGCGCGCAGTCGCCTGCACCAGCGCGTCCGCGACCGCCCGCGTGCCGGCCTCGTACTCCTTGGTCTCGAACATGCCCATCGGACCGTTCCAGAAAACCGTCTGCGCTGACGTAATCTTCTCAGTGTATTTGGCACGTGTCCGCGGACCGATGTCCAGGCCCAGTTGGCCTTCGCCGATGGTCTCGACGATCTCCGTCGGAATGCCGCCCTTCGGCTCCGCCGCGACCACGTGATCGACGGGCAACAGCACTTCCACCCGCGAGCCCGAGGCCTTCTCCAGGATGCGCTTCGCGACCTCGATCTTGTCCTTCTCCACCCGCGATTTGCCGACCGGGATGCCGCGCGCGGTGAGGAACGTGTAGGCCATGGCGCCGCCGATCAACAGGCCGTCCACCTTGCCCATGAGCTGGTCGATGACCTTGATCTTGTCGCTCACCTTCGCGCCGCCGAGGATGGCGAGATACGGCTTCCTCGCGCCCTGCAGAAGCGGCCGCAGGTGGGAAAGCTCCGCCGCCACCAGATACCCGGCGGCGCGAACGGGCACGTGCTTCACCATCCCCACCGTCGAAGCGTGCGCGCGGTGGACGGTGCCGAACGCGTCGTCGACGTAGACGTCCGCGAGCGACGCGAGCTCGCGGGCGAAGCCGTCGTCGTTTTCTTCCTCTTC
>DASXHM010000271.1:0-12483 GCA_036488495.1 Myxococcales bacterium | reverse complement strand
CAGGTGCGCCGGCTCGGGAAGCTCGTCGAGAGCCTCTTGGACGTGAGCCGGGCGGCGGCCGGGCCGGTGCGGCTGGATCTGAGCGACGTCGATCTCACCCAGGTCATTCGCGAGGTGGCCGCCGACTTCGAAGGAGACCTGCTCAAGGCCGGCTCCGATCTGTCGCTGACGCTCGACGAGAACCTGTCCGGCCGCTGGGACCGGATGCGGGTGGCGCAGGTGCTGCGCAACTTCATCTCCAACGCCATCAAGTACGGGCTCGGGCGGCCCATCGAGCTGTCAGCGGTGCGCCGCGGGGGCACGGCGGTGGTGAGCGTGCGCGATCACGGCATCGGCATCGACGCCGCCGATCAGTCGCGCATCTTCCAACGATTCGCGCGCGCGGTTTCGCCGGACCATTACGGCGGCCTCGGCCTCGGGCTGTGGATCGCGCGCATCCTGGTCGAGGCGATGGGCGGCACGGTGCGGGTTGCGAGCACCGCAGGCGAAGGGTCCACGTTCGTGATGGAGCTGCCGCTCTCGGAAGCCCCCACGCCGCGATAGTCCAACGCGGTCACGAGCGCGGCCGCGGTCACGGAGCGATGAAGCGGAGCGACACTCCTGCCCGGATCTCCTGGAACTCGGGCGCCTGTTGCACCGCCGCGGTGATGCCGAGCTCGAATTCGTGCGAGAGCCCGATGCCGACGAAAGCGCGGCCGTTGAAGGAGAGACCCGCGCTGTTTTGCCCCGGATAGAGGGTGCCGTTGGGCGTGAGGGGGAACATCTCTTCGTGCGCCTCTTGATAGAAGTCGTAGCCGGGCTCGGCTGAGGCGTCCCAGCGAACCGTGCCGTCGTGGCGGTAGCGCAGCGCCACCCCGCCGTGCAGGAAGCGCTGCGGGCTGAAGTAGCCGCCGTGGCCCAAGGTGAAGAAGCGCAAGTTGCGGTCGAAGGCGAGGAAGGCCCCGTCCGGAGCGAGCGCGATGCGGCCGGCAGCTCCGTCGTAGACCACGACTTCGAATCCGCCGCCCGCGCTGGCGCGGGTGTTGTCGGCGACGCGCAGGCCGATGATGCGCCCGAATTCGCCATAGGCGAAGAGCGAGACGTCGCCCAGGTTCAGCCCGGCGTCGAGCCGGCCGCTGTCGTGGACCACGCCGCCGAAATGCTGGCCCGTCTGCGGATCGGTCGCGCCGGCATAGGAGAGGAGGCTGTCCTCGATGGTGCGGCGTGAGCCGCCGGCGGAGAGCGACAGCGGCCCGATCGAACCGCGCACGGTCACTCCGCCCAGCACGGAGAAGACCGGGAAGCCGAGCGGGGTGGTGCCGAGGGTGGCGACGAAGTTCTTGCTGTCGTAGGTGGCTTGCAATTCGGCGCCGCTGGTGACGCCGGGATCGAACGGATTGCTCCCGCCGGTGCCGTACCGTGGGGCCGCTCCGGTGGCGACGCCGCCGGGCATGAGCTGCACCTCCGAGACGCGCAGCATGCCCTTTGCCGAATAGCCGAGCGGGGCGGTCGCCTCGATGGTTTCGCGCCGCTCGTCGAGCTGGCTCAAGCCGGGCTCGCCGGACCGCTGGCGGAACTCGAAGCCGCCGCCGAGCGACGCGCGATGGCGGTCGTGCACGCGCTGCATGTCCCGCGCGATCTGCTGCGTGATCGGATCGGGGATGAAGGCGGCCAGCCTCTGGGCGCCTTCGGAAGGCGCCGCGGACGACTGGCCGGGCTGCGCTTCGGAGTACGCGGCCTGTGCCTCGGCGATGCGGCTTCCGCGCTCGTACGCGCGCATCGCCGCGCCGTCGTCGCCAGCCCGTTCGGCGGCCCGGCCCGACAATTCCCAAGCCCGCGCATCGTCGGGGTGGAGGCGCACCGCCTCGGCCGCGAGCTTCTGCGCTTCATCGCGGTCGGAGGTGGTGTCGGCGGCGCCGCGCAGGGAGTCGAGGTCGCCCGGGCGGGCCCGAAGCACCTCGAGATACAACCCGTGCGCGCGGTGCGGATCGGACGGCTCGACCGTCCGGGCCAGCGCGGCGAGGAGCCGTGGGTCATGGGGGAACCTTTGCTCCATCGGCTGCAGCGTCGCGAGCGCACTGCCGACGTCGCCTTGGGCGCGCTGCCGATCCGCCTTGTGGATGGCCATCGCCAGCCGCAATTCGCCGAGCGACCGCCGCTCTTCCGCGGTCAGCTTCGGATCGGCGTCCATTCCGTCGAGGAGCCGCTCCGCCTGCGCTTCTTCGCCAGCCTGGAGCAACGCTCCGGCCAGCTCGAGCCTGCCGCCGCGCGCAGCCGAAGGAGCCCGTGCAATCGCCGCCTGCATCAGGCTGACCGCGCGATCGCGGTCGCCGAGCTTCGACCACGCGAGCGCGAGGCGGACCACCAGATCCGGCTCGCCCATCGACTGCCGTTCGAGCGCCTCGAGCTCGCCTTCGGCTTCCGCGCGCCGCCCGGATTGCGCAAGCTGCAAGAGCGCCGGGATGCGAACCTGCACCGCCAGCCTGCGCCGCAGCGCCAGCACCGACGGATCGCGCGAGTCCACCGCGTCGAGCACCTGCAGCGCTTCCGCATCGCGTCCTTCCGCGACGAGCAGCCGGGCGTGGGTCGCTTGCGCCTCGGGAAGGCCCGCGCCCTCGTGCAAGAGCGCGGCGACGACGGGCCGCGCTTCGGCGACCGCGCCCACGCGCAAGAGCACGTTCGCGAGATCGTGCAGCACCCAGACGTCGGACGGGGCGAGCCGGTGCGCCTCTTCGAGCTGGGCGCGCGCTTTTTCGAAGTCGTGGGCGGCCGTCATGCGGGACGCGGAATCGCGGAGGATCTGCGCGCGCAGCCAGCCCGGCGAGAGCGCTTTTGCGGCGTCGATCCTGGCCAGCGTGTCGTTGACCGGAACCGCGTCGTCGAAGCGCTTCTCCTCGACCAGAAGCCCGAGCAAGCCGCGGAGCGCGTCGGGCTGTTGTGGATGCGAGGCGAGAACGCTGCGGTAGCCGCGCTCTGCCTGGTCGTCGTCTTTGCGCGAACGGCGCAAGTCCGCGAGAGCAAGCTCGGCCTGCCAGCGCTCCTGCGCGGGCGCATCGCCGAGCGCGTTGGTCAGAAGCGTCTCCGCCTGACCGTCTTGACCGGCCTTGCGGGCCGCTTGCGCCGCGCGCATGGCCTGCCAGAACGTCGCGCTGCGAAGCGGCTCTTCCCACAGATCGCGGCGCGCCGGGGCCAGTTGCTTCGCGCGTTCGAGGAAGGTTCGCGCGCCGTCGAAGTCCTGCTTTGCCATCGCTTGCACGCCTTCTTTTTGTGCGACCAGCGCGAGGCCGAGCCGCGTATCCGGATCGTCGCCGGCGTTCTTGAACAGTTGCTCGCCGCGCGCGAGATCCCCGCGCTGCACCGCCGCGAAGCCTGCCTTCTTGGTCTCGGCTGCTCGACGGGCCGCGAGGAGCGAAAGGCCGCGCCGCGCGTCCGGATCGTTTCCTGCCGCCCGGAAGAGCTGCTCGGCCGTGCGCAGGTCGCCCTTGTCGAGCGCGGTGAAGCCCTCCTTCACCGTTCCCGCATGCCGGGCGCTGTCGATGTGCCGCGCAACTTCGGTGTCGTCGGGATGGAGCTTGAGCCACGCGCGCAAGAGCGGCAGATCGCGATCGTTCGGCGAAAGCCAGAGGAGCGCCTGCCGCCAGGCAGCCTGCGCTTCGTGGCCGACGGCTGGATCGCGCGCGACTGCGGAGAGGATCTGGATTCCCTCGCGCCGCGACTCTTCGCGGTAGCTCAGCACCTTTCCCAGCGACAGCCGGTAGCGCGCTTCCGCCGGCGCCCTGCGGGTCAGCTTGCGCAAGCCGTCGCGCGCTTCCTGAAAGCCGCCCGGAGCGCCCGCGACAGTCTGGTAGTACTCGAGCGCGAGATCGCCGGGCGGGCCGGCCTCGCCGAAGAGCTCGCGATACTTCGCGGCGCCTTCCGCCGCATGACCTTCGTGGACGAGCTTGCGCGCCTGCGAGAGCAAGCTTCCGTAGCGCGTGCCGAGCTGAATCTCGCGCTTCAGCACCGGCGCGTCGGGGTGGTTGGGATTCTTGGCCACGAGCCGCGCCAGATACGAACGCGCCTCTTCGCTACGGCCGGCGCGCGCCGCAAATCCGCCCAGCGCCGCCAGCGCGTCCGGCTGATCCGGCGCAGCCTCCAGCACCTTCTTCCACGCATCCTCCGCCTTGTCCGAGCGCGCGCGGGCCTGCCAGTACCAGGCGTTCCCGACCAGGTTTGCGGCCACGTCGTCGGCGAAGGCCGCGGGTGTCACGGCGAGAATCAAAATCAGCGCGCGCTTCCAAAGCATTGTCTCTCCCATGCGGGCGCGAGCGCGCCATCGGTTGCGAAGCGGAAGCGGCCTTCGGCAAAGCCGCGGCCGAAGAGGATCAGGTTCTGGTCGTAGTAGCGAGGCGGGTCGCCGTAGAGGCCAGAGCGATTGGCTGCGTCGAGCCGCTCGACGATGGCGGTCCGGGCGTTCGGGTCGAAGAGCGCGGCGGGCAGGAGCGCGCCGTAGAAGCCGATCGGCGCCGAACCGTGTGCACGCAATGTGCCGGCTTCGATGGTCTCCGGCAGCGAGGGAAGGAGCTTCAAGAGCGCGGCTCCGGAAGGCTTCGGCTCCATTCCTTGCCAGAGATAGACGCGGATGGCGTCGTAGCTGCCAATCCGGCCCTTCTCGCGGTCGGGCACGAAACCGCGGCGCGGGTCATACAGCACCCAGTCCGGCGCGACGCCGCCCACCGCGCGCAGCATCCGCTCGGAGCTCTCGGCGATGGCGTTCCACGGCCCGGGGACGTTTGCGGAGGCGAAGCGCCGCAAGAGCTGCAGCGGCTGGTAGCTCGGGTTCAGCCGGAAGCCGTGGGCGGTGACGAAGCCTTGCGGGCCGGGCAAGAGCATCGGCCCGAGCCCGGGGAGAGTGCGCACCTCGCGCGAGACCACCGAGTCGAGGAGCTGCCGCGCGGTCCGCGTGTAGCTCTCGTCCGACCAGAGCCGGCCCGCTTCGAGGAGCGCATACGCCATCCACAGATCGGCGTCGCTGGCGGAATTCTCGTCGAGGACGCCATAGCTCTTGTCGCGCCGCTGCCCCCAGCTCCACGCCGGAAGCCGCTCGCCGAGATTCCCGTGCGCGAGGTTGTCGTTGGTCCAGCGCAGAAGCCGGGCGAAGAGCGGGCGATCGTTGGCGGAGAGCGCGAAGAAGAGCGCGTAGGCCTGGCCTTCGGAAGTGGTGTGGCCCTGGTCGAGGACGCGCCCGTCCGGCGAGACGAAGGTGTCCACATAGCGCTGCAACTCGGGCCACGGCGCGCGCACTTCGCACCGGGCGTGGACGGCGGTCGCGAACAAGAAGGCGGTCGCGCCGATGGCGAGGCGCGCGCGCATCTTCTTGCGGAAGAACGAGCGGGCGTGGACGGCGATGGCGAGGACGCCGAGCAAGAGCAGCGGCAAGAGCGCCATCCAGTGGCTGGCGAAGAACCAGCTCACCCTCGTCCAGGGATCGATCTTCCCGCTCGTGTAGCGGCCGCCGATGTGGAACAGGTAGCGCTGTCCGCCCGTCAGCAGCAGCACGTCCGGCGTGCGGCCGCTGCTCTGTGCGTAGCCGAGGAACTCGCGGAAAGGCGCCGCGCCGGTCAGCACGATGGCGGTGCGTCCTTTGGTGAGAGGCGACTCGATCGATTGCATGGCCGACCACTCGCCCGCGCTCTGCAGCACCGAGGCAGCGCGGTGCGCGTCGAGGAGCGGGCCGATGCCGCCCAAGAGATCCAGCGCCGGCTCGCGCTCCTCCACCCGGCCGTCGGCGCCGACCGGCAAGCTCCAACCGCGCGGCGGCGGGCCGATGACGAGCAGGTCTTTGCCGGCGACGGGCGCCTCCGAGAAGACCGCGCGGGTTCCGGGACGGCCGGTGATCTGCGCGAGCTGTCCGAAGATGGAGAAGAGCTGCGACAGATCGCGCTCGCTCGGATGTGCGGGCAGCACCACCGCGGTTTCACCCAGGTCGGGGATGCGGCTGAAGGGATAGCCGTCGAAGGCGAAGAGCGAGACGTCGGGAAGGCTCGCGAAGTGCCGCAGTCCTTCCAGGTGCAAGACCGAGGCGCCCTCGATCTGCACGTGCGTCGTATCGCCGTCGCGGGGAGCGACGCAGGGATCGCCGTCCGGATAGTGGACGTAGACGAGGAGCTGGTTGAACCCGCGCATGTGCTCGCGGGGAATGCGCAGCCGGGCTTTTTGCGCGCCTTGTGGAAGGGTCGCGAGGAAGTAGCCGTTCATCTCCACGTCCAGCCGCGGAGGAGCCTTGCCGGGCGGAAGCCGCGTCGACCAGCGCAGATCCAGGGCGACCGAATCGGCCGGCCAGATCCAGAGGTCGGGAGCGACGCGGAAGCGGACCGAGAGCGTTCCTGGCGTGCTGCCGTCATGCGCCAGCACCTCGCGCTCGGGGTATTGCGAGAACGGCACCTCGCGCCCGCTCGGGATCCATCTCGGCGCGGAGTAGGGCGCTGCCGGCGGCGGCAGCGCCTGTGGATGCAGGCGGACCTCGCGGCCGGCGAGGTGCATGCCGTTCAAGGCCAGGACGGCCTGGCGAAGCTCGTCCTGCGTTCGCCCGGCGATGACCAGGAGCTTGACGTTGCCGCCCGGGTGGCGCGGGTGGTCCATCATCGAAATCGACGGCCCTTCCGGCGCCGGCAACCCGAGCTTCTCCGCGTCCGCAGCCGAGGAGAGCAGCACCACCGCGCGCGAGTCCGGCAGCGCGCCCGCATGCGCCTCGAAGTCGAGGGGGATCGGCGCGTCGACGGCGAACCACGCCGCCGCCTCCGCCGCCGTCCTCGCGTCCTCGAGCGACGGCGGATGTCCGAGCACGAGCGGCACCGTGGCCTCGGTGTCGTAACCGCGGTCGAAGAACGGCAAGGGCAAAAGGGCGAGCTCGTCCGGCAGCGGCTCCGGCTCGGAGCCCAGGACCACGCCGGCCGAACGCAGCCCGCGCCAGCCGCCCGGATGAGCCGCGCAGGCGCCGGCGTGGCGGAGCGTGAGTTGGTTCCGGTCCGAGAGCAGCTCGGCCTTGACCGGGATCTCGTGGGTGCCTTGGGCCGGCGAGAGGAGCGCCACCCGCTCGTCGTTGACCAGCACCTCGATGTCGTCGTTCGAGTCGAAGGAGACGCGCACGGTGGCGGAGGTGAGGTGCTCGTCGGCGCGGGCGACGAAGGGGAACTCGAGGATGGGAGTGCTGGAATCGCGCTGGGCCTTGCTCGGCCCGAGCTCGAAGAACCGCCCCGCCGCCGCCAAGAGGAGAAGCGCGATCACGGCGTGCTCCGGGCCGGCGCAAGCCGCGGCGGCGCAGGCCGCGAGGGAAGCCGCATCGCCTTCCACAGCCCTTTCGCGCCCAAGGACGCGATGCTGCCCAAGGTGCGCAGCGGCCGATCGCGCAGATGGCCATCGGTCCAGGAGAGCCACGCGTCGGCGCGCGAGAACAGCGCCTGCACCAGCGCGCGCTCCTGCGACAGCGAAAGCTGCGCGAAGCGGATGCGCAGCGCCCCGTCGCTCTGTCCCGACACCTCCGCGGGAAGGGGCTCCTCGTCCACGTGCGAGAAGAGCGACAGCCAGACCCGCTCGCGCTCGATGGTGTGCGCGGACGCCATCAACCGCAGCGCTGCGCCGTCCCGGCCGAGGTTGACGGTGCGGCAGCGGATGGTGCGGCCGTCGGCCAGGCGAAGCATCCCGGGAAGGCGGGCCGCAACCCGTTCGGTGCCGCGGAGTTGAGGCTGTTCGCAGGCCGCCGCCAGGGTCCCGGCCAGAATGACGAGGTTGTGCACGGCCCACAGCACGTTGATGGCCAGGGAATCGAGATCGCCGCGCCCCGTCCACAGCCGCAGGATGCCCGCGCCCACCGCGGCCAGGTTGATGGCGGCGAGCGCGAGATAGGGCGAGGCGATGCGGGCATCGAAGTACGGAGCATCGACGCGGCCGCCTTTGGCGGTGACGTTGAAGGTGCCGGCTTTGGGAGCGAACAGCGCCACCGTGGTGGGCAGCGCGATGTAGAAGGCGAGGCAGGTCTCGTACACCTCCGACCAGAACGAATGGCGGAAGCGGCCGTGGATGCGCGCGTTGCAGGCGGTCGAATGGATCAAATGCGGCAGCCCGTACGCGACCGCCGCGAGCGGCAGCGCATTGAACACGTGCCGTCCGAACACCAGATAAGCGACCGGCGCGATCAAGAAGATGAGCCGCGGGATGCCGGAGAAGAAATGCAGCATCGCGCCCAGGTAACAGGCGCGCTGCGAGAGCTTGAGCCCGCGCCCGAACAAGGGATTGTCGACCCGGAAGATCTGCGCCATGCCGCGCGCCCAGCGGATGCGCTGCCCGACGTGCGCGGCGAGCGTCTCGGTCGAGAGCCCCGCCGCTTGGGGAATGTCGAGGTAGGCGGTGCGCCAGCCGCGGCGGTGCATCTTGAGCGCGGTGTGCGCGTCCTCGGTGACCGTCTCCACCGCGATGCCGCCTACCTCTTCCAAGGCCTCGCGGCGCAACACCGCGCAGGAGCCGCAGAAGAAGGTCGCGTTCCAGGTGTCGAGCCCCGGCTGGATGACGCCGTAGAACAGCTCGCTCTCGCTCGGCACCTTCGGCAGCGTGCGCAGGTTCCGGCTGAACGGATCGGCCGAATAGAAGTGGTGCGGGGTCTGGACGAGCGCGAGCTTCTCGTCGCGCAAAAGCCACCCGAGGGTGACTTGCAAGAACGACCGCACCGGGACGTGGTCGCAGTCGAAGATGGCCACGTACGGCGCGTCCGTCACTTGCAGCGCGTGGTTGAGGTTGCCGGCTTTCGCGTGCGCGTTGTTCGTGCGCACGATGTAGTTGACGCCCGCTTCCTTGGCGAAGTCGCGGAAGACTTCGCGGCGGCCGTCGTCGAGCAGGTGCACCCGCAGGCGATCTTGCGGCCAGTCCATTGCGGTGGCGGCCAGCACGGTTGCGCGCACCACCGAGAGCGGCTCGTTGTAGGTCGGAATGAAGACGTCCACCGCCGGCCAGGAAT
This sequence comes from Myxococcales bacterium, assembly GCA_036488495.1. GTDB lineage: Bacteria > Myxococcota > Myxococcia > Myxococcales > 40CM-4-68-19 > 40CM-4-68-19. Next base: position 3,515 of record DASXHM010000271.1, on the reverse strand, counting down.
CGAGCTCGCGCGGCAAAGCCACGGGCTTTCGATCCAACGGCGCAATCGATTGCCAATAAGCGAGCAGCAGCATCGCGCCCGAATACAGCTCGGCGCCCAGGAGGATACCGCCCAGCACCGCGTCGACCGACCAGTCCGCCGACAAGGTCGTGCTGATGCGCCAGAAGTAATAGCGGGCAGTCACCGCGATGGAGATGGCGACGAGCGTCAGGGTCGCGAGCCGCCCCTTGTTGCGCGCAATCAGAAGAGCGGTCGCGAGCGTCGCCGCGGCGAGCAAGAACTGCGTCTGCAGATCGAGCGGCGTCATCGCATAGAGCGCGACGCCCAACGCGCCCAGGAGCGCCAGGAGTTCAGTCCGCATCGGCCAGCTCCGGGAGCAGCGTTCGCGCAATCGCGGCAATGTCGGCAGCGGCCTGCGATTCGCGCGGGAAGAGCCCTTCCGCTCCGCGCTCGAAATGCACCGGCGGCTCGAGGAGGCGCGAGCCGAGGCGCCCGCGCAGGCTGCGCAGCTCTTCCCGGTGTGCGGCCACCACCGCGTCGAACTGGTTGACGAGATAGCGCGCGGGAGCGCGGCGCCAGCCCGGCCGGAGCCGCGCCAGCGCTGCCTCGAGCACCTCGATGTTCTCGCCGGGCCGAACCACCACCACCACCTCGTCTGCGTCGGCGAGCGGCGCAGCGCTCGATTGCAGCGGCAGGTCGAGGAGCGCCACGTCGATCGAGCGCCGCTCCGGCGCTGCGCCGAACGCAACGGCTGCGTACCGCCCGGGAGGCGGCCGTGCGCTCTCCGGATCGAGGGAAAACACGGAGACGCGCAGGCGCTTGTGCCCGAGCGCGTCGGCCAGATTGGCCGCAATCAGCGTGCGGCCGGCTCCTCGTGCGACTGCCGTGACGGCGAGCGTCAGCGCCCGGTGCGGAGCAGGGCGCTCGCGCTTCGAGACATGGAAATCGCGGTAGCGAAACCGCGGGACGTCCAGCCTTCGCAATAGGTGTTGGACATCCCGGGTCATCCGCTCTCGAAGCCTATGGACGGTCGTCTTCATCGGACAGGGAGAGACGAGCCGCCCCCTGGCCGTTCCTCGCGAGCGAGGTGCGCGGTGCGCACATCACTGTTAACGGAGACCGAATGCGCAGCGCATTGTTTATTTGCGGAGTCATTGCAGCGGTTGCTTGCGGGCCTATCGACCAGAGCGGCGGTTCGCCGTCGGTCGGTTCGGACGGCGGGACTTCGAGCCCAGCCGGGGGCAGCGATGGCGGCACCGTCGCGGCGCCCGGAGGCGGCTCCTCCGACGGCGGCACCGCAACGGCTGCCGCCTGCGACGGAGTCGCGCCGGCCTCTCTCGCAGCGCCTCAGACCGCGACGGTCGCGCACAAGAACGGCGACGTCTGCCAATTCTTCACCAGCGACAGGGCAGGCGACGTCGCCGCCGAATCGCACCACGGCAACTCTGCGTTCAACTGGCAGATCTGGTCCGCTGCCGGCGCTGCCCAGGGCAGCTTCACCGGCGTCGCAGGCGATGTCTTCGGGCAGGATACGGGCTTTGAATCAATCCAGCACGCCAATGCCAACTCGCTGATCTTCTTCGACGCCAATGGTCATGCGGTGCGCAGTACGCCGCTCGATCAGGGCGGCTGCACGAGCGTTGCGTTTCCCTCCGCCGTGTCCGGATCGGTGGTGGTCGACAATTGCGGCGGCACCGTCACGCTCACCCGCTTCGATGCGCAGGCCAACACCTCCGCCTCCACCCGGGTGGGCGCGGTTCCGAACGTCACCGCGGTGGTGGACGCGAAGGGGCAGACGCTGGTCGTGGTCTCGCCCGGCAGCGCGGTCGGCGTCTCGTCGGGGCTGGCGGCGCGCTGGTTCGATGCCCAGCTCGCGCCGTTGACGCCCTTCTTCGCCGCGCCCGGCGGCGGCGGTGCGGTCGCGCTACGGCCTCTCGCTTCCGGTGGCGCTGCGCTGCAGGTGGGAGGAGCGTGGGTCGGCACTTCACAAAGCGGCGCCGCCAGCTTCGATGCGGCTCCGGACTGGCTCACCTCGCACGCGAACTACGATCTGCAGGTCATCCGCGGCGGCAGCGGCTATGCGCTGATCCCGCGAGCCGGCGCCGCTCCGCACGACGCGCTCGACTTCGTCGCCGCGACTGGCGAAAGCTGCGGCCGGGTGACGTTCCCGACCGCGGGGTTGTCGATCGGTCCCGACGGCACCGTCATCGGTAGCTCAGGGCCGGACGGATGCAGCATGAGCTGGTGGCCGGGGCTCCTGAAATGATCCCGCACAGCGCAACCGAACGCAGGCCGAACCGGTCGTGGATGGGGAGGCTGTGCTTGATCGCCGCGGTCGCACTCGCGGCGGCGTGCGGCGGCAATGACAGCACCACAGGCAGCGGCAGCACCGGCGGCGGCGCAAGCGACGGCGGCTTCGCGGACGCGGGAAGTCCAGTCACGACCGGGCTGGTCGCAATCGAGCTCTCGCAGACGGACGTGCACATCCCGGTCGGGGTGACGACCGCCTTCGCGGTCACCGGCGACTACAGCGACGGGATGCGCGCTGACGTGACCCAAGCGGCCGACGCGGCGTCGTCGAACACGGCTGTCGCCACGGTCACCAAGGGGCCGGGCGCGCAAATCCAGATCACGGCGGTCAGCGCCGGCACCGCCACCATCACGGTCACCGTCGGGCAGGTGCAGAAGACCTGCGCCGTGACGGTGACACCGCGCGGTTAGTCCAGGTTGTGCTCGTCGACGAAGCCGACGCGGCCGTCGGCGAGCCGCACCCGGCGAAAGCCGAAGCCTCGCGACTCCTTCGAGGCGCAGATGTCCGTGCCCTGTTCCAGCGTGGTGATGGTGTTTGCGTTGTTGTCGGGCGCCGAGAGGACGACCGTGCCTCGGCCGGCGTGCGCGGCCATCATCGGGCCGCAGTCGCCCACGGCTGCAGTAGATCCCGCGGAGCCGGAAGCTTGACCCGAGCTTCCGGTAGCGCAAGCGGTGGCGAGAGCGAACGAGAGCGAGAGCAAGACGAATCGCATGACAGTGCTCCTCCTAGTGCGTGACCCGAGGCGCGGCGTGGCTTTCCCGTACGCGCCGCGTGCGCGGGTATTTCGAGGGCGAAGGTTCGCGTCGATCGGCTCGCCGTCAAGCCCGCCAGACGCCGCAGCCGCCGCGCAGGCTGGCCTGAAGTGCCCGGGCGCGATGATCGTCGGACCCGCCGGCAGGCTCAGGGGCGCTTTGCCGGGCTGACGGTCTTCCGCGGATCGCGCTCCACTGCCTCGCCCAGCGCCGCGTCGATGGCTTTGAGGAGCGCCCCGTCCAGCTTGACCCCCGACGCTTTGACATTGTCCCGCACCTGCTCGGGCCTGGATGCGCCGATGATGGCCGAAGAGACGTTCGGGTTCTGCAGCACCCAGGCGATGGCAAGCTGGGCCATCGAGAGCCCGGCCTCCTGCGCGATGGGTTTCAGTTTCTGCACCCGGGCGAGGACTTCGTCGTTCATGAAGCGGGCGATCATCTGCGAGCCGCGC
>DASXHM010000263.1:0-3793 GCA_036488495.1 Myxococcales bacterium | reverse complement strand
GAGCGAAGCGGCGATTGGCGAGGACAAGGACGGGCGCATCCTGTTTCTCTTCTCGCGCACGCCGTTCTCGATGCACGAGCTGAACCAGAAGCTGCTCGCGCTGCCGCTCGGGATCGTGCGGGCGATGCATGTCGAGGGCGGACCGGAAGCGAGCTTGTCGGTGCGTGGGCCGTCCTTGAAGCTGGACCTGGCCGGCAGCTACGAGACGGGCTTCCACGAGGACGACAAGAACGACCGTCAATGGCCGCTCCCGAACGTCCTCGGCGTCGTCGCTCCTGCTCCGTCTCCGAAGCAGTGATCGCAGGCGCCGCTCAATCGCCCAACTCACTTCCAATCGAATCGCGCGCTCACGGCGTAGCGGTAGGACAGATCGTGGCGGAAAGGATCCACGCTCCACGGCGCTTGGAAGACGTGGCGCTGCCAATGCCCTTCGACCGCGTGGCCGTTCGGGCGGACGAGAATGTAATCGAGCTCGGCGAGGCGGCCGGTGCCGTCGGAGGCGAGATCGTTGCACGTCGACCCCAGCTCGGAGGCGGGGCACTTGGTGTCGTTGAGCGTGATGCGCCGCTCCGGCCCGTTGCGCACCATCAGCACTTCCAGCATCAGCCGGTACGCCGCGGACTCCGGCGAATCGGGCGCGCCGTCCCACCTGGGCAGGCAGAAGTCGCCGGCGACGAACAAGGGAACGTGCGGGTCGGCATGTGCGGCAACGAGCTGGCTTTCGATCTGATCGATCTGCAGCTTGCGCACTTCGCGCGAGCGCGCGGCGTCGTCCTCGTCGCCCTGCAGGTGGGTCGCGACCAATTGAAACGGCTGGCCGTCTTTCACGCCCGAGAGCAGCATCGCGCCCTTGCGGGAGAACACCTCGACGTCGATGGCGTCGTCGAACTGGATCTCGCGGTAGCCGGTCAGAGGTATGCGGCTCAGGACCACGACGCCGCCGTTCAGCTTCAGCGAAAAGCCGCTGCCGTTCACCGGCCCATAGGAATAGGGATATTTGTCTTTCAAACCATTGCGCAGGATGTCGCGCGCGCCGCCGTCGAAGACCTTCTCCAGGACGAGGATGTCGTGGTCGAGCGGGCGCAGCACTTCCACGATGGCGCGAGCGCGCTCCGCATTGCCGGGGCTCTCGTGCACCCAGCGCGGCATCATGAAGACGTTCCAGGTGAGGATGCTCAAGCTCGCGACCAGCGGCAGCATTGATCTTCCTCCGCCGATGGCTTACCGCAGCGTGCAATCGGCTTCAATTGGCGCGCTGCCTTCGCGAGCGCGGTCAATTGGCGCGCTGCCTTCGGCCGGCTTCAATTGGCGCGCGGGCTTTCGGCGGCGGGCAGCTTGATCCAGAACCGGCTGCCGCCGCTGCCGCTGTCCACCCCGACCTCGCCGTTCTGCGCGAGCGCCAGGTGCTTGACGATGGCGAGCCCAAGCCCGGTGCCGCCGGCATCGCGCGAACGGCCGCCGTCGACTCGGTAGAAGCGCTCGAAGATGCGCTGCGTGTGCCGCGGCTCGATGCCGACGCCGGTGTCGATGACGCTGAGGATGACGTGCGCAAAGGCGCCGTCGGCGAGGAGCGTCACCCGCCCGCCGCGGGGCGTGTACTTGATGGCGTTGTCGAGCAGGTTGACGAGCATCTGTTCGACGGCGCGGCGGTCTGCGAGCGCTTTCAAGCCGGGTGGCCCGTCGAAGCCCAGCACCAGCTCCTTCTCCCGCGCCTTGTCGCGCACCAGATCCAGGCATGACTCGCAGATGGGGACGAGCTCGACCACCCCGAGCGCGGCGCGAAACTCACCCGCCTCGAGCCGCGAGAGGTCGAGGAGATCGCGGGTGAGCCGGCTCAACCGGTCGGCATGGCGCGCGATCATCTCCACGAACTTGCGCGCATCCGCCGCGGAGAGCGGCCCGCCCAGCAGGGTCTCCGCCGCGCCCGCGATGGCGGCGACGGGCGTGCGCAGCTCGTGGCTCGCGTTAGCGATGAAGTCGCGGCGCATCGCCTCCATCCGGCGAGAAGCGGTGAGGTCGTGCAGCACGAGAAGAGCGCGCTCGCCGGACAGCGGCGAAAGGGTGGCGCGGACCTGCAGTTGCGACGACGGCAGCGGCAGCTCGCGCTCGATGAGCTCGCCGCGCAGAGCTGCTTGCGCCGCGTCGTCCAATTCGCCGCTGCGGGTGGCTTCGAGGACGGTCCGCCCCACGCAATCGCGCCCGAGCAGCCGCGCCAGCCGCTGGTTGGCCAAAGCGAAGGTCCGGCCGTCGTCGAGGATGGCGGCGGCCTCGGGAAAACCCTCGACGACTTCGCGAAGCGCGTCGGTGTTGGGCGAGAGCAGGACCGACAGCTCGTCGCGCAGCTTCGACCCCGGCGCCGAGAGCTCGCGCCGCACCGCCTCGAGCCCCTCCTCAGCGGTGACTTTGCGACGGAACAGCGCCATCAGGCGTCCTGCGGATCCACCATCCGGTAGCCCGCGCCGCGCACGGTTTCGAGCAGATCGCGCCCCTCGCCGAGCTTCTCGCGCAGGCGCTTCACGTGCGTGTCCACGGTGCGCGTCTGCAGGTTGCTGGAAACTCCCCACACGTCGCGCAAGAGCGTCTCGCGGGTCTGCAGGCGGCCTTTGCGGGTCATGAAGTTGTGCAGGAGCTTGAACTCGAGGGCGGTCAAGTCCACCTCCTTGCCGGCGACGTACGTGCGATGTGCTTCCAGGTCGATGCGGATGACGCCGACTTCGCTCTGCGCGGGCTCGTCTTCGCCGGGACTGCGGCGCAGCACCGCCCGGATGCGCAGCAGCAGTTCGCGCATGCTGAAGGGCTTGGTGACGAAGTCGTCGGCGCCGAGCTCGAACCCGACCACGCGGTCCACCTCCTCGCCGCGGGCGGTGACCATGATGACGGGCATCGAGCGCGTCCTCGGCGATGCCTTGAGCTTCTTGCAGACGTCGGTGCCGGGCAGGTCGGGCAGCATCAGGTCGAGGAGCACGAGATCGAAAGTCCGGCCGCCCGTGGCCACCAGCGCATCGGCGGCGGTGGCTGCCACTTCCACTTCGAACCCGGCGTTGCGCAGGTTGAAGGACAACAGGTCCACGAGATCGCGCTCGTCTTCGACGATCAAGACGCTCTGCATGCGCGAGAGGTGTAGGCCGGGGTTTGTGGCGGTTGTGTGCCGGAACGGAAAACCTTTCGGCGCTGCGACCCAACAGCCAGCGGGTCTGGCTGCTGCCGACGCACCGGCGCGCGCCGCGTTGACGTGTTGAGAATGATTTTGGTAATCATTCTCAACAGGCAACCGATCGGGATCCTCATGCTCTTCTGCTTTTCGCTCTTCGTTCTCGCCTCACCCGTCCTGGCGTCCCAGGCCGCCGCGGCGCCGGCGTCCGCGCCACCCGAAGCTCCCCCCGAACAGACGCCCATCGACGTCCCGTCGCGCACCCCCTCGCCGCTCGACAACGTCAGCCTCTGGGGCTACGGCGAGCTCTACTACGCCCGGCCGAGCAAGGACGAGGGCCGCACCGTCGCGGATTTACGCCGCGCCGTCTTCGGCCTCGGCTACCGCTTCAGCCCGAAAGTCGTCTTCAACTCCGAATGGGAAGTCGAGCACGCGGTGGCCTCCGCGGACGACTCCGGCGAATTCGAGATCGAGCAGCTCTACGTCGACTTCTAAGTGCGGCCGGAGCTGAACCTCACCGCCGGCCTTTTCCTGATGCCCTTCGGCCTCCTCAACGAGCACCACGAACCGACCCATTTCTACGGCGTGCAGCGGAACTTCGTCGAAACCGAGATCATCCCCAGCACCTGGCGCGAAGGTGGC